>NZ_CP108510.1 GCF_035917275.1 Streptomyces sp. NBC_01237 | reverse complement strand
GTCCCACAGCGCTGCGCGCTGTGCAAGCGAAGCGGCTCGCTTCGCTCCCCGCGGCCCTGCTTCGCAGGGCCCATGCGAAGCAGAGGGGCCCTTTTCGCTTCGCTCAATGGGCGAAGCGAAGCGCTACGCACTTCGCCCTGCGAAGCAGGTTCAATCCTTTCGCTTCGCTTCAGGATCAATTGCAGTGCGAAGCACTGCAATTGATGACTGGTCCGCTTCGCTCCCCGGCTGGCTCCTTCCGGCTTCGCCTCCAGGACCGAGGAGCCCGCTTCGCGGGCACTTGGCCACTAAGGAGGAGGGGGAGTCCATGTCAGGGCTCAGCGCAACAAGTGCATCGAGTTAATGCACTATGTAACGTTGGCGGAATCTGGAGAACCCCTTAGATTGCCGATCCGAGCCGCGTCTGACGGTTAATCAATGTCAGGCCGCTGGACCTCACTTCACAGGGAAAGGCTGTAGGCCTTCGCCCCGGAACAGTACCCCCAGGTACCGAAAGAGTGAATTCTGGCATCCGGGGGTGCGGGAGCCGAACAGCCCCGGAGCCGGCGGCGGAATCCGCCACGGACTCCAACCCTGCTCCTTGGTGACTGTCCGTCACGGCCGACACGACCCGAGACTCGGTGGGCTACTGCCCTCTACGGTCCGCAGCCCGTCTTCCGGCCCGCATGCGAAGCCACACTCACCACGGCCTCCTGCGGCCAGAAGTGGACCTCAGCCAACTAATACTGACGAAAGCTAAGAAACCCCAGGTCAAAGACATGCGGGTTAGGAGATGTGTCCCCTCAGCCGGGACATAACCAAGACGATGTGTCCCGACTGAGGGGGCTTATCGCCCCTTCAATGTCAACTGGAGGCAACATAAATCCAGGGTGGATGTCAAGTAGAGGTAACATCTAATGGCTCATCGGTGTGCGCATGACTCAGGGAACGCAGTGTGGGAGTTGTGTCCCCTCTGGTGGGACACAACTCTTTGGCGTGTCGTGTCCAAGCAACATGGATGTCAAGCTGAGGTGACATATTGTCGCCGGAAGGAAGATCCAGTTTCTGGGAGAGCTATCTCGTGCCAACCGATCCGCAGCATCGCAGGAACGCCGGTCTTCGTGGCGAGCCACAGCCCAAGCTGCCTCTGAACGATCCATCCGACGCTTTTGATCAGCACCTCATGCCAGTCAGAGGCCTGGACGACCTCGCCCGGCAGTACCCCGGCCGGAAGCTGACGCTTGACAGCCAGCGCAGGCCGATGGAGTTCTACGGTGCTCCGAACCAACCGAACGCCTTCTCCATGGACAGCCTGGAGTTCTTCCTCGTCATCGCGCAGTTCTTCCGCGAGGCGCTGCCTCTGCGGATAATCCTGCTGCTCATCGCCTGCCAACGTGCGGGAGGTCGCATCCAACTGACGCAGGAGGAGATGGCAACCGTCCTAGGCGTATCCCGTACGAAGGCGAACGAGGCACTGTCCGAGGTCATGTTGCACGGCATCGTGTTCAAGGTGAAGCGCGGGGTCTACCAGTTCAACCCGCCCTACAGCTACCGTGTCGCAGAGTTCATCCCCGGCACCGAAACCACCCCGGCCGAGTACGTCAAGGTCGACCAGCACACCACCATCTCGAAGATCCGATCGGACCAGAGCCTCCCCGACTTGGTGCGCTTCCCCTCCTTGGAGAAGATGCGCGAGGAAATCAACAGGCTGCGGACCGACCGGGCGGAACAACGAGCCCAGCGCCGCAAAGACCGCGCGCAGCGGCAAGAGAGGGAGACTGACCAGTGAGTCTGCATTTCGCTGCCGTCAACGCCGAAGGCATCGTCGCCGATCTGGACCTGCTACCCGCGGCCTACCGCGTGCTGCTCAAGCTCCGCGCGCACAGCGAGCCCGGCGGACGCATCGAGATCGACCAGAGCACCATCGCCAAGATGCTCAAGCTGAGCCGTCCTGCGGTGAACGCTGCGATGCGAGACCTGGACTTGGCCCAGTTGGTGAAGAAACAGCGCGCTGGGATCTACCAGATCAACGCCATGCTCGCTGCCTACCTCACCCCCGAGGACGCCGTCGCCGCAGTCAGGGAGATGCCCAAGCAACAACGGCTGAACTCCCCGGACTTCCTCGACCGCTACAAGAGCGCAGCGGCCGCCTACCAGGACCAGCTCGCCGTCAAGCGACGGGAGAGGGACGACCAGAAACGCCGTCAGGTGTTCAGAGCCGTCTCCTGATCGGAGACCGGAGAAGCACCCCAACGCGGGGACCCGACCGCGTACACGGGGCAGGCTTGTCATCATCAGCCTCCTTCGCCGAACCCCTGGCCTGCCTCGGGCTGGTCCCACACGAGCGTGTAGCGCCAGAACAGACGTCGTCGCAGTCGCGCGCCGGGGAGGATGTTTCCGGTTGCGCGGACGATGTCGTCAAAGGTCATGTCCGCCGAGCGGACAGGCGCCGTCATGGAGACGGGCCGGGGCGAAGGACGGCCCTTGTTCTTCAGCCAGCCCATGGCCGCGTTGGCCGGAATGGACGCGACACCGAGCAGGTGGTCCACAGGCGTCCGGGCGCGGGACAGGCCGACGACCACCAGGACTCCTCCCGGCGCCAGATGACGGCGGAAGCAGGTGAGCGTCTCGGCGAACGGCAGATGGTGGAGGGTGGCGACGCATGTGATGACGTCGTAGGAGCCGGAGGGGAACTCGGCTACGACGTCCGCCACGGTGTAGGTCACAGGAAGCGCGGCGGGAGTCAGCTTCCGGGCCCGGGCAGTGATCACCGGATCGGAATCGACCGCCCTCACGGCGGCGCCACGTCCGGCCAGGAGTCTTGCGAGGTCGCCACTGCCGGAGCCGATGTCCAGGGCGTGGTCGAAGCGTCCGGGCAGCTGCCGCAGGATCCAGCGGTGGAAGTGGGCGTTGTGGTCCCAGGGATAAGCGGCATTGAACCGTTCGAGGGCCCGTAGGACACGAGGCGACAGGATCTTCATCCGCCCAGTCCATCAAGTCCCGGCCGCATGCACACCCCCGTTGGCCGTCGACGGAATCGGCCGGTGCTTCGTTCTGGTGTGCGAGCGGCCCGGTGCGGGGCGCCCGGAGCGTAACTGCTCGCCCGTTCCGGCGTTCAGCAACAGGGCCTGCCAAACGGTGGTCGGGCACCACTGTTGAAGGAGGACCCGTGGGCGCCGCGCAACACGTCCGAGACGTACTGACCCAGAACTTCGGCGTCGACTCACAGGCGGTTCCCGCGGACACTCCGCTGCATCAGCTGCGTCTGGACTCGCTGGCCCTGGAGGAGCTGCGGGTGATCATCGAGGACCGGATGGGCATCGACCTGGACGACGTACATCTGACCTCTCGGCACACCGTCGCCCAACTCATCGATCTCGTGGGCCTCAAGGCGGCCCTGTGAAGGCGGCGCGTGGCGCGCGGTTCGCGGCGGCGGTGACCGGCGTGGGCCTGGTCACGGCCGCCGGAATCGGTGCCGGGCGGACCTGGCACCACATCACGCACTCCACCACACCGTCGGGAGTGGGCCCGCACCCGGCGCTGGTGGGGATGGCCTGCGACTTCGCCTATACCGTCGGCGGGTTCGACTCCGCGGCGCTGCTCGGGGTCGCCACATCCCGGCTGATGGACCGTTTCTCCCAGCTGGCGGTGGTCGCGGCGCGCGAGGCCGTTTCGGCGGCGGGGCTGGACCACCGCGTGTGGGACGGCGACCGGGTCGCGGTGGTCATCGGATCGGGCCACGGCGGTGTGCCCTTCTACGACGAACAGATCGCCGTGCTCGGCGAGCGTGGAGCCCGGCGGGTCTCCCCCAAGGTGGGGCTGCTCACGCCTGTCAGTGGGGCGGCCGACAGCGTGTGCCGCGATCTCGGGGCGGGAGGGCCCAGCTTCGCGATCTCCACGGCCTGCGCCTCGGGCACGCACGCGCTGGGCACAGCACACCAGTTGCTGCGGTCCGGGGCCTGCGACATCGTCATCGCGGGCGGTGCGGAGTCCGCGGCGAGCCGGCTGCTGGTGGCCGGCGCCAATCAGCTCAAAGCCCTGTCCACCCGCCGGGACGACCCGACGGCCGCATGCCGCCCCTTCGACGCCGACCGCGACGGTTTCGTCCTCGGCGAAGGCGCCGGTCTGCTGGTTCTGGAGCGCCCCGAGCACGCCCGTGCGCGCGGCGCCACCGTCCTGGCCGAGCTCACCGGCTACGGGGCGGCCACCGACCCCGACGCGACCGTCGCGCCCGACCCCGACGGGGCAGGTCTGGAACGGGCGTTGCGTGCCGCGCTCGCGGATGCGGGTCTGACCGGCTCCGACGTCGACCACGTCAACGCCCACGGCACCGGGACGGTCCTCAACGACCTCGTGGAGAGCGCCGTCATCGCCCGGGTGTGCGGACAGCGTCCGCTGGTCACGTCCACCAAGGCGATGACCGGACACACCCTCGGCGCCTCCGGAGGGATCGAGTCCGCCCTGACCGTGCTGGCGCTCCATCATCAGCTCGTCCCGCCCACCGCGAACCTCACATCCCTGGACCCCGCCGTCCAGGTCGAGGTGGTGGCCAAGGAGGCCCGGCCCGCCCGTCTGGACTGCGCGGTGAAGTCGTCGATGGGGTTCGGCGGGTTCGCCGCCGCCCTGGTGCTCACGCGGGCATGATCCGCCGCCCTGAGACCGCCGCCGCTCCGCCCGGCGCGGGCCATCAACATGAGGAAGCCATGCCCGAAGAAATCGTCCGTACCCTGACCGTGGACGGCCTGTCCTACTCCTACCGGCTGGTCCCCGGGCCCCGTACCCGGACCGACCCGGTACTCGTCCTGGGCGGCGCGTTGCAGGGGATGTACGGGTGGCCCCAGATCGAGGACCGGCTGGGCGCGGTGACGGATGTGATCACCGCCGACCTCCCCGGCACCGGCAGCGCCGACCCGCTGGCCGCGCACGACGCGCTCCCGCTGCTCTGCCGGGCGACCGAGCAGATCATCGACGACCTAGGCGTGGACCGCGTCAATCTGTTCGGCTACTCCTTCGGAGCGGTCATCGCGTACCTGTGTGCGCAGCGTCGGCCCCGGCTGGTCTCCCGGCTGGTCCTCGGCGGCGTACCGACTTCGCTCTCCGACGCCCAGTACGCCCGCCTCCAGGAGCTGTCCGACGAGTTGGAGGCGGGCCGTCTCCACGAATTCGCGGCGTTGTTCGCCGAGTCCATGCTGTGCAGGGACCCCGCGCTGCCCGTGCTCCACCGGCACCTCGCCTACCGGTATGTGAAGCGGGCCGTGTACCAGACGTACTCCCGCACGCCGCATGCCCAGGCTTCCCTGGAACGCGCGCTCAGCACGGCGGTCCCCTCCTTGGAGGGAGGGCTCGACGGGGTGCCGACGCTGGTGTTCAGCGGCGAGCACGACAATCTCACCCCCGTGGACGAGCAGCGGGCCTTCGCCTCGACGATCGAGCACGGCACGTTCCTTCAGGTGCGCGACTCGGACCACTGGGTCGTGCTGGAACGGGCCCATGACGTGGCGGACCTCGCACTGCGCTATTTCACCGGCCGGTCGCTGAAGGACGCGCCGTACGTGCTGCCCGAGAAGAACGGCACGGGATATGACACGGCAGCGCACAACGGCGTGCTGCCGGAGCAGAGCGCGTCGCGCGCCGGCGTCATGGGCGTGGCCTCCCGGTAGCGCGGCGCTCCTCGGCGCGCTCCTCCTGCGGTTTCGGTCCTACGAGTCCCGCTCCCCCGCCTGTTCGGCCTCGGCGCGCAGGCTGCGTGCGCGGTCGGCCGGGTCGTAGCCCGGACCGACGCCGTCGATCAGCAGGAGGTCCCCCTCGATGTGGTCGCTGCGCAGCGGCAGGATCTCCTGGTACGCCGGGGAGTCGTACCAGGCGCGGGCCACGTCCAGGCCGGGGAACTCGATCAGCACCATGGTGCCGGGCCAGTTCCCCTCCAGCACTTGGGTGGGCGGGCCGTGGATGACGAAGCGGCCCTCGAAGGGGTCGAGGGTTGCCTGGATGCGCTCCAGGTACTCGATGATGTCGGAGTGATGACGGCGGCTGCGGAGATGGGCGAAGCCGAAAGCGGGCACGGTCGGGCTCCTCGGTTCCGGGAACATGAGCGGTGACCGAACCTAGCCGGGAGTGGGCGGAGCCGCGATTACCTCACACGTCATCATGAGCGGTGCCACGAGCGGGAGTTCCCTCCCCCGCTCGGTCTCAGTGGATGTCCGCCGGTACGCCCCGGAAGGTGCGCCGGTAGGCGAGCGGGGTCACGCCGATGGCCGTGTGCAGGTGCTGGCGCAGCGACGTACCCGTGCCGAAGCCGACCTGGGCGGCGATGTCGTCCACCGGAAAGTCGGTGGATTCCAGCAGATGGCGTGCCCTGGCGACGCGCTGCTGGATCAGCCACCGCCCCGGACTCATGCCCACCTCCTCGCCGAAGCGGCGGGCGAAGGTCCGCAGGCTCATGCGGGCGTGGTCGGCGAGTTCGGCCAGGGTCAGCGGCTCGCGCAGGTTCTCCAGCGCCCACTGACGGGTGGCCGCGGTTCCGTTCGCCGAGGTCTCGGGCACCGGCTGCTCGATGTACTGCGCCTGCCCGCCGTCCCGCCACGGCGGTACGACGCAGGCGCGCGCGACACGGTTGGCGATCTCGGTGCCGTGGTCCTTGCGTACGAGGTGCAGGCAGACGTCGACCCCCGAGGCGGCGCCCGCCGATGTCAGCACGTCACCGTCGTCGACGAAGAGCACGTCCGGATCGAGCGCGATGTGCGGGAACCACTGCTGGAAGACGCGGGCGAGCGCCCAGTGTGTGGTGGCCGGGCGGCCGTCGAGCAGTCCGGCGGCCGCGAGGAGGAAGGCGGCGGTGCAGATCGACACGACGCGCGCGCCCGTCGGAACGGAGGCCAGGGCTGTGGCGAGGGCCGGTGGCACCTCCCGCGTGATGAGTGAGGTGTCGAACGGGGGGATCACAACGGTGTCGGCCGTGGCCAGCACCTCCGGGCCGTGCTCGACATGGACCGAGAAATCGGAGTTCGTCCGCACGGGGCGTCCGTCGACGGTGCAGGTGACCACCTCGTACCGGCCGTCCGCGGCTCCGAAGACCCGGCTCGGAATGCCCAGTTCGAACGGGTACACGCCGTCCAGTGCGAGGACGACGACGCGGTGAACATGTCCCATGGCAGGATCCTGTCGAAAGATGGCAATCATGCCATGGTACGGAACGGGCCGGTCCGCCACGCTGGACCCATGAGCCACAGCACAGCGGACAACACCGCACCGGCCGCCGCCACCATGCGCGCCATCAGCCAGGACATCAACGGCACCCCCGACGTCCTCAAGGAGGTCCGTCTGCCGAAGCCCGTCCCCGGACCGAGCCAGATCTCGGTCGCCGTCCGCGCGGCCGGTGTCAATCCCACCGACTGGAAGCACCGGGCCGGCGGCGGCTTCCTCGACCGGCTGCCGCTCGTCCTCGGCTGGGACGTCTCCGGAGTCGTCGAAGCCGTCGGCTACGGCGTCACCCTGTTCAAGCCCGGCGACGAGGTCTTCGGCATGCTCCCCTACCCGTACGGTGTGGGCTCCCACGCCGAGTACGTGACCGCCCCGGCGCGCGCCTTCGCCCACAAGCCCGCCGGTATCGACCACATCCAGGCCGGGGCCCTCCCGCTCGCCGCCCTGACCGCGTACCAGGCGCTCGTCGACACCGCCGGGGTCCGCCCCGGTCAGCGGGTCCTCGTCCACGCGGCCGCCGGTGGCGTCGGTCATCTCGCCGTCCAGATCGCCAAGGCCCGCGGCGCGTACGTCATCGGCACCGCCAGCGCTCCCAAGCACGACTTCGTCCGCTCGCTCGGCGCCGACGAGGTGATCGACTACCGCAGCGTCGACTTCGCCGAAGCCGTCCAGAACATCGATGTCGTCCTCGACCCCCTCTCCGGCGACACCCGCGCCCGGTCGCTCGGCATCCTGCGCCCCGGCGGCGTCCTCGTCTCCCTCCTGCCGGGGACGGACCCGGACGAGGCCGCACGGGCGGACGGGCTGGGTGTCCGCGTCGAAACCCTGCTCGTGGAGGCGGACCACGCGGGCATGAGGGCGATCGCGGACCTCGTGGAGGCCGGCTCGCTGCGCGCCCACATCGAGGCCGTCTTCCCGCTCGCCGAAGCGGCCGCGGCGCACGCCCTCGGAGAGACCGACCGGACCACGGGCAAGATCGTGCTCACCGTCGGACCGCAGGCGTCCTGACCGTCGCGGTGCGGCGGAGTTCACCGACCGCTGTCCTGGGCGGGGCACCGGTCGGTGCGTCACTCATGAGGGTGAATGTCCCTGGGCGCTTCGTCGTTCGCCGCTCGCGCCCACCGGCCGGCCCCGGTCGCGGGCGACGGCGCCCGAGCGTTTGAAGACGCGGATGACCGGGGCGGTCTCGACCGTGTCGATGCCGGGAAGGGCTCCGACGCGGTCGGAGAGGTAGGTGTACAGGTACTCGTCGTCGGGGCAGAGGACCTTGGCGAAGAGGTTGGTACGCCCCGTGGTGGCCGCCGCGTACGCCACTTCCGGGTGCTCTGCCAGCGCGGCGGCCACGGCTGCGAGCCGTGCGGGCCGCACGGCCATCCACATCACCGTGGCCGCCGGGTCTCCCAGCGTGCTCTCGTCGACGTCCACGTCGAAGAAGAGCGCCCCGGCCGTACGCAGGTGGGCGATGCGGCGGCGCACGGTCGATTCGTGGCAGCGGGCCTCGGCGGCCAGCCGGGCGTGCGGCGTACGGCCGTCGCGGGTCAGCGTGGCCAGCAGGACCTGGTCGAGATCCGTCAGCCGCAGCGGCGAGGAGCGGGCGTCGGGAGGCGGGTACCCGGGGGCGAGGGCGTCGCTCTGCTCCCGGCTCAGCGCGGAGGTGGGGCCGTGCCAGGTGGTCGGGCCGCCCTTGAACAGCCGCAGCATCCGGTGCGCGGTGATCGCCGTGACCCGGCGGCTCGCGGGGATCCTGTCCAGCAGCAGGGCGTCCCGGTCCCTGTCGCCGTGCACCGCGAGGTGGCAGATGACCTCGGTCCCGCCGGAGGCGAGCTGGACCCACCGGGTGTCGTCCCGCTCGGCCAGTGCGCGGGCGATGCCGTGCGAGGCGCTGGGGACGCACTGGAGGCGCAGCACCCACACGGTCTGTCCCACCGGCCGGGGGTTGAGCCGTCCCACGACGCGGAGCCCGGCCGTCTCGCAGAGCCGGGCGTAGCGGCGGGCGGCCAGCTGGTCGGAGACACCCAGCACCGAGGCGATCCGGCGCAGTGGTGCGCGGCCGTCGATCTTCAGTGCGTGGATCAGCTGCAGATCGAGGGATTCCATGTATCCCGACTCTATATCTCGTGAAAACCGGCATCCGTGTGCCTGCTCGTTGCCCGCGGTCGGGGCCGGTGCGAATCCTCGGTGTGCGAGCCCCGCCCGGGCCCCTGCCCGGGCGGCAGCCGCACGCTTCGCGGCCGGCTGCTTCAGCCGCAGCCGGCCGCCTTCGAGAATGAGGAGGACGGGAGACTCCGGGCCTGCCGCCCGGCTCCCGACGGCACATGAGCGCATTCCGTGATCTTCGGCATTACATCGACCACATCACCGGGACCCTGGGGAAGGACGAGGTCCTCCGGATCGACGGCGCGGACCGGGACCTGGACATCGGCGGCATCTCCGAACTGATGGCGGAGAAGGAAGGCCCCGCCCTGATGTTCGACAACATCCCCGGCTTCCCGGCGGGGTACCGGGTGTTCACCAACTTCATGGGGACGGCCGCCCGTACGGCGGTGGCCCTCGGGCTGCCGCCGGAGACGGGGAAGCTGGACATCGTTCGGGAGTGGAAGGACCTGAGCAAGCGGCTCGAACCGATTCCTCCGGTGGAGGTCGCCACGGGCCCGGTGCTGGAGAACGTCCTGGTCGGCGATGACGTGGATCTCGGTGTCTTCCCCGCGCCGCGGTGGCACGACGGGGACGGCGGCCGCTACATCGGTACCGCCTGCATGGTCATCACCCGTGACCCCGACAGTGGCTGGGTCAACGTCGGCACGTACCGGGCCTGTGTCCAGGGCCGGGACCGGCTCTCGCTCTGGATGCTCGGCAACCGGCACGCCAAGGCCATCGCCGAGAAGTACTGGCAGCGCGGCCTGAACTGCCCGATCGCGGTGGTGGTGGGCCAGGACCCGATCCTCTCGACCGCGGCGGCGATCGCCGCGCCGTCCGGGATGTCGGAGTACGACCTGGCGGGCGGGCTGCGCGGGCAGGGGGTCGAGGTGCTGTACGCACCGGGCAGCGACCTTCCCGTCCCGGCGTACGCGGAGATCGTCATCGAGGGTGAACTGCCGCCGGTCGAGGAGGAGTCCGTACTGGAAGGCCCGTTCGGGGAGTGGACCGGCTACTACACCCACTCGGGCCAGGAGACCGTGGTCCGGGTGACCCGGATCCTGCACCGCGACGACCCGATCATCCTGGGCGCCCCGCCGATGCTCCCGACCGTTCCGGCCGGTGACCAGGCCGTCCCGCTGTACTCGGCGTCGGTGACCTGGGACCACCTGGAAGCCTCCGGGGTGCAGAACATCAAGGGGGTGTGGGCGTACGCCCGGCAGCTCATGATGGTCGTCTCCATCGAACAGACCGGCGCGGGCGACGCCATGCACGCGCTGCTCGCGGCGGCGGGGCGCAAGCGTACCGGCGGGATGGAGCGGTACTTCGTGGTGGTCGACGAGGACATCGACATCACCGACATCAACCACGTCCTGTGGGCGGTGTTCACCCGCGTCGACCCGTCGGAGTCCCTCCAGGTGCTGCGCGCACCGACCACCGCGATCGATCCGCGCCTGTCGCCCGCCAAGCGGGTGGACGGCGACCTGTCGATGGGCATCGTGCTGATCGACGCGACCAAGCCGTTCGCGTGGAAGGACCAGTACCCGGCGGCCAATCGCGTCGACGACGCGACCCGCGAGGACCTGCGCAGGCGCTGGGCGGGTGTCCTGCCTCTGTAGCCCGCACCGACGGGAGGGAGGGCCGCTGTGTGCCTCCCTCCCGGCCGGTCCGCCCCCTCCCCTTCCTTCCCGTACCAGGAGCATGCTGTGACAGCCCCCACCCCCACACACGTCCCCATCCGGATCGTTGTCGGAGTCACCGGCGCCACCGGGGCCCCGATCGCTCTCCGCCTGCTGGAGGTCCTGCGGGAGGTGCCGGAGGTGGAGACCCATCTCGTCCTGAGCACCTGGGCCCGCTCCACCATCGAGGTGGAGACGTCCCGCACCAGCCGGCAGTTCGCCGAACTCGCCGATGTGAGTCACAAGTTCGGTGAGCAGGGCGCCACGATCTCCTCCGGCTCCTATCCCGTCGCGGGAATGGTCATCGTGCCGTGCAGCATGAAGACCCTTGCGGCGGTACGCCACGGATTCGCCGACAATCTCATCGCCCGCGCGGCCGACGTCACGCTCAAGGAGCGCCGCCCGCTGGTTCTCGTACCGCGGGAGACACCGCTGAACGAGATCCATCTGGAGAACATGCTCGCCCTCTCCCGGATGGGGGCGCGCATCGTCCCGCCCATGCCCGCCTTCTACGACATCCCGCGCGGTATCGGCGACATCGTGGACCACATCGTGATGCGGATACTCGACCAGTTCCAGCTCCCCGCACCCACCGCGGACATCGCGGAGCGGTGGCAGGGTCTGGGCGACGCGCGCAGCGGACGCTGATCCACCGTACGGGGAATCCGGCCCGGCGCGGGCTGCCGCCCGGTTGACGCCGCCGGTCCGCAACGCTGCGGTACCGGGCGGCCCGGTGTGTCAGCGGCTCGCGGAAGACACGGACGCGGCAGCGCCCTGCTGGGAGCGGAGGGTCTTCTCTCCGACCTTGCGGGCCTCGACGGTCCGCGGGTCGACGGCCTCGCCGGGCGCTCCCTGGCGGTAGACGCCTTCGGGGGCGGTGTCCCGGTCGTGGGGAAGCAGGAAGAAGACCCGGCGGCGGTAGAGGCCGCTGTCGGGGTCGGCGTCCGCGGTCTCGTCGAGTTCGGTGTAGCCGATCATCCTGCCGTCGCGGGCGTAGCGGGGTTTGTTGCGGCGGCGGGGCGTCTTGTCGAGGGCCTGGCGGACGTAGTCGAGGGCGTCGGGGTTCTCCAGCCACACGATGCGGGCTTCGTCGCTGAGGTCGCTCTCGGTCAGTAGCGAGCTCATGGCCGCGTTCCCTCCTGTGTGGGGCTGCGCCGGTGGTGGTCCGTCCGGTGCTTTCGTTGTGTCCCGGCCCGGGGCGCGGCGGGGACGTCCGCGCGGGGGTGGGCCCCTTCATCGTAGAGGGGTCCGGGGTATGGGTGCGGCGATGCGTCGGCGGGCGGCATCTACTCGGCCACCAGGGCCAGGGCGGGGTAGAACTTCCTGCCGTTGGATTTGATCATGTCGGAGGGTGACGCGAGGGCGAGTTCCTGCCGGACCCGGGTGGCGAAGGTGCGTGCGGTGGCGGGGCGGATGCCCTCTCCGGCGGTGCACCAGGAGCTGTAGGCGTTGTAGAGAAGACCCTGCTCGACGCGGAGGTCGGGGTGGGTCTCGGTGTCACGGGTGCAGCATTCGGCGAGGAAGCGACCGATGTGGTCCTCGGTGTTGGCGTAGGCGCTGGTGGCGATACGGACCCGGTCGGGGCCGGTGAGGGGGTCGCGGGTGGCGAGGTAGCGGCGGGCGCCTTCGGTGAGCCAGTGCAGGATGCCGGGGCCTTCGTCGCGGACGAGTTCGACGGCCAGGTTGTCGATCTTGTGTGCGTCGGGGACGACGCGTTCGAAGGGCAGCAGGCGGATACGGCGCCAGAAGGCGAAGCCGCCGGTGGAGACCTCGGGGCGGTGGTTGCCGAGGAGCCAGAGGTGGTGGGTGGGGGTGAAGGAGAAGTAGTCCTGCCGCATGCGTCGGGCCTTGATCTTGTCGCCGCCGGTCAGGAGGCGGACACGTGCTTCGTCGAACTTGTCGTTCGGTTTGAGTTCGCTGCAGACGATGAGGCGGCGGCCGTGGAGCTCGGTGAGCTCGGTGGAGTGCTCGGAGAACGCGCCGCGGTCCATGAGGAAGCCGGGCGGGGCGGCGTCCGCGTAGTCGCCCAGGATCTGGATCATCACGTCGAGGAGGACGGACTTGCCGTTCTTGCCCTGTCCGTGGAGGAAGGGCAGGACCTGGGCCCCGACGTCGCCGGTGACGGAGTAGCCGAGGAGCAGGTTCAGGAAGTCGATCATTTCCCGGCCTTCGGCGTCGTCGCCGAAGGTGTCGGTGAGAAAGCGGTCCCAGCGCGGGGTGGGCATGGCCTCGGGGGCGACGCTGGTGGCGCGGGAGTGGAAGTCCCGGGTCGCGTCCGGCTTGCGGAGCCTGCCGGTGGTCAGGTCGACGACGCCTTCGGGGGTGCACAGGGCGTAGGGGTCGCCGTCGAGGGTGTCGGGGTCCAGGGACAGGTCCGGGGAGGCTTTGGCCTGGACGAGGAGCGCTTTCATGCCGGTGGTCGACAGCGTGCGCTTCTTGTGGAGGTACAGCTCGCGGTTGCTGAACACACCGCGGGGGTCGGCCTCCGGCATCTCCTCGGCCATCTCCCCCGCCGCCCACAGCGCGGCCTTCTCCCCTCCGGTGCGCTTCCACCGGTATCCGTCCCAGCAGAACCAGCCCAGGCCCTCGACATGCCGGAACGCGTCGCGGTAGAGGCGGACGAACAGTTTCGCGTTGCCGCGGTCGGTGAGGGTGGTGGGCAGCTGTCCGTCCGTGGCCCCGGCCGGAGGGGCAGCGGGGGCCGCCGGTGCGGGCGGCTGCTCGGCCGACGTCTGCGCGGGCAGGGCCGGGATGTCGTCCTGAAGATCGAGCATCTGCTGAGCGGCGGCAGTTGCGTCAAAACGCTTGCTTTCGGCGCTGCTCATGAACGTCCTTCGAGGTGGAGCGGACGGACGGTCCCGGCGGCGAGACCGTCATGAATGATCTTCTCGTTGCGCGCCGTCTGCCAGGGCCTGGCGGCATCGGCCGCGTCCGCCAGGAGGGGGCGGACGGCCCGTTCGTCCAGGTGCCCGGCGGCGATCAGGCCCCCTGCCGTGAACGCGGCGCGGTTCAGCTTCTCCGTGAACCCGGCTCCCTCGGGCGTCGCCGCGCACGCGCGGACGGCGCCGACGAGCGGGTCGAGCACCCGCTGGGCGCGCTTCGGGCTGCGCGCGCCGCGGGCACGGGGAAGGGGGGCGGCGAGCGGGGCTGGGGGCGTTCTCGGGCGGTCGGGCGTCAGGACATGTCCGGTGCGGGTGAGTTCCACGGCGAGCCACTCCGGCAGCGGGGCGGGCATCCGGGTGGCGCCGACGGCTTCGTACGTGCCCTGGGAGGTGCGGGTCGCCGGGGCGATGATGTATCCGCCGTGGGCCCGTACGTCGACCTGCCAGGCGAGGGCGACCTTCGGGCTGGATCCGGCCGAGGACCGGTACCGCGGGGCGGGGGCCGGGTTCCGGTACCAGACGTGCAGCCCGCCCGACGGCGTACGGACCCTCAGGGTGCTTTCGTCCTCCGCGGGGGACGGCTGTCTCCGGAGTGCCGCGAGGAGCGCCAGGGTGTCGAAGCCCGAGGCGAGCCCGTCGAGGTTGACGGACTCGTGGATCGCGATGCCCGGGAGCAGGCGGCCCCGGTCGGGGACGGGGGCGGAGTGCGCGTCGACGTCGATGACGACCAGGCCGGCCGGACCGCAGGCGACACCGACCCCGGCGCGGGGGGTGTCGCCCCACCAGCGGTCGATCCTGTCCGGGGCCGTGGTGCCCGCGTGGAAGCCGTGGCAGGGGCGTCCTGCGGGCAGGCACGGGCACGTCGCGGGATCGTGGTGCCGGTCCTTGCAGGAGGGGCAGTTGGCGGCCGGCGTTTTGCGTCCTGCGGCCAGCGGATGGACCGGCCAGCCGTTTCCGGCGCACCAGCGGGCAAGGGCAAGCGGGGCCACCGACCTGGCGGGGGGAGCGGTTGAGCTCGTCTCACCGTGGCGCTGCACGCAGTCGTCCTCGTCGGGTCCGGTCGTCGGGCCTTGGTTCCCTGCCGGAAGCCTGCTGGTCACAGGGGGTTCCCTGCCGTGGGCAGGGACCGAAGGGACTCACTTTCGGAAGAGAGTCTATGACGTGGATCCGCAGGGAATGACGGTTTCGACCCGCGTGCCGTTCTATCAGATTCCCGGTCCCTTGAGTCCCTGCCTCCGCCGTGCGGCGGAGGCAGGGACCGACCGGACGCAGGGACTGGCGGGTCCCTCCGGGCGAGTTGCCGGGAAACAGGCTCCCGGAGGGGGCGGCGCGCCCTCCGGCGGCACGGAGGGGTCCGGTGGAGGGTCTGAACGGCCAGAGGCAGGGCTGGGGCCCTTTCGGTCCCTGTGCTTCAGTCCCTGGGAAAACCGCAGGTCAGAGGGGTAGTACCCCTCTGATCAGGGACTGAAGGGACTGAAATCCCTAATTATGAGCCAGCCTAGATACAAGGCATACATACATACATTCATACGCCCGCGCATACACGCGCCTACGCGCTAGTGGAGTTATAACTAGGAAGTTGAGTCCCTTCAGTCCCTTTTCCGGGGACCGGAACGTCTCTGACCTGCACTTTCATACAGGGACTGAAGGGCAGGGACCGAAAGGGCCCCAGCCACTGTCGGCCCTCCCCCGGTCAGGCCCTGGCAGTCCCCCCGCCTGTCGGGAGAGGCGGGGCGGGTCGCCCCTGGTGTCAGGCTCCCGTCGTGGAGCCGGGCCGGACGATCATCAGGACGACCACGGCCGTCCAGAGCAGATTGAAGATCCCGGTGGTCATGGAGAGCCGGGCCGCCGACGCCCGCATCATCTCCACGGCGCCCCCGTCCGGGACCTCGTCCGTGGGCAGGGCGAGCAGTCGCTGTTGCCCGGGGAGGATCACTATCAGGAGCAGGGCCGCGGCGGCGGCCGTCAGCCCGACCGAGGCCAGCAGCCAGGCATCGGTCAGGACGCCCAGCTGTGCCCCCGTGGCGGCGCCGAAGACCGGTACGGCGAGGCCCACGACCGTGTAGCCACGGCAGATCCGGTGCAGGAACGCCGCGGTCCTGCCGTTCCCCTCCCCCGGGCCGTCGCCGTCGCCGGCCGGAGTCCGGGCGTAGCGGGGGAACATCGAGGCCGCGACCGTGATGGGCCCGACCGTCAGGATCGCCGCCAGGACATGCAGGGAAAGCAGGAACTTGGTCACAGGAGCCCTCTCGGATAGGCAGCCAATGGGTTGGCTGCCTATCGATAGGTAGCACAGAGGTGGCCCGTTTGGGTAGGCTGCCTGACTATGAAGACGGATGCGGTACGCGGGCACCTGGACGGACTGCTGCTGTCCGTACTGGAGTCCGGCCCACTGCACGGCTACGCGATCATCACCGCGGTCTCGGAGCGCAGCAACGGCGTGCTGGAGCTGCGCAAGGGCACCATCTACCCCGCGCTCAACCGGCTGGAGCGGCTCGGACTGCTGCGCAGCGTCTGGGAGTCGGTGGGTGAACGGCGGAAGCGCTGTTACGAACTCACCGACGCCGGGCGGCGCACTCTGGCCGAGGAGCGCACGGGGTGGAGGGAGTTCACCGCCGCGATCGGCTCGGTGCTGGAGCCCGCCCCGGCCGCCGGGCACGCGACGTGAGGACGCCCGAGGCGCTGGCCGATGACCCCATCGAGTCCCACATCGCCGATCTGACGGCCGTTCTTCACGGCCCCGCACGGATCAAGGACCGGATGGTGGACGAGCTGCGAGACGGCCTCCTGGACGCCGCGCAGGGGCTGTCGGCCGAACCGGGTCGGGACGCCGCCCGCCAGGCGGTCCGTCAGTTCGGCACCGTGGCCGAGCTCGCGCCGGGCTTCCAGCACGAACTGACCATCGCCCAGGCCCGTCACACCGCACGCACGGTCATGCTGATCGTCCCCTTCCCGATCCTGTGCTGGTACCTGGTGGAGCTCTCCGCCCGTACGGCGGGTCACCGGCTGCCGGACCCCGTGCGGGCGGTGGTCGCCCCTCTGGGCGGCACAGCGGTCCTCACGGCATTGCTGGCGGCGGTGCTCCTCGGTGTCACGGGCTCCCTCGCGCGCCGGCTGCCCACCCCGCGCAGGCTGCCGCTCGTGGTCGCGTGGACGGGCACCGCCGCCGCGGTGGCCCTCGCACTGAGCGCGCTGACCCTCACCGTCGCTTCCGTGGCGGCGGTGAACTGGCCGCTGAGCGTTGCCGTCTGTGTGGCCACCCTCGCCTTCCACGCGCGCGTCGCCGCCTCGGCGCGTGCCTGCCGTCAGTGCGCCAGGCTGCCCGTCACAAGTCCCTGACCGATGCCTGACCAGCCTCTGACGGTCTGCCGCGCCCCGGTGGATGATCGTCCGTGTTGACAGGCGAGGTCCGCGTCCATGTAATGGAACCGGTGCCGCGTGGCGCCGGTCAATGAGCAGTGGGCCGGCCGGTGGTCGGGCGAGCACCCTTCATCAAGGGGTCCGTCATGAGTTTCTGCTCCGCGCCCTGTATCTGACGTAGCGCAGCCGCGCCTTCTCCTTCACCCTTCGCGTTTCCCGGCACCGCTGTCGTGTGCCCCGGGTCGTCCGCGTGCGGGAGCCGTGCGGCGCTTCGCCCTGCGCAGGTCACCACCGGCCATCTCCGCAGCCCTTGCGGACCCATCCGCGTTTCCGCCGCTCCTGCGGAAACGCGCGTCTTCCGGAGACACCCACCGCATGCCCATGTCTTTCAATGAATCCGTCATCGAGGAGTTCCGTGCCAACGGAGGGAAGGTCGGCGGCCCGTTCGAAGGCGGGAACCTGCTCCTGCTGACGACCACCGGCGCCAGGTCGGGGGCCGAGCGGACCACTCCCCTCGGCTACGTCCGCCACGACGACGCGCTTCTGCTCGTCGGGTCCAACCTCGGCGGCCCGGTCCATCCCGCCTGGTACCACAATCTGCTCGCCCACCCCGTCGTACGGGTGGAGATCGGCACCCGTACGTTCCAAGCCCTCGCGGTCCCCGCCGAAGGGGCGCGGCGTGACGAGCTGTTCGCCCATGTCGTACGGGCGGAGCCCGGGTACGGCGACTACCAGGACCGGACCTCCCGCATGCTGCCGGTGGTGGTGCTGGAGCGGGCCGAGCCCGACGGCTGGGAGGGGCCCCACGACATCCGTACCCTCGCCGACAAGGTGCGGGAGGTGCACACCTGGCTGCGCGGTCAGCTGCGTCAGGTGAGCGCCGAGGTCGAGGCCCACTTCGCGGTACGCGCGGCTCACCAGGGGCCCGGTGAGCCCGCTCCCCCGGGGCTCGGGCTGCAGATCCGGCAGCGGTGCCTGGCGTTCTGCCAGGCGCTGGAGTTCCACCACACCAGCGAGGACGCGCATCTGTTCCCGGGGATCGCGCGCTACCACCCCGGCCTCGGCGACACCTTCGACCGGCTTCGCGAGGAGCACCGTACGGTCGCGCGCATCCAGGGCGAACTGGCGTCCCTGCTCGCCGGGATCACCATCGCCGACCCCCGGCGTTTCCGTGAGGAGCTGGCGGAGATGTCGGCGGAACTCAACGCGCACCTCGACTACGAGGAAGCGTCGATTCTCCCCCTCCTCACCGATGTTCCCTGGCCCCCGGCTCCTCCGGCTCCCCCCGTCGGCAATGCTTGACGCGGACAGATGGGGGCGTGGCTGTCCGGTTCCTGGGACAGTCACGCCCCGACGGCCCGGCGTCCGAAGCGGCGGGCCGGTCGGAGGGTACGGTCCGCCGCGGACCGGGCCGGAACATGGAAAGGCTGTTTCATGGGAATGCGAGCGCACGTGCGCGTCAAGGATTTCGATCACCTGGTGCTCAACGTGCAGGACGTCGAGCGCGCCCTGGCGTTCTACTGCGGGCCGCTCGGCCTGGAGCCGGTCCGGGTGGACGAGTGGCGGGCCGGAAAGATCCCGTTCCCGTCGGTGCGGATCAGCCCGACGACGATCATCGATCTGCTCGACCGCCCGCGCTCCGAGTCGAACGTGGACCATATCTGCCTGGTCGTCGAGCCGTTGGACTGGCAGCAGGTCATCGACTCGGGCGCCTTCACCGTGCTGGAGGGCCCCGTGGACCGCTACGGTGCGCGGGGCTCCGCGCAGTCGGTCTACGTACAGGATCCTGACGGCAACACCGTCGAGCTGCGCTGGTATCCGCAGGACGTGGCGGACTGAGTCAGAAGTCCAGCTCCACGTAGTCGATATCGGTGAACTCGACCTGAAGGCCCTCGGCACGGCGGCCGCGGTCCCGGAAGTACTGGTCCTGGAGGCCCTCGGCGGCGATGTTCCGCAGCTGCTGTTCGGTGGCGCCCGCGCTCTGGGCGTCGAACAGGCGGGCCGCGTACGCCGGGGGCAGGTGCTGGGTGATGAGCCGGATGCGTCCGTCGTCGGTGGTGCCGGGGGCGGCGGTGAAGCCGAAACGGGCCCGGGTCTCGATCACGATGCCGGTCGAGGTCGCGGCCTGCTTCTTCGCCCGGTCGCGGACGCGGGGCTGCCAGCGCTTGCGGACCTCGGCCTCCAGGCGGGCGGCGAGCTCGGGGCGCGGGTGCTTGATCTGGCCCTTGAGATAGCGCTCCACGGTGCGCTGCGAGACGCTCAGGAGCTGGGCCGCCGCCCGGGTGGAGTTCTTGAGCTGCTTCACCAGGAAACGGACCTGGGCCCCGGCCGACTTCGGGATCGGGCGGGTCGCCGTGTTGGCGGCGGCCTTGTCGAGGCTGTCTTCGAAGATGCCCATCGAGGTGCTCTACTCTCCGTCGTCGGCGGCGTCGTTGCCCTTGATGTGCCGGGCCGGGTTGTGGCCCTCGTCGAGCATCCGCACGGCCCACAGGAGGTCCTGGGTGCCCTCGTGCTTGACCATGCCGGGGGACACCCCGAGGCGGAAGCTGCCGGGGGCGGGCTTTCCTTCGGGGGTACGGGGCAGGACGTCCAGCGGTGAGGGGCCGTCGGCGAGGTAGACCGCGCAGTCGGACAGCAGCGCCACGGGGATCAACGCGTCCTCGTCGAACGTGAGATGCCCGGCCGGGGCGGGCGAGGACTGAGTGGCCAGCGCCGTCTTGAGGATCTTGCGGTGCATATTGATCCGGGCGGCGGAGATGACGGCGGCCCGGATGTCCGGGCGCCAGGTCGGGCGTTCCAGCGCGGGCCACCGGTCCCCGTACCTGTACGACGCTCCCTGCGGGCGTTCCCGGAGCTTCCCGATGCCGCCCTTGACCGTGGACTTGATCGCGGACAGGACGGTGCCCATGCCCGGGTCGGTCTCCTTGTGGGTGGCCATCGCCGCGAGGAACTCCTCCTCCCCCACGCCGGAGCCGACACCGAGGTCGGCCATCGTCGTCTTGTACGCCTCGCTGAGGTGCTTGTACCAGGGGTCCAGGTACGGCCCCGACTCCGGACGGACCCAGGCCTCCAGCGGGGCGACCGTGACGGGCAGCCGGTAGGTGGCGATGAGCTCGTACGCGTACGCCACGGTGGGAGTCGCGTACCAGGCCGGGCCGTCGGGGCGTACGCCGTGCGGGGTGAAGGGGGACGGCAGCCGGGGGTCCAGCTCGATGCCGGACAGATCGATCAGCCAGGAACCGGGCACCGCCTTGTCGAAGACGGGCGCCCGTACGTGGACCGGTGCGCCGAGGCCGACGAGGAGGCGGTTGGCGGCGGCGAGGAAGGCCGTGTTGACGTCGATGCCCACCGCGTACTTCCGCTCGCATTCGGCGTCGGTGAGCAACTGCGGGTCCCGGACCCACTCGTAGGCCTCTTCGTCGAGGACCTCGGCCGGGGTACGCCGGTGGCCCCGGGGGAACAGGGCGGCGGCGACCGGGTGTTCGTCGGGGGCCTCCGGGGGCGCGGGGTCGACCGGCTCGGCCAGGGAACCGGCGACCGGGCCCGACGTCCATGCGCCGGTGGTCCCGTCCGGCACCGCCCTGGTCGGCGGACGGAGCGCGGTCATCAGTTCCAGTCCGGACACGGCGGTGGAGCCGCGCGGGGTGATGACCCGCCGGGCGAACGTACCGAGCACCGCGGCGAGTTCTTCCGGCGGCATGCGGTCGGCGGCGCCCCAGGAGCGGGTGTCCAGCGCACCCCACGGCAGGACCGCGAACTGGACGCACTGGCGCTGCCCGGACTGCACCGGGCGGTAGATCCGCGTCCAGGGGCCGAAGCCGCGCCGGGTGAGCTGCCACCGCGCCTTCGTCACCTGCTGGACCACCTTGTGGTTCTCGGGCAGCCGCAGGCCCCTGCGGTCCTCCAGCGTCGCGGGCAGTCCGAGACGCTCGGCGGCGGCGGCTGTGAGGACGACGAGAGGGTCGCCGTCCTTGCCGCTGCGGTGGAGCCGGGGGCTGCCGAGCCGCGCCTCGGCGAGGGTCCATTCGACGAGGGAGGCGACGGTCGTGGCCGGGCAGTCCAGGACCAGGCCGCCGACGCAGTACAGCGATCCGTCGCCGTCGAGCACGCCGAGCGGGCCGTTCAGGAAGCGGGGGTCGGGGGGCACGGCGGCGGCCGGCGTGGTGGGGGTGGGGGTGCCGGTCCTGGCTCTGGTGGTTCTCGACGTGGTGGTTCTCGACGTGGTGGATTTCACGGTTCGGGGGGGCTGCCCGGCCGGACCACGAGCCGCGGTGTTCCTCGCTGCCGGAGACACGGGGGCCGGTTCGGCGACCTCGGCGGCCGGCTCGGGAGCGACCGGCTCGGGAGTTGCCGGCGCGGGGGCCGGAGCCTGGGCGGCCGGGGCCGGAGCCACCGGCGCCGGGGCGGGGACGGGAGCCGGGGCGGCCGGTTCGGCGGGGTAGAGCTCGGCGAGTTGGGTCAGCAGCCGTGCGTATGCCTCGCGCTGGGGCGGACGCGGCTCCGTCCTGCCGTTCTCCCACGAGACCACCGTGGCGCGACGGACCTTCAGCGCAGCCGCCACCTGCTCCTGGCTCAGCCCGTGGGCCTTGCGCAGCCGCTCCCGCTCGGCGGTCGGGGGCAGCGACGACTGCCCGGCGATCAGTGCGTCGACGGCGTCGAACAATTCGGACATGGGCACCTCCCGTCGGCATCGTATCTTCGGCAGCGGACATACCGCGTACTAAGGGCGTACACCTTGCGTACAGGCACGGTGTGGGGCGGTGTGGGGCGGTCCATGCGCCCCACACCGTGGGGCTTCAGCCCTTGAGCTCGGCGCGGTTCTTCTCGGCCAGGAGCAGGGTCAGCCGGGTGCGCTCCTGGTAGGGCATGTGGGCGCAGATCATCGCGGCGAGAGCGACCGGGTCGTGCCAGGGCACTCCCCCGCCGGCTGCGGCATCGCTTGCCCCCGGGGCCTCGTGGCCGCCCGACTGGGACGGCAGCGCGGGGGCGCCCGGTTCGGCGTCGGTCGCGTCGGCCTCAGCGATTATCACGGCGTGATAATCGTCGGCGCTGTCCGGCTCCCCCGTCGACTCCTCGTCGCGGATTATCACGGCGTGATAATCCCCGGACCGGTCGGACTCGCCCGTCGGGCCGGCATCAGCGATTATCACGCCGTGATAATCGCCCGAGGGGGCGGACTCCCCCGTCGGCTGATCGTCTCGGATTATCACGGCGTGATAATCCGCAACAGGTTCCGCCGTGCTCGCGGGCTTCGACCGGCGTCGGCGCCGCGCCGCGTCCGAGGCTCGTGCGTCGGCGGCGGCGCGCTGTTCCTCCGCGCTCAGCTTGCCGAGGTTGCGTACGTGTTCCACCTGGCGCTCCCCCGTCACCAGTTCGGCCTGCAGATCCGGTGCAAGCTTCAGCAGGGAGAGCTTGGAGGAGATCGACGCCTGGGAGAGCCCGAGGCGCTTGGACGCCTTGGTCTGGCTCCCGTAGAACGTCACCAGGGCGTCGAGGGCGTGGGCCTGTTCCAGATCGGTCATGTTGTCGCGCTGCACATTGGAGACGAAGGCGGCTTCGAGCAGTGCCTCGTCGGTCGCGACCCGTGCGTTGTCGACCTGGACCTTGATGGTCTTCAGCCCGGCGCGGCGAGCGCCTTCGAGACGGCGGTGGCCGTCGATGACGATATAGGTGGCGCCTTCGTCCAGATCGGCCGCGCGGTCGGGGCGCTCACGGAGGTAGGCGTCGACGGCGGCGACGGTGATGGCGTTGACGACACCGAGCTCCTGGACGCTCTCGGCCATCCCTTCGAGGTCCCGGAGGTGGTCGCGGGGGTTGTCCGGGTTCTGGCTGATGACACCGACGGGCAGTTCCGTGGGGTTCGGAACACCTGTCGTGGGCGCACCGGTGGCGGCTCCGATCGCGGCGCGCCGGGCACTGACGGCACGGGCCTGGCCGAACGACGCGCCGGCCCCGAGCTTGTCGGCCTTGCTCATGAGATCTCCCGTGCGAGGGCACGCATGCCGACCGCCTGGTCGGACTTGGGGGCGTACGCGAGCAGGGGCCGCTTGAGCCGTACTGCTTCCTTCTGTTCCTTCAGGTCCCCGATGACACCGACGACACGGGGTTCCTTTATGTCCATCCACGCCTGGAGCGAGGACGTGGCGATGTAGCCGCGGCGGGCGTCGTAGTGATTGACGACGATTCCGAGGTAGTCGAGCTCCAGGGCCAGGTCGCCCCGGAGGTCCTCGATCTGTGTGGTGAGCAGGTCATAGGCATCGGCCGAACTGTCCTCCGCCTGGACCACGATGAGTGCGCCGGAGGAGCCCGGTGCCTCATTGCCCCGGCGGCGGCCGTAGTGCACGGCGGCGTCCATGCTCAGGCCCAGGCTGGGCGGGCAGTCAACGATGATGACGTCGAAGTCCGCCTCCACGGGGGCGAGGGCCCGCTCCAGCGCCGCTTCCCTCGCTCGTACACCGGAAAGGCGTACGTCGAGGAGGAAGGCGTCGTTGCAGCTCGGCAGCAAGTGGAGCCGCTGCCCGAAGCGTTCTTCCTCGATGGGCACGATCAGATCGCGGAGCTCACCGGTGGCGTCGCCCGCCATGTGCTTGGTGAGGCTGTCGCCGTCCATCGGCAGCGGGGTGTAGCCGAGCTGCTTGGTGAGGTGGCACTGCGGGTCGAAGTCGACCAGGAGGACCCGCAGGCCCATGCCGGGGAGGTCTTCGAGGGTCAGCGGGTCGGAGCCGTTCTCGTCGAGGAGTGCGGCGAAGTGCTTGGAGACCCGTACGGGATAGAGGGCACCGGAGTCCTCGGCCAGGGCTTCGCCGGTCCCGGCGGTGATCGCGGTCTTGCCGACGCCGCCCTTCTGGTTGCAGACGATGATGCGGCGGGGGATCTCGGGGCGTTCCACGGTCGGGGCCGGGTTGGCCCGGAGCCAGACCTGGACCGCCTGCGCGAGACCTTGGATGAGGGAGACCTTGCGGTCGGCCGCCGTGGACTTGAAGGTGTCCCACTGGCCGACGGGCAGCCAGGTGGAGAAGGAGTCGGCGCCCGAGGTGTCGACCGCGGCCGACGTCGAGGCGAGACCGCACCAGATGTCGACGGACTGCTCGACGGCCGTCTGGATCTCGATACGGAGCTGAGCGGCGCGGACCTTGAGGTCCTGCCGGAGCTGTCCGGGCAGTTTGGAGACGACCTTCTCGCGGTCGCCGGGGGTAGCGGGGGAAGCCATGCAGTGAACTTTACTAACGAAGTGGCGCTGTTGGGGACGCGACACGTTAGTTTTCACTGCCCAGATGGGGAATTATCACGCCGTGATAGTCAGCAGCCGGGCCGGGAGACGGGACGGGGGCGATTATCACGGCGTGATAATTCGTGATCTTGGTCCGCCGGTGCGGGGACCGGGGGAGTCCCGAGGGGGCGGGGGAGTCCCAAAGGACCCGAGGGGGCGGGGGGCTGGCGGGGGGTCGGAGGCCGGGGGAGAGGCGGGGGAGAGGTGGGGGCAGGGGGCCTGGAGGTGACCTGCCCTCAGGGGGCGTGACGGTTTGGGTCGCTGTTCCGGGCCCGTTCGGAACCCTCCCACGGCAGCGACCCGACGGGCGGGTCGCTCGGTCGCTGCCCCGCGCCCGGCACCGACGGCTTCCCCGGTCGCAGCGACCGAAGGTCCAGCGACCGGACGCTTCCTCGGTCGCTGCCCATCAGGGCAAAGAAACACCAGGTCAGAGGCGTGTCCACGACTGGACAGCGACTGAAGCGACCGAAGGTGTAGGTATATGAAGACATTCCTGTGTGCGCGTGTGCGTCATATATAGGTGAGTTGAGTCGCTTCAGTCGCTGTTGAAGTCCGAGCACATGCCTTGACCTGGTGTTTTACTGATCCGCGAGAGGAAGCGACTCAACCGTTCCGGTCGCTGGAGTGCCCGTCGTCCGCAGGTGGACAGTCCCATGTTCGACACGATGCAAGATTCGGGCAGCTGCGTTCCGTGCCCAGGGCATGTCTTCGCTAATCTATGTTCGTCGTTGAGTCGCTTCGGTCGCTATGAGGGGGGTGCACATGGCTTCTGAGCTGCGTGTTGCAGACCTCGACTCCTCGCGGCCCGCCCCGGTGCCCCCGGCCCTTCCCTCCGCCGTGACCACTGCCCGGTGGTGTGCCGAGCAGGGCTGGCCGGTGCACCCGCTCGCCGCCGGACGCAAGACGCCCGCCGGGAACTGCGACGCCTGCCGCCGGCCCGGTCACACCCACCGGGGCTGTGGCTGCGCCGCCGAAGGCCGCTGGTGCCACGGCTTCCACGCCGCCACTTGTGACCCCGACAGGATCGCTCAATGGTGGGGGAGCAACCCGGAGTTCGGGGTGGGAGTCTCCTGCGGTCCCGCAGGGCTGGTGGTCATCGACATCGACGCCCACCCGCAGGGCCTGCCCGAACGGGACCGCCTGCTGCCGGGCATCCTGATCCCCGAACAGGTCGACCTCACCGGCCTGACCCACGGTTTCCACACGCTGGCCGTCCTGGCCGCCCTGCGGGGCGCCCCCGACCCCGCCGCCGACACATCGACGTTGCGGGTACGGACCCCCTCGGGCGGCCTCCATGTCTGGTACCGGGCTCCCGACGCCCGCGCCTGGCAGTGCTCCACCGGGTCCGGGAACGGGCGCGCCCTGGCCTGGCAGGTGGACGTCCGCGCGCACGGCGGCTACATCATCGCGCCCGGCACCACCACCGCGGCGGGCCGCTACACGGCACTCGGGACGACCAGGCGTCCGGCGCTGCTCCCCGGCTGGCTCGCCCAGGAGCTCGAACGCACGGGACACCTGCCCCAGGAGCCGCTTCCCGGCCCGAGGCCCGTCCCCTCCAGGGCCCGTCAGGCGGTCATCGCCGCCGGGGGCGGGCGGGAACGCACCGCCGGCGCGCTGAGCGCCGTGCTGGCCGAAGTGACCGCCTGCGCGGCCGTTGCCGAGGGTGCCGGATTCTCGGAGAAGCTCAACCGTGCCTCGTACACCGCCGGTGGACTGGTCACGGCCGGACACCTCACTCATGAACAGGCCGAACAGATCCTTCAGTCAGCTGCCGCTGTCGCCCGTCCGGGGCAGGACCGGCGCGCCGCCCAGATCATCCGTAGTGGAATGAGCGCCGGTTCGCGCCGGCCGCTGTACCTGGGGAGGAACGGATGACATCGACCGGTGACGGTTCGCTGTTCGACTTCGACGCCCAGGCCGTGGCCGCGCAGATCATCGCCCAGACGACGGCCCGCGCGACCATGTCCCCGGGCGCGTCCGCAGGGCCGGGGACCGTACCCGTACCCGCGCAGTCCGGGACGTCCCTCCTCCCCGAACAGGTCTCGGCCGCCGGACTGATGCCGGACACCCTGACGGACCGGGGAAACGCGAAGCTCTTCGTGAAGCTCTACGCGCACGACTACCGGCATGTCACGGGCCTGGGCTGGTACCGCTGGGACAACACCCGCTGGCAGAGCGACGACGACGACACCGTGCTGTGGGCCGCGGGGGAGATGGCGGAGAGCATCGCCACCACCGACCCCCGGGGCATCCATTCCGACGCCGCCCTGCGCAAGCACCGCCGCCGCGCCCTGAGCACGTCGGGGATGAACGCACTCCTCGTGCAGGCGAGGTCGGCGCCGGGGATGGTGTTGAGTGCGGGGGTGCTGGACGCGGATCCGTATGTGCTGTGCACTCCCGCGGGGGTGGTGGATCTGCGGTCGGGGGTGCTGCGGGTCCCGGACCCGGACCGGGACTTCCACTCACGGTCGACGTCGATCGGACCGCGGCGGATGCCGACCCCCCGCTGGGACCGGTTCCTGACCGACACGTTCGGCGACGACGACCAGGGCGCGGAAATGATCCGCTTCCTCCACCTCCTCCTGGGCTACTCCCTCACCGGCGACGTCGGAGCCCAGGTCATGCCGTTCCTCTTCGGCTCCGGAAAGAACGGCAAATCGGTCCTCCTCGACGTCCTCATCAAACTCCTCGGCGACTACGCCGACGCCGCACCACCCGGCTTCCTCATGGCCCGCCCCTTCGAAGGCCACCCCACCGACCTCGCCGAACTCCACGGCCGCCGCGTCATCGTCTGCTCCGAAGTCAAACCCGGCGACCGCTTCGACGAAGCCCGCGTCAAACTCCTCACCGGCGGCGACCGCATCAAAGCCCGACGCATGCGCCAGGACTTCTTCTCCTTCGCCCCCACCCACAAACTCTGGCTCCTGGGCAACCACCGCCCCGAAGTCGGCACCGGCGGCTACGCCTTCTGGCGACGCATGCGCCTCATCCCCTTCGAACGCGTCGTCTCCGACCACCGCAAAATCGACAACCTCGCCGACATCCTCGTCACCGAAGAAGGACCCGGCATCCTCAACTGGCTCATCACCGGAGCCCACCACTACCTCAACAGCCCCCGCGACCTCACCGGACCCGAAACCGTCCGCATCGCCACCACCGCCTACGCCGAAACCGAAGACCACACCGGCCGATTCCTCAACGAATGCTGCACCCACCAACCCCACCACCGCGTCGAACAAGCCCACCTCTACAACGCCTACAAAACCTGGTGTCAGAATGAAGGCGTTTCCGCTGTCTCCTCCCGGGCGTTCGCCGCTCGGGTGCGAGAGCTGGCAGGGCTCTCGTCGCCGAAGGAGATGATCCTGTCGAACCAGCGCAAGTACTACCCGGGCGTGGGTCTGCTCGTCGAGGAGGAGGCAGAGTGAGTGCTCTGATCGACGAGGAAGAGATCAGCGACGAGGCGGAGCTGGTCTGGCTGGAGGATGTGTCCGTGCTGGACTACGTACGGCAGAGCCTGGACCGGCTGCCCACCCGGCGCGGCAGGCCCGCCTACCACCGCGACGGACGCATGGTCGGATACGCCCTGCTCAGCCCGCAGGCCAAGTCGTCGAGGTCCTCCGGCACCTTCCGCCGCCGCGTCTTCTGGCTCCTGCCGCACGACCGGGACACCGACCCCGAGGGCCTGTACGCGACCGGGGCACCCGCCGAAGCCGTGGACCCGGGGACCCTGACCGCCCGTACCAAGGGCTACAAGACGGAGCGTTCCGAGGGCGGGCCGCCCTCCACCGCCATGCGCGAACTGGGCATAACGCTTCCGCTGTGAGCGGGGGAGGGGCGGCGGTGCGCTCCGGTCAGGTGGTGAGGGCCGCGGCTGCCGGAGCGGCGTCCCGGGAGCCGGCCGGCGGGTAGCCCGTGCCGTAGCCCTGTCCCACGATGCGGTCGGCAGCTTCGCCGTAGTAGCTGTCCTCGGCCGGGAGTTCGGTGGCCAGGCAGCTGACGTAGCGGTTGTACATGCAGAAGGCCGCGGCGATCAGCACGGTGTCGTGGATGTCGTCGTCCTCGGCACCTTCGGCGCGGGCGGCGGCCACCGCGTCGTCGGACACCGGACGGGCCTGCCGCTGCACCTCGGCCGCGATCCGCAGCAGGGCCCGCAGCCGGGGCGTGACCGGTGCGCTGTCCGGGCCGGTGAACACGGCATCCACCGTGGCCTGACCACCGTCGAGCTGGGCGGCGGCCGCCGCACCGTGCGTCCCCGAGCAGAAGGGCGTGCTGTTCAGGTGGGAGACGTACGCCGCGATCAGCTCGCGCTCTCCGGGGCTCAGGGAGGCCGGTTCCCGCAGCAGCGTGTTGGCGAGGTGGTTGAGCGGCGCGGCGGTGTCCCGGCGGTGGGCCATCAGACCGCGGATGCCGGGCAGGTCGTTGGTGATCGTGATGTGTGGCACAGAGACATCCTCATGAGTCGCACGAGCGGGAGACGCTCATGCTCCTGACTACGGCGTTTGCGCGCAACCCCTCTGTTGATGAAGGGAGTTCGGCCGGCCGTCGGCATTCTTCCTCCGCCGCTCCGGGTTCTTTCCGGACGGCGTACGGGTATTCGGCACCCTCGAAGAACCGAACGGCCTTCCGCCCTCTCTACGCTGTCACCCGTCCGACAGCTGACAAGGAGTCCCGCTGTGGCACGTGTCGATGAATTACCGGTTCGTGAACGTGCGGCCCTCGGGGGAGAGGACGAGGTGCGGCGGCGCGGACTTCTGCTGATCCTCAGTACGGTCGCCGGCTTCCTCCTGACCGTGATCTGGTCCGCCGAGTTCGTCGACAAGACCGTGGGCGGCAACATAGCCGGTTCGATCCTCGGACATGATCCGGAGACGTCCTCGCTCGCCTCGGTGGCGGCCGGGACGGCCTTCGCCTTCACCTCGGGTCTCGCCGGGACGTTCACCGCGTGCAACATCGCGGTGTTCGGCACGGTCGCCCCGATGCTGGGCACCATGAACAGCCGTACGGGCCGGGCCGTCCAGGCGCTCAAGCCGCTTGGCTGGCTCTTCCTCGGAATGGCCGTGGTCTCCGCCGTGTACGGCGCGGTGGTCGGCCTGGTGGGCACGTCGATGCCGCAGTTCTCCGAGGCGCAGGCCGCGCCGGGGGTGCTGTCGGGGCGTTCCCTCCAGTCGATGATCACGTTCGGGGTCATCGGGCTGGCGATGCTCTACCTGGGGCTGAGCTCGCTGGGGTACGTCCGTGATCCGTTCGCGAAGGCGGCCCGTCGCTTCCCCCACGCCCAGACGGTGTTCATGGGTGTGCTGGTCGGCGGCTTCCTCGTCGGCCGCCCGTATCCGCTCTTCCGGCAGCTCTTCCGCGATGCGGCCGAGAGCGGCAACCCGTTCTACGGGGCGGCGGTCTTCGTGCTCCAGTCGGTCGGCAACGTCGTGATCATCGCGGTGCTCTTCTTCCTGATGGCGTACTTCGCCGGTGGCCGGCTGGCAGCCTGGATGATCGCGAAGCCGGGGCGGATGGCCGCCGTGACGGCGGTGACCCTGATCGTCGCGGGCGTCTTCACCTTCCTCTACTGGGACGTCAGGATGCTCGCGCGCCGCGAGATCATCCCCTGGTACCCGATCGCGCCGTGGGCGGCGTGACCGGAAGGGGGATCTGACCGGCCGGTGCCGGTGCCGTGACGATGTCCGGCCCCGGCACCGGTGCCACGTCCGCCCCTGCCTCTCGGCCCCGTCCGGGTGAGGCAGGTGCCGCCGGGCTGCCCCCGGCGGGTGCCGGGTGTCAGAATGACCCTGTGCGACGGCTCGTCGAGGAGGAGGCAGAGTGAGTGCTCTGATCGACGAGGAAGAGATCAGCGACGAGGCGGAGCTGGTCTGGCTGGAGGATGTGTCCGTGCTGGACTACGTACGGCAGAGCCTGGACCGGCTGCCCACCCGGCGCGGCAGGCCCGCCTACCACCGTGACGGACGCATGGTCGGATACGCGGTCCTGGGACCGGAGGCCAAGGCGTCGCGTTCGTCGGGGACGTTCCGGCGGCGGGTGTTCTGGCTGCTGCCGCACGACCGGGACATCGACCCCGAGGGCCTGTACGCGACCGGCGCGCCGTCCGAGTCGGTCGATCCCCGGACCCTGGCCACGGGGACGAAGGGCTACAAGACGGAGCGTTCCGAGGGCGGGCCGCCCTCCACCGCCATGCGTGAACTGGGCATCACCCGGCCGAAGTAGACGCCTGGGCGGGGCCAACCGCCGATTATCACGGCGTGATAATCCGGACCGGCGGTGAATTATCACGCCGTGATAATGCGCGAGGGGTGCCGGCCGGGAGCCGGTGGCGCGAACGCCGAGGCCCGGGGCCGCCGTTCACTGCGGCTCGGGCAGGAACTCACTGTCCGTCAGAAGGCCGATGCCGGGGTAGTACTTGCGCTGGTTCGACAGCAGCATCACGCGGTGATCGGCGAGGCCGACCGACTCGCGTACCCGGCCGGCGAAGGCCCTCGACGAGACGGGGCTCGTGTCCTCCAGCCTGCACCAGGTTTTGTAGGCGTTGTAGAGGTGGGCTTGTTCGACGCGGTGGTGGGGTTGGTGGGTGCAGCATTCGTTGAGGAATCGGCCGGTGTGGTCTTCGGTTTCGGCGTAGGCGGTGGTGGCGATGCGGACGGTTTCGGGTCCGGTGAGGTCGCGGGGGCTGTTGAGGTAGTGGTGGGCTCCGGTGATGAGCCAGTTGAGGATGCCGGGTCCTTCTTCGGTGACGAGGATGTCGGCGAGGTTGTCGATTTTGCGGTGGTCGGAGACGACGCGTTCGAAGGGGATGAGGCGCATGCGTCGCCAGAAGGCGTAGCCGCCGGTGCCGACTTCGGGGCGGTGGTTGCCCAGGAGCCAGAGTTTGTGGGTGGGGGCGAAGGAGAAGAAGTCCTGGCGCATGCGTCGGGCTTTGATGCGGTCGCCGCCGGTGAGGAGTTTGACGCGGGCTTCGTCGAAGCGGTCGCCGGGTTTGACTTCGGAGCAGACGATGACGCGGCGGCCGTGGAGTTCGGCGAGGTCGGTGGGGTGGCCTTCGAAGGGGCGGGCCATGAGGAAGCCGGGTGGTGCGGCGTCGGCGTAGTCGCCGAGGAGTTTGATGAGGACGTCGAGGAGGACCGATTTGCCGTTCTTTCCGGAGCCGAAGAGGAACGGCATGACCTGGGCTCCGACGTCGCCGGTGAGGGAGTAGCCCAGGAGGAGGTGGAGGAAGCGGATCATTTCCGCGCCCTGGTCGTCGTCGCCGAACGTGTCGGTCAGGAACCGGTCCCAGCGGGGGGTCGGCATCCGCCGCGGTCCGATCGACGTCGACCGTGAGTGGAAGTCCCGGTCCGGGTCCGGGACCCGCAGCACCCCCGACCGCAGATCCACCACCCCCGCGGGAGTGCACAGCACATACGGATCCGCGTCCAGCACCCCCGCACTCAACACCATCCCCGGCGCCGACCTCGCCTGCACCAGCATGGCTCTGATGCCGGATGTCGACAGGGCCCGTCGGCGGTGGAGGCGCAGGGCCGCGGCCGTGTGTGCCCCGGAGGGGTCGGACAGGGCCAGGGACTCGGCCATCTCCCCGGCCGCCCAGAGCACGCACTCGTTCTCGTCGAGCTGCCAGCGACTGCCCGACCACTGGTACCAGCCCAGGCCCGGTACATGGCGGAACCGGTTGCTGTGCAGGGAGGCGAAGAGCTTCGCGCTGCCCCGGTCCGTCAGCGTGTCCGGTAACAGCCCTGCCGTATCGGCCTGTTCGGGTGCCGCGGGGTGCGAGTGCGCCCCGGCCTGGCCGAACAGGCCCGTGCGGACGGAGTCCGGGGGAGTGGTGAGGCGTTTCTTGGTCCTGCGGGTGGACGACTGCCGGATACCGGCCGTCCGTGGACGGTCGGCCGGGGCGGCCGGATCGGCGGGGGCACTGTGCACGATCTGGAGGAGCCGGTTCTCACGTCCGGGCTCCTTGGCGGCGTTCTGCCGGGAGAGGGCAGTTTCCGCCTCGTGTCTGATGCCCTCAGCCACGGTCTCTCCCCGCCGTCGGCCGAGCAGGCGTCCGCCGTAATCGTGTGGTCCGTGGGCTCCGCGCCTTTTCGGCGGGCCCACGGTTCACGGCGGGTTTTCCATGACAGGGGTGAGAGGTGCGCGGTCCCGACCCACTTCCGTGAAATGCCAGGTGAAGGGGCAATGCGCTTCCTCTCAGCGACCGAAGCGACTCAAGGGCCAGACCATGTGCCGAGCAAGGCGCGAGTACCACGGTGGCCGTTCCCACCGCGTGAGGCTGCGGAACGGAAATAACGTAACGGGTACTCGGTTTAGTTGTCGACGCCTGTCCCCATATGTGTGTGAGAAATGTGTTCGGACGGTGTGCGTCGGCGGACGGGGAACGGCCGGTGCGGGTGCCGTGGGTGCCGCGCGGTTGCTGCGGAGCCGGCTACGCGGGTGCGGTGGTGACCATCGCCGAGGCGGTGACCGTGTCGCCCTGCGTGGCGACCAGTTTGATGCTGGAACGGGTGAGCGCCTCCGCCTCGATCAGGCAGGGCTGGTCGAGTTCCACGTACCGCTTGAAGACCGCGTCGAAGGACAGGGGCCGGACCCGCCGCGGTGCGCAGAGCGATGTGGTGGCCTGGCTGAACGCCTCCAGGAGCACCATGCCCGGGATGTGGTCGTGCGGGTGGTCGAACAGCACGGAATGGGTGAGGTCGGCCCGCAGGAACCACAGATCGGCGCGGGTCGTCGGGCTGAGGACCACATCGCTGTCGGACTCGCGGCCGACCAGGGCGGGGGACACCGGGCGGCCGGGTGGCAGCGCTCTCGCGCAGGACTCGGCCGCACCGGCGTACCGCCCGCGCAGCCGGCGGTAGACCGCCTCCGGGTAGGCGGTGTACCTGATCTGGGCGCTGCCCATCCGCACCCCGTCGCGGGTGGCCTCGATCTCCGCGGTCAGACGGGCGCATCCGAGGCGGCGCCGGCTCACGGAGGTGTGGGTGATGTGAAGTTCTACCTGGGCCGGGGACCCCGCCGTACGCAGCCCCTCGGGGGTGGTGGAGCAGCTGATGTACTCCCAGCCCAGACGGTGGTCCAGGGGGATGCCGAACTCGGTGTGGGACAGGAGCGCCAGGGCCTGCCGTGTGCTCTCGGTGAAGAGCAGCGGGCTGTGGGTCTCCTGCTGCGGGGTATAGAACGGGTGAGAGCAGGGCCATTCGGTGGTGACGACGTGCTCGGTGTCCGAGACGCCGTGCCACGCAGTGACGAGCACTTCGGTGGGGTCGGTCTTGCGAACGAGGTGATTGGCTACGGTGGACCGCTGCGGGTGAAGGGTGGTCGAGCCGTGGCCGCTGAATGAAGTCATCACGTGCACTCCCCATGGATCATCGAAGCTGACCGTGCTTGGGTGCCTGGATGTGCAGATGCTTGAACGTGACGTCAGGCACCTGTGCTGTAAAATAAGGATTATTCTTTTTTTTGTCTACGAGGGAGAGGCTTCGTGTCCGAATTGCCTGACAAACGTCCCGTGAAGCAGGAGCGCGCACTTCGGACGCGGGCGAGTCTCATCAGAGCCGCCGCAGAGGTGTTCGCCGAGAGTGGCTTCGCTGGTGCAAGCGTCTCGCGAATTGCGGACCGGGCCGGCGTGACGCTGGGCGCGATGTACTTCCACTTCAAGAACAAGGAGGCACTGGCGCGCGAGATCGTCCGCAGTCAGCCGGACATCGTCTCGCCGCCGATCCCGTCGGACGGCCTGCAGAAGCTCGTCGACATCACGCTCACCTGGTCCTATCAGATGCTCGACGAGCCGCTGCTGCTGGCCGGTGCGCGACTGGTGACGGATCAGGAGCTCTTCATCTCCAGCGAGGAGAACTCGCATCAGCAGTGGACCATGGTGGCCATGTCGACGTTCACGGAAGCGAACGAGATGGGGCAGCTCCGGGACGGGGTCAACATCCCGGCTCTCGCGCGGATGCTGGTGAGCGCCTGTACCGGGGCGCAGATGCACGCGCAGATGGAATCGGGACGGCGGGACCTCCCGGACCGGGTCGAGGAGATCTGGCACTGCATGCTTCCCGCCATCGCGGTGCCGGGCGTCGCCGAGCAGCTGGAGTTCGGCGAGGCGCGGGGACGCCCGGCGGCCCGCCGGAAGAAGAGCGCGTCCGTGGCCGGGTGATCCGGCCGCCACAAATTTTCTGCCGACAGGCCCCGGGGGTTCATCCACTGCCCGCTATGGTCATGCCCCCAGGGAATGCGGTGACCGCTATGACACCCGGCCGTCGGCGGGGTGTCCGGGGGAGGGGTCGATGAACGCGATGTCGAGTGGATTACTGCACGGCAAGAGAGTCATGATCACGGGCGCGTCCAGTGGGATAGGGGCCGCGGCGGCCCGTCTCTTCGCCGCGGAAGGGGCGTCGGTCATCCTGATGGCGCGGCGGCAGAAACCTTTGTGCGATCTGGTGGACGAGATCCACGCCGCGGGGGGCCGGGCCGTCGCGGTCGCCGGGGACGTCATCTGCTCCGAGGACGTCGCGCGGGTCGTCGCGGTGGCGGTGGAGCGTTTCGGAGGGCTGGACGCGGCGTTCAACAACGCGGGCTGGGGGGCCAGGGGAACCGATCTGCACCAGACGGAGGACGCCGCGTACGACCAGATCATGGACGTCAACGTACGAGGGGTGTGGAACTGTCTGCGCCGTCAGATCCCGCTCATGCTGGACCAGCGGACGGGCGGGACGATCGTCAACACCTCCAGCACCGCGGGGCTCTTCGCCACCGGTGCGCTGGCCCCCTATGTCGCCGCCAAGCACGCCGTGCTCGGGCTGACGAAGGCCGCGGCCGCCGAGTACGGGGGCCGGGGGATCAGGGTCAACGCCCTGATGGTGGGCAGCACCCGTACCGAACTGACGGAGGGGAGCACCGGATCGGGGCGGCCCGTGGCCGCGCGAGCCATCCAGCACCGGCTGGCCGATCCGACCGAGATCGCCCAGGCCGCGGCCTGGTTGTGCAGTGACCGTTCGTCCTTCGTCACCGGTGGCGCTGTTCCGGTGGACGGCGGGTGCAGCGCGGTCTGACCCGTCGGCGGGTCCCCGCGACGCGCTCGGGGGCCGGCCCGTGTCCGGCCGTGGTCCGGCTCCGGCGGGACCACGGCCTCACAGGCGTGCCGCCTCGCTCGCCGAGATTCCCGTCAGGACGAGCTGCCAGACACCGGCCAGCAGGTCCACGGCGCTCTCGTGCGACGGGGCCCCGGCGGTGCGGTGGCGCCGGAGCACGATCTCGGATCCGGCCACCAGGTGCACGACCAGGGTCGTCATGGCCTCGGGGTGCGCCGAGGCGCGCAGGTCGCCGCTGTCGTAGGCGCGCCGCAGCAGTTCGTCGGCCGTGGGGAGCCAGATCTCCGTCCAGTGGTCGGTGGCCGCCCGCTCCCGTTCCAGCCGCAGCAGGGCCCGGACGGTGTCCTCCTGCTCGATGAGCCGGGCGAGCTCCAGGGTCAGGTCGGCCAGCTGCTGCAAGGGGGTGGTGGAGGAGTCCGCCATCCGTCGCAGGGCGCCCGTGACCTCGGCCCGGCCCTCCTCCTCGACGGCTTCGGCGAGTTCCGCCTTGGACCGGAAGTGGAAGGTCACCGCGCCCAGGGAGATGCCCGCCGCCCGGCTGATCTTGGCCAGTGAGGCCCCCGCGTAGCCGTCCCGGTCGAACTGTGCGGCCGCCGCCCGTACCAGGCCCTCGCGGGTCCTCGCGGCCCTCTCCTGTTTCACCATGGTGTCTCCGAAAGCGCCGGCGGGTACGGCGCCCCTGGCGCGGTACCTGACTGCCGATGCGGTGTTCCGGTGTTCCCTTCGGCCGGACGACATGAACCGGCCCAGCTTGGGCGGACCGGCCGTGCGAGGGCAACGCGGAGTTGCCGAAGTAGGGAAAACCCTTGGTCAGCGTGGTGATCAGCGTCCTGGTACCGCGCTCCTGGCCGCATCTTTTCTCCTTCCGCCGAGGAGGAGGGCCGCTCCTCCGTTGGAAAAAAAGATAACGTTCGCTATTCTATAGTGGTAGTCGATCGGATGACCGAAGCCGGAAGGAACCAGCCATGGCGGCACAGGACTTGGACCGCGCGCACCTGCCGGTCTCCGCGTTCACCGAACAGATCTTCGGGCACCTGCCGAGGGCCGATCAGCGGGCGTGGGCCCAGGCGTATCTGACGGGCCTGCTCACCACCGAGGGAAAGAAGTCGGTACGGCGGATCGCCGCCACGGTCTCCGGATCGCCGACCGCCTCACAGTCCATGCACCAGTTCGTCAACGCCAGCCCCTGGGAGTGGGCCCCGGCGCGGGCCGAGCTGATGCGGTGGGTCGAGCAGCGGCTGACCCCCCGCGCCTGGACCCTCGACGTGGCGGTCCTGCGCAAGCGGGGCGACCACTCCTGCGGTGTGCACCGCCGCTTCGTCCCGGCCACCGGACGATCGGTCAACTGCCAGCTCGGCATCGGCGCGTTCCTGACCACCGAGAGGGAAGCGGTACCGGTCCACTGGGGCCTGCTGCTGCCCGGAGCCTGGGTCAACGACGAGCAGCGCCGCTCCCGCGCCCGCATTCCCGACGACGCCGGTCACCGCACCATCGAGCAGCACGCGCTCGACCTCGTCGACTCGCTGAGCGACAGCACCCACCTCAGCGCCCCGCCGGTCGTCGCCGACCTCAGCTACTACACCGGTGTGACCTCGCTGGTGCGCGGACTCAGCACCCGGGGCCGTGACTTCGTCATCGCCCTGCCCGGCCGGACCCCGGTGGTCCCCGTCGGCCGGTCGATGCCCCCGCAGACGTACGCCTCCGAACTGCCCGCGGCCGTCGAGGCGCAGCGCCTGTTCGAGCTCAAGCACGGCGGCCACCTCCGGCTCGACACCCATGACGGCCTCGGCGGCCGGACGGACCGCACCTCGGTGATGACCGCCCTGGTGCGCCTGCCCGAGGTGCGGCTCGCCCGCCACGCTCCGCACCACACCTACCGGCTCTTCGCCGTCCGCTCCTACGCGGGACGCCGCTCCACCCGGATGTGGCTGACCAACATGGTGCACCGGCGCACCGACGAACTGGCCGCGCTCACCAGGCTCCAGCGCCGGGCGGGCGCCACGGTGCAGGGACTGGAGGACGACTTCGGCCTGCTCGACTTCGAGGGGCGTTCCTACCCGGGCTGGCACCACCACATGACGCTGGTGTCCGCCGCGGGCGCCTACAGCCGGCTCGAACTGGACAACGCGCGTGCCGCGCTGCCGGCGCTGCCGCCGATGCCCGTCATGTCGGCGGCGGCGCCCGCGCTGACCGCCGTACCCGCCTGACCGCCGTACCGCCGTACCGCCGTCCGGCGCGCGTGTCCGTCCGGGGCGCGGGCCGGACGGGGGAGCGGACGAACAGCGGGTGTGCCCGGCCATTTCGCCGGGCACACCCGCTGTCCGTCCGCTCCGGTGCGCCTAGGCGGACACCGGCCGTGCTGTCCGCCCGGTCGGCGGAGGCGGCATCAGATGCCGGCCGGCCACGACCGCGAGCAGGACGTATCCGGCGATCAGCAGCAGCACTGTGAAGATCCACTCGTTGGAACCGGACGGGTTGTAGACCCGCCCCGCGTTGCCCACGTCCACGGCCGACGCCTGCTGTCCGGCCTCGAACGTGTCCCGGCCGCTGCCGTACAGCTTGACGCCCCGCAGCTCCACCGCTCCGTCGGTGGACCGGAACGACCCCGACCACTCGCACGTCTCGTGCCCGGGGTGGCTCATGCAGGTGAGCCGGGTCGCGGTGAAGGTGCCTTCGGGCCCGTCGGCGGTCGCCGCCCTGGCGGCGTTGCCCAGATTGGGCAGCGCCACGTACAGCAGCAGCACTCCCGTCAGCAGGAGCAGCAGGGACACGAACCCCGAGGGTTTCCTCTTCTTCCCGCTCGTGCTCATGGCCGCCGTTTCAGTCCTTCGGGGCGCAGGCACAGCGCGCGGCGGCGTTGTCGGCCCGCCCCGCACGGGTGTGGTAGTACATCGCCACGATCATGGGGATGGTGACCAGCGTGTTGTAGAAGAGGTGCAGTTCCACGCGCGGCGCGATGAGCTGGATGATGCTCGTCGGGGCGGCCTTGCCCATCAGGTACGAGCCGGCGAGCGCCTGGACCAGGAGCAGCAGGTGCTCGAAGTGGTGCCACACCTGGATGCCGAGCGAGGTCTTCCACCAGGTGCCCGAGCGGCCGGTGAAGCCCGAGCGCAGGAGGAAGAGGGCCACCATCATCACCAGGGCGTAGCCGTAGTGCATCCACTCCGAGGTGACCAGCCACGGGAACGGCACCCCGAGGACGCCGCGCGCCTCCGGTATCGGCCAGCCCATGACGTAGATCTGGATCGCCTGGACGAGGTGCTCCGCCCAGTGCGCGACCACGATGAACATGAAGACGCGCAGGCCGAGTTGGTGGTGCCTGCTGTTGAGCAAGTCGATCTGACCCCGCACTCCGTGCGGCGGCGCTGCGGTACTCGTTGCCATGCTGAACCTCCATGATCCGGGACGGTGGCTCATCACAGCACAGCAGCCGCGCGCCTGTACGGGCTTCTTCCTGCTTGCCGAATCCGCCCGCGCGGGCACTCGATCGAGTCCTTTCACGCAACTCACGCGTTACGGTCTGGGCATGCTGCCACGGACATATGAAGGACAGGACTGCTCGCTTGCCCGTGCCCTCGAAGTGATCGGGGAGCGCTGGACCCTGCTGATCGTCCGTTCGGCCCTCCTGGGGGTCAAACGGTTCGACGGGTTCCTCGGCCACCTCCCGATCGCCCGCAACGTACTGACCAACCGGCTCGCCCGCCTCGTCGATCTCGGCATCATGGAACGGGTGCCGTACCAGGACAAGCCGGTGCGCCACGAGTATCCGCTCACCCCCATGGGACGGGACCTGACCGTGGCCGTGGTCGCCCTGATGCAGTGGGGCGACCGGAACCTTCCCACCGAGCTGGGCCCGCCGCGGCGCGCCGAACACATCGGCTGCGACGGCGATGTACAGGTGCGGATGGGGTGTGTCTCGTGCGGCCGGGACATCCATGACGAAGAGGTCGCGGTGCGCCGCACGCGCTGAGTTGACACGCCCTTCCGGTGCCCTCAAACCCCTTTCAGCACACAGGTGTTGCGCATTTGCGAAGATGCCCTGATCTTTGCCGCCGCCCGACCATGAGGCCCGTCGCCACCCCCCTGGTGGCCGGTCGAGGAGGCACCGCGTGGCAACGGCAATGGGCTCTCTGCGAAGACTGATCATGGCTCCGTCCCTGCGCGACGTGAGCTTCGCGGGCCGTGGTTTTCCGGTCGTCGAAACCGCCGCCACCACAGAGCTGGAGAGCATCCCACAGGCGGTGGTGACCGGTTTCGAGTGGGGCATCGAGTCGAAGGACCTGTGGGAGATCGAGCGGCGGCTGTCGCTGGTCGACCTGGAGGTGCAGGGCTTCGCCTACGAGGGCGCGACCATGGCCTCGGTCATCCGGGACTCGATGCCCGGCCGCGGCGGGCGCACCCGGGAACTCCTCCAGGGCGCCGGTCGGCGGCACATCTTCCTCAACTACATCGGCATCGGCTTCGCCATGGCGAAGCTGCCGAGACCGCTGTGGAAGAAGGTCATGCCCGACGAGCTCGACGGCGAGGAGTTCTACCCGCCGATGACCTGGCTCGCCGTCGACGGCTACGGCTTCGACCGCGCCTACTTCGACCCCGCCCGCTGGGTCGACGAGCAGCGCCTGGACACCCCGTACGCCTGGGACGGGCACCCGGACTACTTCCAGCGGGCGGTGGACCAGGGCATCGGGCGCGCCCTGTGGTTCATCCACGGCGCGCAGGTCGAGCATGTCTGCGCCGCCGTGCGCAGGTTCGCCTCCGAACGCCGGCCGGATCTGTGGGCGGGCGTCGGACTGGCCGCCACCTTCGCGGGCTGCTCCACGGCCGACGACCTGGCCGCGCTGCGCTCCGAGGCCGGCGAACTGCGCGGCCATGTGGCGCAGGGCTCCGTCTTCGCGGCGAAGGCCCGTCACTTCTCCTCCACCATCCCCGAGCACACCCGGACCGCGCTGCACGCGCTGGCCGGGATCACCGTCGAGGCGGCGGCCGCGCTCGCGGACGACGCCGCACCCGAGCCGAGCGCGGACGGCGAGGTCCCCACGTACGAACTCTGGCGTCGCGCGGTGCGTGAACAACTGCTCGTGAATGCCCGTTGAGCATTTCTGGAGTAGACGGCCGGGTACACCGATTGAATATGTTCGATTAAGTGTACGGGAAATTCAGGTAAAGGAATCGAGGGGCGGTCTTTTAGGTGTCCATCTTGCGTGCGCTGAGGCGCCGAGTCCTCACACCCAATGTCCGGGAAACGCAGCTGGAAACACGCGGATTCCACGTCAAGAACGCGGAGGCCAAACAGCAGCTGGAATCCGTCGGGGCGAGTTTCCTCCAGGGGTACGCCTATGCGGTCGAGGCGCGTTCCGCGGACCAGGCCGTCGAATGGCTGGAGACCGTTCCCCGGGCCTTCCGCGGGTTCGCCTACGAGGGCGCCGGTATGGGCGCCGTCATGCTCGACTCGCTGACGGGCAGCAGCAAGCGGCTGACCGGAATCCTGGAGGGCGAGGGCCGGCACCACAACTACATGATCTACGTCGGCGTCGGCTGGGCGATGGCCAGGCTGCCGAAGTTCCTGTGGCCCGACGTGACCGGGACCGACCCGGTGCTGCGCTGGCTGATCCTGGACGGATACGGCTTCCACCAGGCGTACTTCAAGACCGACGCCTACGTCCGCGACCCCGGCCAGGACCACCCCTTCAGCTGGAAGGGCGGCCCGGACGCCTACAGCGCCCGCGTCATCGACCAGGGCATCGGCCGCGCCCTGTGGTTCGTCGGCGGCACCGACCCCGACGTCGTCGCCGGACTCATCGGCGCCTACCCCGCCCACCGTCACGGCGACATGTACGCCGGTGCCGGACTCGCCTGCACCTACGCGGGCAGCGCCGACGCGGACGAGCTGCTGCGCTTCGCCGAGCACGCGGGCGTGCACCGGCCGAACCTGGCGCAGGGCTCCGCGTTCGCCTGCGAGGCGCGCGAGCGGGCGGGCACGACGATCGCCCATACGCATGTGGCGGCCCGCGTCCTGTGCGGCGGCCGTACCCCCGAGGAAGCCGCGCGGGTGTGCACCGACTCGGCGCCCGCGGGCTGCGACGGCGGCGACATCCCGGCCTTCGAGACCTGGCGGCAGCACATCGCCGCCGCGATCACCTCCGTTCCGCACGCGCAGAAAGGCGCCGTCGCATGACACACCCAATTTCCTGGCTGCGAAAGCAGGCGCCCGGAGTCGTGGCACTGGCTCTTATGGTCAGCACCTTTTATGCGGTGAAACCGCATGAGTCGAGTGCATCGGAAAAAGCGGAACTGGCCCAGAATTTCGCCTTCGAGCCGATGGCGATAGCCATGCCGGGCGGATTCAAGCAGCAGACCGTCCGCAAGGTGAACAAGGCGTACAAGCACATCGAGGCCTGGATCTCCTCGGTCGGCGCGGGTGTCGCGATGAACGACATCGACGGCGACGGGCTGCCCAACGACCTCTGCATCACCGACCCGCAGATCGACCAGGCCGTGGTCACGCCCGCCCCGGTGCCCGGCCGCAAGAGCCCGACGTACGCCCCGTTCGCACTCGACCCGTCGCCGCTGCCCAAGAGCGACATCACGGCCCCGATCGGCTGTGTCCCCGGCGACTACAACGAGGACGGCGCCACCGACCTCCTCGTCTACTACTGGGGCCGCACCCCCGTCATCTTCCAGGCGAAGAAGGACGCCGTGGAGGCCGGGACACCGGTGAGCGCCGAGCGCTTCGAGCCCGTCGAGCTGGTGCCCGGCAACGGCGGCAACGTCTACACCGGCCCGCTGTGGAACTCCAACGCCGCGGCCGTCGCCGACTTCGACGGCGACGGACACAACGACATCTACATCGGCAACTACTTCCCCGACAGCCCCGTCCTGGACGACACCAAGGACGGCGGTGTGACGATGAACGACTCGCTGTCGCACGCCCAGAACGGCGGCGGCGGTCACTTCTTCCGCTGGACCGCGTCCGGCTACCAGGAGATCAAGAACGTCCTGCCGGACTCCATCGACAAGGGCTGGACACTCGCCGTCTCCGCCACCGACCTCGACGGCGACCAGCGCCCCGAGATCTACCTCGCGCACGACTTCGGGACCTCGGCGCTCCTCTACAACAAGTCGACGCCCGGGAAGTTCAAGTTCAGCCAGGTCAAGGCCAAGCACACCGCGACCACCCCGAAGTCCAAGGAGATCGGCCGCAGCTCCTTCAAGGGCATGGGCGTCGACTTCGGTGACCTGGACAACGACGGCGTGTACGACGCGTTCGTCTCCAACATCACCACGTCCTTCGGTATCCAGGAGTCGAACTTCGCCTTCATCGGCACGGCCAAGGACAAGGCCGACCTGCGGGCCAAGTTCCGCGACGGCGTCGCCCCGTACAAGGACGAGAGCGCCCCGCTCAACCTCGCCTGGTCCGGCTGGGGCTGGGACGTGAAGATGGGCGACTTCGACAACAACGGCATCCAGGAGATCACCCAGGCCGTCGGCTTCGTCAAGGGCAAGCGCAACCGCTGGGCCCAGCTCCAGGAGCTCGCCACCGCCAACGACGGTCTGGTCAAGCACCCCTACTTCTGGCCCAACGTGGAAGAGGGCGACGACCTCGCCGGTGACCAGCACATCCGCTTCTACGTCAAGAACAAGGACGGCGAAGCCTACAGCGACCTGTCCAAGCAGCTCGGCCTGGCCGTGCCCGTGCCCACCCGCGGCATCGCCACCGGTGACGCCGACGGCGACGGCCGCCTCGACCTGGTCGTGGCCCGCCAGTGGGAGGACCCGGTCTTCTACTGCAACATGAGCGAGAACGCCGGGGACTTCCTGGGCCTCAACCTCACCGACGAGGCCGGCTCGCCCGTGATCGGCGCACAGGTCACCGTCACCCTCTCCGACGGCAGCACCCGGATCGGCCGCGTCGACGGCGGCAGCGGCCACTCCGGCAAGCGCAGTCAGGACGTGCACATCGGCCTCGGCAAGGAGGCCGACGGACCGGTGCAGACCCACCTGACCTGGCGCGACCGCACCGGACAGGTGCGCAACAAGGAACTCCAGTTGAGCCCCGGCTGGCACTCCCTCCAGCTCGGCACCGATGCCAAGGAGAAGTGACCGTGCCTGCCGAACAGACCACCGCTGCCGCCCCACGGCACAACGTCAAAGTCGTCACCGCGCTCCGCCGGTTCGCGATCTCCATCTCCATCCTCAACATCGCCGGGTACACCTTCCTCGGCTTCGAGCAGCCCTGGCTGTGGCCCTTCATCGCGGTCATCACCGCCTACACGGTGGAGATCGGCCTGGAGGCGCTCAGCGCCCGCGGCGAGAAGCGCGCACCCCGCTACGCGGGCGGCGGCTTCAAGGGGATGGTGGAGTTCCTCTTCCCCGCGCACATCACCGGACTCGCGGTGAACATGCTCACGTACGTCAACGACCGCGTCTGGGTCATGATGTTCGGCGTCATCGTCGCCGTCGGCACCAAGTGGGTGCTCCGCGCCCCGCTCAAGGGCCGCATGCGGCACTACATGAACCCGTCGAACTTCGGCATCGCGATGATCCTGCTGCTCTTCCCGTGGGCCAGCATCGCCCCGCCGTACCACTTCACCGAGTACCTGTACGGCCCCGCCGACTGGGTCCTCCCGGCGATCATCCTGACCCTGGGCACCATGCTGAACGCGAAGCTGACGGGCCGTATGTGGCTGATCAGCGCCTGGCTGGTCGGCTTCGCCCTCCAGGCCGTCATCCGCGGCCTCGTCATGGGGACCTCCATCCCCTCGGCGCTCGGCATGATGACCGGGGTGGCCTTCATCCTCTTCACCAACTACATGGTCACCGACCCCGGTACCTCGCCCTCCAAGCGCTCCTCCCAGATCGCCTTCGGCGGCGGCGTCGCCGCGATGTACGGCGTGCTGACCGGGCTCGGCATCGCGTACGGCATCTTCTTCGCCACCGCACTCGTCTGCCTGATCCGCGGCGGCTACCTGTGGGCCCTGCACTTCCTGGCCAAGCAGCGCGCCGCGGAGGCCAAGCAGGCACAGCAGGCCGAGCAGGCTCCGGCGAAACCGGCCGAGCAGCTCGCCGCCGTACCCGCTCATGTACCGGCGCACGCCCCCGTACCCGTCGTCGCGGCGGTCCCCTCCGGTGACCCGTGCAAGGACGGCACCTGCTTCCACGGCAAGTGCGCGGCAGCACGGGCGCAGAACGACAAAAAGGTGGCGATGCCCGTATGAGCAGGATCGCGATAGTCGGGGTGGCGTGCAGCTACCCCGATGCCACCACCCCACGCGAACTGTGGGAGAACGCGGTCGCCGGACGGCGCGCCTTCCGCAAGCTGCCCGACGTACGCATGCGCCTGGACGACTACTACGACCCGGACCCCACGGTCCCGGACAAGTTCTACGCCCGGAACGCCGCGGTCCTCGAAGGGTACGAGTTCGACCGGATCGCCCACCGCATCGCGGGCAGCACCTACCGCTCCACCGACCTGACGCACTGGCTCGCCCTGGACACCGCCACCCGGGCACTGGCCGACGCGGGCTTCCCGGTCGGGGAGGGGCTGCCCAAGGAGCGCACCGGCGTCATCGTCGGCAACACCCTCACCGGTGAGTTCTCCCGCGCCAACGTGATGCGGCTGCGCTGGCCGTACGTACGCCGGGTGCTCGCCGACGCCCTCAAGGGACAGGACTGGAGCGACGACCGCCTCGGCGAATTCCTCGAAGGGGTGGAGGACGCCTACAAGAAGCCGTTCCCCGCCATCGACGAGGACACCCTCGCGGGCGGCCTGTCGAACACCATCGCCGGACGGATCTGCAACCACTTCGACCTCAACGGCGGCGGCTACACCGTCGACGGCGCCTGCTCCTCCTCGCTCCTGTCGGTCACCACCGCCTCCACCTCGCTGCTGAACGGCGACCTCGACGTCGCGGTCGCCGGTGGCGTCGACCTGTCCATCGACCCCTTCGAGATCATCGGCTTCGCCAAGACCGGAGCACTCGCCAAGAAGGAGATGCGGCTCTACGACCGCGGCTCCAACGGCTTCTGGCCGGGCGAGGGCTGCGGAATGATCGTCCTGATGCGTGAGGAGGACGCACTCGCCGCGGGACACCGCGTCTACGCGTCCATCGCCGGCTGGGGCATCTCCTCCGACGGCCAGGGCGGCATCACCCGCCCCGAGGTCAGCGGATACCAGCTCGCCATGGACCGGGCCTACGAGCGGGCCGGCTTCGGCATCGACACCGTCCCGCTCTTCGAGGGCCACGGCACCGGCACCGCCGTCGGCGACGCGACCGAACTCACGGCGATCATGGGCGCCCGTGCGAAGGCCGACCCGAACGCCCCCACCGCCGTGATCAGCTCCATCAAGGGCATGATCGGCCACACCAAGGCCGCCGCCGGAATCGCCGGACTGATCAAGGCCGCGATGGCCCTGGACGCCGCGATGCTGCCGCCCGCCATCGGCTGCGTCGACCCGCACGAGCTGCTCACCGACGAGTCGGCCAACCTGCGGGTCCTGCGCAAGGCGGAGGCATGGCCCAGGAACGCACCGCTGCGCGCCGGGATCACCGCCATGGGATTCGGCGGCATCAACACCCATGTCGTCCTCGACAAGGCGGTCCCCGCCAAACGGCCGGCCGTCAGCCGCCGCGCCACCACCCTGGCCAACTCCCTCCAGGACGCCGAACTGCTGCTCCTGGACGCCGAATCACCGCAGGCGCTCAAGGAACGCCTCACCCGGGTCGCGGACTTCGCCGCCCAGGTCTCCTACGCCCAGCTCGGCGACCTGGCCGCCACCCTCCAGCGCGAACTGCGTGAACTGCCCCACCGGGCGGCCGTCGTCGTCACCTCGCCGGAGGACGCCGAACTGCGGCTGCGCAGGCTGGCCGACGCGACGGACACGGGCGCCGGCTCACCCATCACGCTTTCCCCGGACGGCCGCACCTTCCTCGGCCGGGCCACCGAGGAGGCCCGCATCGGCTTCCTCTTCCCGGGCCAGGGCTCCGGCACCTCGACCGGCGGCGGCGCACTCGCCCGCCGCTTCACCGAGGCCGCCGAGGTGTACACCCGGGCCAAGCTGCCCACCACCGGCGACATGGTCGCCACCGACGTGGCCCAGCCCCGCATCGTCACCGGCTCCACCGCCGCACTGCGCGTCCTGGACGCACTCGGCATCGAGGCCGACGTCGCCGTCGGCCACAGCCTCGGCGAACTCTCCGCCCTGCACTGGGCGGGCGCCCTGGACGCCACCACCCTGCTGGAGGCGGCCCGGGTCCGCGGTGCGGCCATGGCCGAGCACAGCGCCTCGGGCACGATGGCCTCCCTGGCCACCACCCCCGAACAGGCGGGGGCGCTCATCGAAGCGCTCCCCGTCGTCATCTCCGGGTACAACGGCCCCCAGCAGACCGTCGTCGCCGGACCCGTCGACGACATCGCCACCGTCGCCGAACGGGCCGGACAGGCCGGTGTCACCTGCACCCGCCTGCCGGTCTCGCACGCCTTCCACTCGCCCCTCGTCGCCCCGGCCGCCGACTCCTTCGGCGACTGGCTCGACGAAGCGCGCCTGGACGAGGTGGAGCGCCGGGTCGTCTCCACCGTCACCGGCGAGGAACTGGAGAGCGACGCCGACCTCGCCAAGCTGCTGCGGCAGCAGATCACCGACCCGGTGCTGTTCACCCAGGCGGTACGGTCGGCCGCCGCCGACGTCGACCTGTTCATCGAGGTCGGCCCCGGCCGGGTGCTCTCCGGCATGGCCGCGGCCACCTCCGACGTACCGGCCGTCGCCCTGAACACCGACGACGAGTCCCTGCGCGGACTGCTCCAGGTCGTCGGCGCCGCCTATGTGCTGGGCGCCCCGCTCATCCACGAGCGGCTCTTCAACGACCGGCTGACGCGGCCGCTGGAGATCGGCGCCGAGTTCAGCTTCCTGACCAACCCCTGCGAGCAGGCGCCCGATGTCGCCCTGCCCGCCGCCCGCGCCCCCCGTACGGAGAGCTCCGGCGGCGGCGCCCCCGCACCGGCCGGCAGCTCGGCGGGGGAGTCGGCACTCGACGTCCTGCGCGCGCTGGTCGCCGAACGGGCGGAGCTCCCGCCCGAGCTGGTCGACGAGAACAGCAGCCTCCTGGACGACCTGCACATGAGCTCGATCACGGTCGGCCAGATCGTCAACCAGGCCGCCGTCCAGCTCGGCCTCACCGCCGCCCACGTACCGACCAACTTCGCCACCGCGACGGTGGCCGAACTGGCCGAGGCGCTCACCACCCTGGCCGAGACCGGCGGCGACGGCGCGGGCACCGCGGCCGTCGTGGCGGGCTCCGCAGCCTGGGCCCGCCCCTTCGCCGTCGACCTCGACGAGATCGCGCTGCCCGCCGCCGTACCGGGTGGGGAGAAGGGGACCTGGGAGCTGTTCACCGCCCAGGACCACCCCTTCGCCCAGGACGTGCGACGCGCCCTGGAGAACGCCGAGGTGGGCTCCGGGGTCCTGGTCTGCCTGCCGCCCGCCTGTTCACGCGAACAGATCGCACACGCGCTGAACGGTGCCAAGGCCGCCCTCGCGGGCGACCGCGAACGCCGCTTCGTCCTGGTGCAGCACGGCCGGGGCGCGGCCGGACTGGCCAAGACCCTGCATCTGGAGGCACCCCACCTGCGGACCACCGTCGTCCACACCCCGGTGGCCCCCGGTGCCGCGGAACGGGTGGCCGCCGAGGTCGCCGCGACCGGCCGCTTCAGCGAGGTCCACCTAGCCGCCGACGGCAGCCGCCGCGTCCCGGTACTGCGCGCCCTGCCCGTCCGCGCCGAGCACAGCGACCAGATCCTCGACGACTCCGACGTCCTGCTCGTCACCGGCGGCGGCAAGGGCATCACCGCCGAGTGCGCGCTCGCCGTGGCCCGGCGGACCGGCGTCAAGCTGGCCGTCCTCGGCCGGTCCGACCCCGCCCGGGACGAGGACCTCGCCGCGAACCTGCGGCGGATGGCGGACAGCGGGGCGACGGTGCGCTACGCCGCCGCCGACGTCACCGACCCGGCACGCGTCGCCGAGGCCGTCGCCGAACTCACCGACGCGCTCGGCCCCGTCACCGCCGTACTGCACGGGGCGGGCCGCAACGAACCCGCCGCGCTCACCGGCCTCGGCATGGACACCGTCCACAGCACGTTCGCCCCCAAGGTCGACGGGCTGCGCACCGTCCTGGATGTCGTCGGCGAGGAGAACCTGAAGCTCCTCGTCACCTTCGGCAGCATCATCGGCCGGGCCGGACTGCGCGGTGAGGCGCACTACGCCACCGCCAACGAATGGCTGGCCGACCTCACCGAGCAGGTCGCCCGTGACAATCCGGACTGCCGTGCCCTGTGCATGGAATGGTCCGTGTGGTCCGGCATCGGCATGGGCGAGAAGCTCTCCGTCGTCGAGTCGCTGTCCCGCGAGGGCATCGTCCCGGTCTCGCCCGACCAGGGCGTCGAGATCCTGCTCCGGCTGATCTCGGACCCGGACGCGCCCGTGGTGACGGTGATCAGCGGACGTACGGAAGGCATCGAGACCGTACGCCGGGACCTGCCGCCGCTGCCGCTGCTGCGGTTCACCGGCGCCCCGCTCGTGCGCTACCACGGGGTCGAGCTGGTCACCGAGGTCGAACTGAACGCCGGTACCGACCTCTACCTCGCCGATCACCTGCTCGACGGCAACCTGCTGCTGCCCGCCGTGTTCGGCATGGAGGCCATGGTCCAGGTCGCGTCCGCGGTCACCGGCCGCACCGACGTACCGGTCATCGAGGGGGCGCAGTTCCTGCGGCCCATCGTGGTGCCGCCCGCCGGGACCACCCGGATCAGGATCGCGGCCACCGTCACCGACACCGACACGGTGGACGTGGCCATCCACGCGGAGGACACCGGCTTCGTCGCCGAACACTTCCGCGCCAGGCTGGACTACTCCGGTACGCCCATCCCGGACGGGCCCCCGGCCCAGGTGGGCCCGGACGTCCCGGCCGCCCCGCTGGACCCGGCGGCCGACCTGTACGGCGGCGTCCTCTTCCAGGGCGAGCGCTTCCAGCGGCTGCGCCGCTTCCACCGGGCCGCCGCCCGGCACGTCGACGCCGATGTGGCGATCGGGGCGCCGTCCGGCTGGTTCGCCGGCTTCCTGCCGGGCACGCTGCTGCTGGCCGACCCCGGCATGCGGGACGCGCTGATGCACGGCAACCAGGTGTGCGTCCCCGACGCGACCCTGCTGCCGTCCGGCATCGAGCGGCTCTACCCGATGGCCGCCGGCGCCGATCTGCCGGAGGAGGTGCGCTACTGCGCCACCGAGCGCTACCGGGACGGCGACACCTATGTGTACGACATCGCGGTACGCACCCCCGACGGCACCGTCGTCGAACGGTGGGAGGGACTCACCCTGCACGCCGTCCGCAAGACGGACGGTTCCGGACCGTGGGTCGCCCCGCTGCTCGGCTCCTACCTGGAGCGGACCCTGGAGGAGGTGCTCGGCACCCACATCGACGTCGCCGTCGAACCGGACCTGCCCGGCACCGGAGACTCCACGGCCGAGCGCCGCGCGGCCACCGCGCGGGCCGTCCAACGGGCCCTGGGCGAGAGCGCCGAGGTGCGCTACCGCCCCGACGGCCGCCCCGAGCTCGACGGCGGGAGCCACCTCTCGGCGGCCCACGGCCTGGGGGTGACCCTCGGGGTCGTCGCCGCGTCGACGGTGGCCTGTGACGTCGAAGCGGTCAACATCCGCAGCGCCGCCGACTGGGAGGGACTGCTCGGCGAACACGGCGAGCTGGCCGCCCTGGTGGCCAGGGAGACGGGGGAGACCCCCGACACCGCGGCGACCCGTGTATGGGGCGCCGTCGAGTGCCTGCGCAAGGCCGGACTGCTCGGCGGGGTGCCCCTGACCCTGGTCCCGCAGACCCGGGACAACTGGGTCGTCCTCACCGCGGGCGGACTGCGCATCGCCACCTTCGTCACGTCGCTGCGCAACGCGCTGGAACCGGCGGTGTTCGCCTTCCTCACGGACGGCGGGGACACCGCGCGGGCTCCGGGGGCGGAAGGGTGAGCGCCATGACGGCGACGACGGACCCGGGCGACCACTTCGCGTACCGGCACACGGTGGCCTTCGCCGAGACCGATCTCTGCGGCACCGCCGACTACGTGACGTACATGAACTGGCAGGGGCGCTGCCGCCGGGAGTTCCTCCGCGAGGCGTTCGGCCTCGCGGAGGAAGGGGCCGACGGCACGCGGCTGTTCACCCTCCAGGTGGACTGCGAACTGCTGGAAGTGGTCAAGGCACTCGATCAGCTGTCCATCCGGATGCGGGTGGCGGACATCGGCCACACCGAGTTCGACCTCGTCTTCGAGTACGTCAAGGAGGACGGTGAGGTGCTGGTGGCCCGTGGCCGCCAGCGCGTCGCCGTCATGAGCGGTCCACCCACCGCCCCTGTTCCCGCACTGATCCCCGACGTGCTGGCGCGAGCGCTGGCCCTCTACGCGGCCGGTTCGCGGCCGTCGGCTGGGAGGCAGATATGAGTCTGATGGCTGCTCCGCCCGCGGAGCTCGTCAACCTGCTGGACACCAAACAACTACGAGGAACGTTCGGGGCGTTCCCCACCGGGGTCACCGTGGTGACCGTCGGCGGGGAGGCCTCGCGGGGCATGACGGCCAACTCCTTCACCTCCGTCTCCCTCGCACCGCCGCTGGTGCTGTTCTGCGTCAACAAGGACGCCGTGATGCACCGCAGCCTCGACCAGTCGTCCACCTTCTCCGTGTCGGTGCTCGGCGCCGGTCAGGAAGCGGTGGCCCGGCACTTCGCCAACCGGTCGCGCCCCGCCGGGGCGGGCCAGTTCGACACCGTCGACTGGCTGCCGGGACGGGCCGGCGACGCCCCGCTGATCGACGGGGCGGTGGCCCACCTGGAGTGCGAGAAGTGGCGGGTGTACGACGGGGGCGACCACACGATCTTCCTGGGCCAGGTCCTCACCGCCGCGCGCTGGCCCGTCCGGGAGGCCCTGCTCTTCGCCGACGGGCGCTTCCGCCGGTTCCTCCCCGAACAACGCGAAGGCAGGGCGGCATGAGCGTCGATCCGCCCGGACCGCCGGTCCGGGCCCTGCCGGGGCTGCTGAAGAAGCTCGCCGTGGACCGCCTGGGAATGATCCAGGACGCGGCCGACCTGGGCGACGCCGTCCGGGTCTCCATGGGTCCCAAGAAGCTCTACGTCTTCAACCGGCCCGACTACGCCAAGCACGTCCTGGCCGACAACAGCGCCAACTACCACAAGGGCATCGGCCTGGTGCAGGCCCGCCGGGTACTGGGCGACGGCCTGCTCACCAGCGACGGCGAGGTCTGGCGCAACCAGCGCCGGGCGGTGCAGCCCGCGTTCAAACCGGGCCGCATCAACCAGCAGGCCGACGCCGTCGCCGAGGAGGCGGCCAAGCTCGTCGCCCTGCTGCGCACCCACGAGGGCGGCGGCCCGGTCGACGTCCTGCAGGAGGTCACCGGACTCACCCTCGGAGTGCTCGGCCGCACACTGCTCGACTCCGACCTCACCGCGCACGAATCCGTCGCGCACGCCTTCGAGGGGGTCCAGGACCAGGCCATGCTGGAGATGGTCAGCCAGGGCATGGTGCCCTGGTGGCTCCCGCTGCCCGCACAGGGGCGCTTCCGCCGGGCCCGCCGGGAGCTGTACCGGGTCGTCGACCTGCTGGTGGCCGACCGCAGCGCGCGGATGGCCGACGGCGAGCCGGCCGACGACGCCCTGTCCCGGATCATCGTCGCGGCCCGCAAACAGCAGCGCGACCCCGCCAAGGTCCGCGGACGGCTGCGGGAGGAACTGGTCACGCTGCTGCTCGCCGGGCACGAGACCACGGCCAGCACCCTCGGCTGGACGCTCCACCTGGTGGAACGTCACCCCGAGGTGCGCGCCGCGGTCCGCGCGGAGGCCCGCGCCGTCCTGGGGGACCGGGTCCCCGACGTGGACGACCTGCACCGGCTGACGTACACCACGATGGTGGTGCAGGAGGCCATGCGGCTGTTCCCGCCGGTGTGGGTGCTGCCCAGGGTCGCCCAGCAGGCAGACGAGGTCGGCGGCTTCCGGGTGTCGGCCAAGGCGGACGTGCTGATCTGCCCGTACGTCATGCACCGCAATCCGAGCCTGTGGGAGGAGCCGGAGCGCTTCGACCCCGAGCGGTTCGACCCGCAGCGGGTCGCCAGCCGGCCCCGGTACGCGTACATCCCGTTCGGCGCCGGACCGCGGTTCTGTGTCGGCAGCAACCTCGGGATGATGGAGGCGGTGTTCGTCACGGCCCTGGTCACCCGGGATCTCGAACTGCGCACCGTCCCCGGCCACCGGGCGGTGGCCGAGCCCATGCTCTCGCTGCGGATGCGCGGCGGGCTCCCGATGACGGTGCACCCGGTGGGCTGACGGCACGCGGGCACAGAAGAGAGGGCCGGACGCGGAGTGATCCGCGTCCGGCCCTCTCTTCCGTGTCAGTGCGTCGCCACCCGCTGCGGTACGGCGCCGTTCTCGGCGAACCGGGCCACCAGGAGCGGCGGATCGAGCTCGTCCGGGCGGCGCAGCACCATGTCGGCCGGGCGCAGCAGCGCGCCGGGGTGCACCGAGACCGGGCCGTGCTGCCCGACGGACAGGATGTCGGCGCCGTCGGAGCCGAAGGAGCGGTGCTCATGGCCGTAGGGCACGGAGTGGACCAGGACGTACCAGGTGCCGCCGGGCAGGCCCCGCAGTTCGAAGGCACCGGGTCCGTCGAGCATCGTCCAGCGCACCGGCTGGCCCTGGCGGACCCGGCTGGGGAAGAGCCCGACGAAGATGTTGCCCGGCTCCTGGCCGGGGGCGAGGACGATACGGCCGCGCAGCGTCAGGCTGTGGGCGACGGAAGGGGTACGGACCGTGGTGGCGGGGAAGTTCGGCATGACACCGCCGAAATCCCGGAATGCACTCGGTGAGAGACCCACACACGCCTTGAATCGTGAACTGAACGTGCCGACGCTGCTGTATCCGACCTGGCTGCTGATGTCGGCGACGCTGAAATCCGTATGCGTCAGAAGTCGCTTCGCTTCCTGAATCCGCAGTGCGGAGAGAAAACGTCCGGGAGACGTGCCGGTGACTTCACGGAAGATCCGCGTGAAGTGGAACTTGCTGAACATCGCCGTGCGCGCCATGTCGTCGATCGTCAGATCCTGGCCGAGGTTGACGTGCATGTAACCGATGACTCGGCGGACAGCGTGCTCGATGGTATTGGTGGTCACCGTATCTCCCTGTCGAGGCGTGGCGTCAACGTCGAGTTGGCTGAGTCGTACGGATTTCCGGGATGCCCGCCGCTCCGGTGTGCCGGCGCCTGACCAGGTCCTCGGCGAAGCGACGCCAGGCGTCGGAGCAGTGCTGGGCCAGCTCGGCCATGGAGTCGACGCAGTGCGGAGGTACGGCGTCCGCGCGCTTGCGCCACGCCTCGTCGACGATGAAGCGGGTGTGCAGCCAGCGCACGAACTCGCGGCCCGAGTCGGTATGGCGCAGGGACGGGTCGTTGGCGAGCTTGCGCAGCGTGTCCATCGGGGCGCGGGACCTGGGGGAGAACGGTGCCCGGGGGGCCCGTGCGGCTGCCTGCGCGGCCGGGTCGGCCACTGTGGCCTGATCCGGTACGGGGAGGGCCTCGGGGCCCTGTGCGGGCTCCTGGTCCGGGTTCTGACGCGCGGCGGGCCCGGTGGTCTGCCGGCTCTGCGGGACCGGGTCCTCGCCGCGCAGCAGCCGGCGGCGGACGTCGTGCGCGGTCCCCAGCGAGAGGCCGGTGCGCTCGACGACGGCCCGCAGGGGAAGGGCGGGGTCCCGGGTCAGCAGTGCCGCGGCGTGGATGCGTTCGGCGGTCCGGTCGAGCGGATGGGCCCGGCCGTCGGCTCCCGTACGTATGTTCAGCAGCGGAGAACCCGCAGCTGAACAGACCCGCACACCGGCGACGGTCTTGGCGTCGAGGCCCACGTGCGTGGCCACCGCGCGGTCGGAGAGGCTGGGGTGCGAGGCCAGGATGCGCTGGGCGGCGGTCTTGCGGTCGGCCACCGACAGCGGCAGTCCGTTCGAGATGTTCGCGGACACGGACTGGAGGAACACCTGGTCCTCGGCGCCCTCGAAGAACCTCACCTCGACCGCTTCCAGCCCCTTGAGGGTGGCGGCGCCGATGCGGTGCATGCCGTCGACCACACGCATGGTGGGCCGGTGCACGAGGACCGGGGGCAGGGACGTGTAGACGGCTGCCAGCCTGCGCACATGGGAGGGGTCGATGCCATTGAGGCGCGGTGAGTCCGCGGGAATGAGTGCATCGATCCGTACGAGGTGCGTGGGATGTTCCGGTACACGCAGATCAGCGTCTGCACTTTTCACGTTTCCCCCAAGCATGAGACCGGGCCCACTTCCGCATCCCGTTTTCGACGCAGAAGGAAATGTCACGTGCGGGTGGTGAATGCATCCAGGTTCCGAGCCTAGTGAGCAGTCCGCCGATGGGCCTGATTCAGATGCGGTGACGGGGCAACTCAGGGGAGTCGGGTTCAACCTCACGACTACTTTGGCGAGTTGCTTGAACCAGCAGACCGGTTCTAGCTTTCTGTCACGCCGCAAGGCGCCCCACTCCGCACTATCCGAAAGGAGAGAGCATTGCGAAACGAAAATGAGCGAGTGGCGCCGGACGGCGAACTCCGGACGATGACACTGGAGGCCTATGCCGACACGATCGTTCCTGGACAGAAGCGCTCGCCCGAGGACCGCGCCATCGCCGGTGTCTCCACCGGCGGCGGCGCCGTCCAGGCCGGGGCCCTGGAGCTCCTCGAATGGGATGCCACCGGCATCCACGACGGCCTGGACGACCTGGCCCGCCTCGTCAACGAGCACGCCGAGGTCTACGCCGGGGAGCAGGGCCTGACCCTCGACCCGTCCGTACCGCCCTTCGTGGCGCTGGAGTACCCCGACCGCGTCGCCCTGATCCTCCGGCTGACGAAGCCGGGTCACCCGGAGAAGGACTTCTGGGTGATGCTCTCCCTCTTCTGCAACATGTCCTTCGACTCGGCCGCGCACCTGCACACCGCACAGGCACTGGCGGACGGTCACCCCGGGCTCGCGGCCATGGGCCTCTCGCATCCCGACGCGGACGGCCTGTGGCGCTTCAAGGACTTCGGCTACGGCCGGGAATTCGCCCGACTCCACCCCGACACCACGTCTTCCGGGAGCCCAGCATGAGCAGCACGGCCGAGCGCACGGACGTCCTCGTCATCGGCAGCGGTTTCGGCGGCGCGATCGCCGCCTACCACCTGGCCGCCGGCGGCGCCAAGGTCACGGTCCTGGAACGCGGACCCTGGCTGGAGAGCAACGACTTCGAACACGACTACAAGCTCGGCTCGTCCTACACCCGGGCCTTCGACTTCGTGGTCGGCAACGGGATGAGCATCCTGGGCGGCAACTGCGTCGGCGGCGGCAGCGTCGTCTACTTCGCCGCGATGCCGCGTGCCCCGCGCTTCGTCTTCGACCGGCAGGGCTCCATCGGCCGCCGGATGTGGCCGGGCGCGGTCAGCCGCGACACCCTCGACCCCTGGTACGACCGGGTCGAGGAGTCCCTGTCGATCGCCAAGCAGGACTGGAAGGACGTCAGCTACGCCGGTGGCCTGTGGGCCGCCGCCTGCAACCACTCCGGCCGCACCGCCAACCCGCTCGCCGTCGCCATCGACAACACCAAGTGCGTCAACTGCAACTGGATGATGGCCGGCTGCCGCTTCGAGGCCAAGCAGTCGCTGCTGGTCAACTATCTGCCGGCCGCCATCGCCCACGGCGCGGAGATCCGCCCCCTGCACGAGGTGCAGCACATATCGCGCACCTCCGACGGCGACTACCAGGTCCACTACAACGTCATCCACGACGAGGACTACCGCCTCCAGGCCGGCAGCGGCGTGATCGAGGCGAAGATCGTGGTCATGGCCGCCGGAGCCGGTGCCACCCCGGTCATCCTCCAGCGCAGCGAACCCCACCTCGGCACGATGCCGCGGGCCGTCGGCCGCTACTTCTCCGGAAACGGGGAACGGCTCAACACCGCCATCATCGACGAGGAGAAGGCCGCCGAGCTGTTCGGACTGGACCGCGGCGACGGACTGGCGTACGCCGCCAACCAGATCGGCAAGGGCCCCACCGTGGCCAGCTGGGACAAGCTGGACGGCTCACTGCCCGAATACTCCCGCTACTCCCTGGAACAGCTCTACTTCCCGCCGGGCCTCGGCACGATCCTCGCCCAGGTCCCCGACGCCACCGGCGCGAGCTGGTTCGGCAAGGAGAAGAAGGAGATCCTCAAGAAGTGGACGTCCTGGCTCACGATCTTCTCGATGATCGAGGACGACAACGAAGGAGTGTTCGGTCCGCCGCCCGCCACCGGTAACGCCCACCGCATCTCGCAGCAGATGCTCGGCCGGGGCAACCTGACGTACGAGCCCACGAAGAACACCCTGGGCGCCTGGGACGCCTCCGACGCCGAGGTCAAGGAGATCCTGGAGAAGGACGGCCTGGCCAAGGTGATGCCCTGGACCAACGACCTGGTCGGTGCCTACACCGTCCACCCGCTCTCCTCCTGCCGGATGGGCGACGACCCGCACACCTCCGCGCTCGACGACCGCAACGAGCTCCGCGACCACCCCGGGATCTTCGTCACCGACGGCTCCGCCGTGCCCGGTGCGCTGACAGTCAACCCCGCGATGACCATCGCCGCGCTCGCCGAGCGCGCCATCCCCGGCATCGTGCAGGCCGCCCAGGCCAAGGGAATCGCCGTCACCTACGGCGCCCCCGCCCCCGACGGCTCCCGCAGCGGCCGCAAGAAGGTCCTGCCGCTGCTGCCCACGCTGACCCGCGCCTGAGCACCCGCGCCCGAGCGCCCGCGCACCGGCGCACCCCGCGCACCCGGCACACCACGCGTCCGACCGGCGAGAGATCGCCTCGGGCGGACGCGTCCGGCGAGTGAGTTGTTTCAAACAACCGGCTGAACGCCGGACCTGACCACCTGACGACACCCGGATCATGACGAAGGGCTACGGACGATGACTGCGACGACGGACTACTTCGAGTACACCCACACGGTCGGCTTCGAGGAGACCAACCTCGTGGGCAACGTCTACTACGTGAACTACCTGCGCTGGCAGGGCCGCTGCCGGGAGCTGTTCCTCAAGCAGAAGGCGCCCTCGGTGCTGGCCGAGGTGCAGGACGACCTCAAGCTCTTCACGCTCAAGGTGGACTGCGAGTTCTTCGCCGAGATCACGGCCTTCGACGAGCTGTCGATCCGGATGCGGCTGGCCGAACTGGGCCAGACCCAGCTGGAGTTCACCTTCGACTACGTGAAGGTGACCGAGGACGGCGGCGAGACCCTGGTGGCCCGCGGCAAGCAGCGGATCGCCTGCATGCGCGGCCCGAACACCGCCACCGTTCCCTCCCTGATCCCCGCGGCCCTGGCCGAGGCGCTCGCGCCCTACTCGGGCCAGACCCGTTCCCTGGCCGGCCGGGCCGCCGCCTGACCGCGAACCGCGCGGCGATCCCTCTGCACGCCAGGTCAGTTGCTTCACGGGACCGACCCCGATCCCTTCGCACGCCCAGTGAGTTGCTTCACGGGACCCGACCCCTCCCGGGTCCCGGCTCCACCCCGTCCTCGAAGTCCGTATGAGAAGGAGAAAGAAATGAACACCCTCAATGACGTTCTCAAGCACCTGACCGCCGACATCGACGAGGTCGCCCGGCTGGTGGAGAACATCGACGACGAGGCCTGGCACACCCCGACGCCCGCCCCGGGCTGGAGCGTCGCCGACCAGATCGCCCACCTCACCTTCATCTTCACCCTGGCCAGGACGGCCGCCTCCGACGCGGAGGCGTTCAAGGCCATCACCGCCTCGGCCGCCGGGAACTTCAACGGCGCGGTGAACGCCGCGCTCAAGCAGTTCAACGGCTTCCCGCCCAAGGAACTGCTCGCCCGCTTCCGTGCCCAGGGCGAGGCGTCGGTCGACGCGCTCGCCGCCGTCCCGGCGGGTCAGGTCGTGCCGTGGCTGGTCAACCCGCTGCCGCCGGTCGTGCTGGCCTGCGCCGGGATCATGGAGCTCTTCGGCCACGGACAGGACATCGCCGACGCGCTGGGAGCCCGCAGGGAGCCCACCGAGCGGCTGCGCAACATCGTCGACTTCGCCTGGCTGACCCGGGACTTCGGTTACGAGTCGCACGGTCTGACCCCGCCCGCCGAGCCCCTCCGCTTCGTCCTGACCGCCCCGTCCGGCGATGTGTGGACGGCAGGCCCCGAGGACGCCACCGACACGATCCAGGGCCCCGCGCACGACTTCGCCCTGCTGGTCACCCGGCGCCGGCACCGCGAGGACCTCGCGCTGACCGCGACCGGTGCGAACGCCGAGAAGTGGCTGGACATCGCCCAGGCCTACCGCGGCCCGGCCGGTGAGGGGCGCAAGCCGGGCCAGTTCGCGGACGACCACCGGTGAGCCGCCCGGTCGGGCCCCGCCGCCCGCACCGCCATCCCCGTACCCGCGCCAGAAGCCCACCAAGGAGAGCACCATGACCACCACCGGCCTGGAACGCGTCATCGTGATCGGCAGCGGCCTGATCGGTACGTCCATCGCGCTGGCCCTGACCCGGGCCGGCGTGGAGGTCGCCCTCGACGACCTCGACCCCGACGCACTGGACCAGGCGCGGCGGATGGGGGCGGGGACCGTACTGACCGAGGACACCCCGGTCGCCGACCTCGTGGTGATCGCCACCCCGCCGTCCGCCGTCGTGGACACCCTGTGCGACGCCCAGGCCCGGGGGCTCGGCCGCGCCTACACCGATGTGGCCGGCGCCAAGGAGCACATCTGGACGGAGGCCGAGCTGCGCGGCAGCGACCTGCTCGGTTACGTTCCCGGACACCCGATGGCGGGCCGGGAACTCTCCGGCCCCGGCGCGGCGCAGGCGGACCTGTTCACCGGGCGGCCCTGGATCCTCTGCCCTTACCCGACCGTCGATCCCGAGGCGCTCGCCGCCGTCGACGAGCTGGTCTTCGTGTGCGGGGGCCGTCGCAAGGACCTGACGCCGGCGGCGCACGACCGGGCGGTCGCCGCCCTCTCGCACGTACCGCAGGTGATCTCCTCCGCGCTCGCCGCCCAGCTCACCGACCTCGGCCCCGAGGTGCTGGCGCTGGCCGGCACCGGAGTGGGTGACACCACCCGGATCGCGGGCAGCGATCCCCGGCTGTGGGCCGACATCCTGGGCCAGAACGCCGCGTCCGTGGCGGACACGGTGGAGCGGATGGCCGGTGAACTCGCCTCGCTGGCAGCGGAGTTGAGGAAGGGCGGGGCCGATCCGTCGGATGCCGCGGGTGAGCTGGTGGCCCGGGGGAACCGGGGCCGCGCGGCACTCCTCGCCGCCCGCCCCCTGTCGGCGGCCCGGCTGCGGGACCTGCCGGTGGCCGCCCTCACTCCGCTCCGGGCACAGCACCGCTCCTCGCGTCTGCGCGCGGGCAGGCCCGCCGGGCCGATGCCGCGCATCCACCGCCTCGCCGGATGACCGTCCGGTCACCGGCGGGTGTGCCGGGCCTCAGCGTCCGGGAGCCGGACGGGGCATGGCCGACCGGGCGCCGATGTGGACGGCGGTGGTCAGGGCGGCCCAGGAGGTCAGCTGGATCAACTCGCCGTCACCGGGCCGGTGCTCACGGAACGCGGCCACATCGGCGTCGGTGACCTGGTGCGCGGCGAACGCGGTCAGCAGGGCGAGCCGCGCGGTGGGCAGGCAGTCCGCCGGCAGACCGGCCAGTGCCTGACCGAGCCAGGCCCGGCTCAGGCCCACCGGACCGCCGTCCCAGCCGGCCAGCCGTTCCCGCAGCCGCTCGCGCACCGGCTCGGGCACCCAGCGCGCCGCGTCGTCCACGGCCGCCACCGCCCGCCCCAGCGCGTCGGCCACCGCCGGCCTCTCCCGCGCCCACTCCAGGCCGGCCGGCAGGGGCGCGGCGGGCAGGAGGGCGAGCGAGTCCCCGGTCCGCAGCGGTCCCGGCCCGACCGGCCGCATGGCGCGGGCGGCCGTGCGCAGGATGGTGCCGCGCAGGAAGCCGGGGGCCTGGTCGGGCACGGGGGAGTCGGCGAGGAAGACGGCGACCATCCGGTTGATGTAGTGGAAGGTGACGGCCACGCCCTGGATCTCGGCCGCCGCGGCGGCCGAGAACGGCAGGACGGGCGCCTGACGGCCCTCCTCGACGGGGCGGCCCGTCGCGCGTGCCCACGCGACGAGCGCGGCATCGGTCCCGGCCGGCTCCGCCTCCAGGGTCTGGAGCGTGGCCCGGTGGACATCGACGCAGTACGAGCAGGAGTTGGCCTCGGAGACCGCGGTCGCCGTGACCTCCTTGGCCGCCCGGCCCGCCGCCCCTTCGACCAGCAGCGTCTCCCGCAGCATCAGCCAGCCCGCGGCGAGCACGGCGGGAGCGGGGGAGTGCAGGGCCACCGGCGGGGCCAGTACCCCGAAGTCCCGTTCCACCTGGGCGTACACCTCGGCCACCGGCCCGTACGCCTCGGCGGGCGCGACCACCCGCACGTACCGCACATCCTTGAGCGCGCCCCGCAGCACTGCCCTGACAACCGGCCTCACGGTCATGCACCTCCTGGGTCCCGATTCCGCACCCCCGCCGACGGCCGGCGCGACGTGCGCCCGATCCTGACCCCGCGGCCCGGCATGACGCATCCTCAGAACTGCTAAGCGGCGGGCGGCACGGCGCGCAGCGCGGGCTTGCGGGCCGCGGTCCGGGCCACCGCCTCGCCCATCAGACGCAGCGGGGGGAGGGCCGCGCCGTTGTCGGTGGCACGGCGCGCCTCGGCCTGCGCGACGGCCGCGCACATCCGGTCCCAGTCGGTGGGTCCGGCGGCCTCGGCGTCCTCGGGCACGGAGGCGGGCGCGGGCGCCGGGCCCGCCTGCACGTCCGGCGCCGGGTCGTGGAGGGCGACGCCGAACACCCCCTGGTCCACGAACATGCGTACCAGCGCCGTGGCGGCGCCCTTCGCGGCCGCCGCGGTGTAGGCGGTGGAAGCGGCGGCGGCCGCGGTGAGCACCGCCGCTGCCGATGGTTCGCTCTCGGCCCCGTGGGCCGCCGGGCGGATGTCGCTCATGCTCTGCCTCCCTTGCCGGGTGGGAGCCGGGACCGGCCTCGCGGCCACGGCATGGTGTCCGGGAGAACCGTGGCGGCGAGGGGCGACGGTTCCGATCCGGCAGACCTCCCGGGAGCACGTCGCCCCGGGACAGCACGGTGGTGATCAGCTGGAGAAGGAACATTCTCGGACCTGCCGCCGCCGGGGTCGTCTTCTCCTGTGCGCAGAGCCGCGGGAGCCGCCGCCCTTCGGCCCGTGCGGCTCCGCGGCCCCCGCGACCTGCCTGAGTGCGCTGCGCGGACGGTCCCTCCCGACACTTGTCCAAGTCGCCGTGTCCACGGGGCGCGTTCGTCCTTTGGATGGACAGTGGCTCCATGCGTGCGCCGTGGTGTGCCGGAAACGCCGCGACGGCACCGCATTCCCATTCTCCGAGAGGAATCACTGGCATGGCCGGGAGACTGTTCACCTCGGAGTCCGTGACCGAAGGACATCCGGACAAGATCGCCGATCAGATCAGCGACACCGTGCTCGACGCGCTGCTGCGCGCGGACCCGCACGCACGGGTCGCGGTGGAGACCATGGTCACCACCGGCCTGGTGCACGTCGCGGGCGAGGTGAGCACCGCGGCCTACGTGCCCATCGCCCGGCTGGTGCGCGAGAAGGTCCTGGAGATCGGCTACGACTCCTCGGCCAAGGGCTTCGACGGTGCCTCCTGCGGTGTCTCGGTGTCGATCGGCGGGCAGTCGCCCGACATCGCGCAGGGGGTGGACACCGGCGGCGCGGGCGACCAGGGCCTGATGTTCGGTTACGCGTGCGACGAGACGCCCGAGCTGATGCCGCTCCCGATCCACTTGGCGCACCGGCTCTCGCGCCGGCTGTCCGAGGTCCGCAAGAACGGGACCATCCCGTACCTGCGCCCGGACGGCAAGACGCAGGTCACCATCGAGTACGACGGTGACAAGGCGGTCCGCCTCGACACGGTCGTCGTCTCCTCGCAGCACGCGAGCGACATCGACCTGGACTCGCTGCTCGCGCCCGACATCCGTGAGTTCGTCGTCGAGCACGTCCTGGCGCAGCTCGTCGAGGACGGCATCAAGCTGGACACCGAGGGCTACCGCCTCCTGGTGAACCCGACCGGCCGTTTCGAGATCGGTGGCCCGATGGGCGACGCCGGGCTGACCGGCCGCAAGATCATCATCGACACGTACGGCGGTATGGCCCGCCACGGTGGCGGCGCCTTCTCGGGCAAGGACCCCTCGAAGGTGGACCGTTCGGCGGCGTACGCGATGCGCTGGGTCGCGAAGAACGTGGTGGCGGCGGGCCTCGCCTCCCGCTGCGAGGTCCAGGTCGCGTACGCGATCGGCAAGGCCGAACCGGTCGGCCTGTTCGTCGAGACCTTCGGCACCCACACCGTGCCGCCGCACCGCATCCAGCAGGCCATCGGCGAGGTCTTCGACCTCCGCCCGGCCGCGATCATCCGCGACCTCGACCTGCTCCGGCCGATCTACGCCCGGACCGCCGCGTACGGCCACTTCGGCCGCGAACTCCCCGACTTCACCTGGGAGCGCACCGACCGCGTCGAGGCGCTGCGCCGCGCCGTCGGCGCGCCGGCCACCTCCTCCTGAAAGGCCGCCGCCGGGGGCAGTGCGCGGCATCCCGTCCGACACCCGTCCCTCCGTGAGGAGTCACCATGCCGAACACCACAGCACAGCTCCCGAGTACGCCACGGCCGGCGGAAACGCGTCTGTGCGAGGGCCTGGACGCACTCGCCGAGCGCGCGCGGTGCGGCGCCTGGACACCCACGCCGCTGGAGCGGCGCATCGCCGGCCTGCTCACCGTCGCGGCAGCGGGCGACGGCCTGCTCACCGCGGAGCGGGTGCGTACCGCGCTGTGGGAAGGGGCCGTCGCCCTGGTCCAGGAGAACGGCGGCGAACTGGCCGCGCTCCTGGCGGACGTACTGCCGGTCCTGACGGGGCACGCGTACGGGGCGGACGGTGTCCGGCACACCGACGGCCTCCTGGACGACGTGTACCGGTTCGTCGCCGCGACGGCCACCGGCCATGCGCGCTGACCTCGCTGTCCGGAGTCCGCGGTGCGGGGCGCCCGCGTCACCCGCGCCGCGGATACCCGCAGTCCTGACACCCGGGGCTCCCCCCGGTCCGCTGCGACTGCCCGACGGCGCCGCGCACCTGTGGCTGGCGGACGCGAACACGCACCCGGAGAAGGTGGCGGAGCTCGCCCGTCTCGTGCTCGACGACACGGAACGGGACCGGGCCGCCGCGCTGCGCCGCAGCGCCGACCGCCGGTGCTACGTCACCGCTCATGTGGCCCTGCGGCTGCTGCTCGGGGCCCAGCTCGGGATCGCGGCCGACCGGGTCCGCTTCCGGCGCGAGCCCTGCCCCTGCTGCGGCGAACCGCACGGCAGACCGGCGCCCGAGGACCCGGACGTGCCCCTGCACTTCTCGCTCTCGCACAGCGGCGATCTCGCGCTGCTCGCCTTCGCCGCGACGCCCGTCGGGGCGGACGTACAGACCAAGGGCTCGGCCGAGGCCGCCGACGAGATCAAGGGGGTGCTGCATCCCCGGGAGGAGGCGGAACTGGCCGCCTGCTCCGAGGCCGACCGCCCCGACGCGTTCGCGCGCGCCTGGGTGCGCAAGGAGGCCTACCTCAAGGGACTCGGCACGGGTCTCGCCCGCAGCCCGGCGCTGGACTACCTCGGCACCGGTACGGCGGCGGTGGCCGGGCCGCCCGGCTGGCGGGTGGAGGACGTCGCGGTCCCGTACGGATACGCGGCCGCCGTCGCGGTCCGGGAGGAGCGGCGGCCGGCCTGACGGCCGATCGGCCGCCCCCCGGTCCGGGGCGGCGGCCGATCGGGGGTCAGTAGCCGATGCCGACGGTGTCGGTGCGGCCGGAGCCGATGTCGGCCAGCGCCCTGAGGACCATCGGCGGGTGCTCGGCCAGTCGCTGGAGCAGGTACAGCCACCAGTTCGTCCCGTACGTGGCGTAGATCCGGCACACCAGCCCGGACTCGCGGTAGTGCCGCAGCAGTTCCGGCCGTACCCCGTGCAGCATCTCGATCTCCGTGACGCGTTCCAGCAGCCCGCGCTCCTGCGCCGCGGCGAGCACCACGGGGTCCTGGGTGGCGAGGCTCAGCCGGACCCCGCCGTCCACGAGGCTCTGCGCGAGGTCCAGGAAGCGGTCGTCGAGGGCGGGCCCGCGCGGCAGGGCGATGTGGGGCGGTTCGGGGAAGGCGCCCTTGACCAGCCGGATCGTGCGGCCGGGCCGGGCCAGCGTCGCCGCGTCGTGCTCGGTGCGGTGCAGATGCGCCTGGAGCGTGATCCCGAGGTTCGTGTACCGGTCCGAGAGCGGGCGGTACACGGCGAGTACGGCGTCGACGCCCGGCGCGCGCTCCATGCTGAGGACGACCTCGCTGCCGTGCCGGGCCGCGGCGGCCGCGATCCGCCCGGTGTTCTCCACGGCGAGGCGGGACGAGCGGGCGAGGCCCACCTGGGACAGCTCGAAACCGACCCGGTCGGGGGCCGGTTCCGCTTCGAGCAGGCTCAGGTACTCCGCGACGACCTGCTCGATCTGCGCGGGATCGTCGGCGTTCTGATGGGGCGCGGCGCACTCGGCGGACACCAGGTAGCCCCTCGCCCGCAGCTTTCCGACCTGTTCGAGGAACCCGTCCCGGTCGGGAGCCAGTACGTAGCGCCGCGCGGCGGGGGAGAGGATGTCCTGCAGTACCGAACCGGGGGCGGAGAACGCGACCCGGCACCGGGTGTCGGTGGCCAGCTTGCGCAGCCCCTCGGCCGCGGATTCCAGCAGCGCACGCTGGGAGAGCTCGTCGGTCATGGCAGCGCCTCGGCATTCCGGTCGGTACACGGGAGCGCCCGGCCCCGCGCGTACGGATGGGCAGTGAAGGCTCCTGGCAATAAGTTGCCAACCGGATGGGCGGGCAGGGATGCGGAAGCGCCGGGAAAACACCTGCTCGGCCTCATGATCCGCATGATCAGCCACTCCCCGGTCGAAGGCTCGATACGCACGATGTGCCAGCCTTGCCATTTCTCAGGCAAAATATTGCCACAGTTCTGGGCGGGTTGGCAATATCGACGAGGGGGCAGTCGCGCGGGGGCGTGCGGGAAGGCGGTCCGCGGAGAGAGGGGCAGCGGGAGGGGCCGTGAACGGCCGCCGCCCGGGGCACCGATGACCTCCTGGTCATCGGTGCCCCGGGCGGCGGGGCGGTAGGTCAGGCGGCCGGGGCGCTCTGCGCCTTGTCGCGGGCCTTCATGAGGCACTCGGCGGCCAGCCGCCAGATCTCGGCGGCGAGATCTATGTTGGAGTTCTCCTGGGCCTGTAGGGCGAGGGTCTGCAGTCCTGCCAGGCCCTCGTCCTCCTCGCCGTTCAGGATGCGCAGCTGATTGCCGAGGACCTCCAGGCGTACCCGGGTCTGGTACGGCAGGCGCAGCTCGGCCCGGCCGAGCCGGTCCAGCAGCGCGCGGGCATCGGCGAACTTGCCCTCGTGGAAGGCGAGGCGGGCCCGCAGAGCGGTCAGCGACTGTTCGAGCGCGGGTGTGCGGGCGAAGGGGAGCGCCGCCTCGGCGGCCTCGATGCACCGCTGGGCGGCATCGGGCTCCGGCGGGAACTTCTGCAGGTGCAGTTCGGCCATGGCCACCCGCAGCCGCAGCCAGATGGTGAGGTTCTCCCGGCTGTCGAAGCCGTCCAGGGCCTGCTGGAAGAGATCCTGCGCCACACCGAACTCGCCCTCACGGACCTTGAGGGCGCCCGCGGTCCACAGCGATTCGGCCCACAGGGTGTCGGAGCGGCCTTCCACCAGGGAGGTCAGCTCGGACGCGTGCCGGCGGGCGTCCGGCATCCGGCCCGCCTCCGCCTCCACGGACACCAGGACCAGCAGCGCGGCGGCCACGTCCTGGGTGGAGAGGTCGTTCTCCCGGGCCAGCCGGTAGGCCGTCCCGGCGGCCTCGACCGCGGGGACGATCTCGCCCGTGACACGCAGGGACCTGGCCAGCTGGGTGAGTGCCCGCGCCCGCAGCTCGGCCAGGCCGATCTCCTCGCTGAGCGCGGCGAGTTCGTCGAGGTAGACGCGCTCGGCGGCCTGGTCGCCGTGGCGGCGCTTCCACTGGCCGAGCAGCCACAGGGCCTGCCAGCGCAGCATCGGCTCCTGCCCGTGCGCCGACTCCAGCGCCCCGGCCAGCAGCTCGCTGGTCTCGTCGGATTCGAGTGAGGTGGCGAGCGACAGTATCTGCGCGAGTGAGGTGGCCCGGGATTCCTCGAACTCCGAGGGGCTGATGCCCAGCTGCGCCGCCAGATGTGCCACGGCGCGGTCGGTGGGCTGGCGTGCGCCCGATTCCAGGCGCGAGAGATAGCCGGTGGACATTCCGTCCCCGGCGACCACCGCCTGCGACAGGCCGCGTTCAGTCCTCAGCTGCTTCAGCCGGCGGCCGAAGGATGGCTGCTCCAGCACGTGTACACCCCAACGGATGGATGGATGACAGAGATTCCGGGCCGACCGTGTTGCCGTCTTCGCGTCACACTCTTCGTTCCAATTATGCCAAAGGATATCCGGGAAGTGTACGGGTTGGCAAACGCCTGACCTCGCAAGGTGGCTGGATAGCGGGGTCCGGAGGGAGGGTTTGGGCAACACGTGTTGCCAGAAACCTTGGAAAGTTGTTGCCAGCCAGGTGGGGGTTGTCGTACGATGACGGGCAAGATGATGCCAGCCCGACGATGCCCACAGGAGTGGCGAAAATGACCCGTGACCGCTCTGCCGTCATCGCCCTCACCGGTACCGACCGGGCCGGCGCCTCCACAGCACCCGCCGAATCCGACGCACCCGTCGATCACGCCCAGGATGTGCGGGAGTTCATGTTCGGCGCCTGGAGCGATCTGCTCGGCTGCCACAACCTCACCGAACACGCGGACTTCTTCACCCGCGGCGGCGACTCGCTGCTGTTCACCCGGCTCGTACGGCGCGTCGGCAAGGAGTTCGGCGTCGTGATCCCGCTGCACGACATGTCGCGGCGGAATCTGGGCGACCAGATCGACCTCGTCCACACGCTGCGCACCCGCGGCATCTCCGGGCGCGCCCGGCCCGCCGTCACGACGAGCGGCATCCGGACCTTCCTGGCCGAGCAGTGGCGGGATGTCCTCGACTGCCCGACCCCGTCCGACGGTTCGGACTTCTTCGCCCTGGGCGGCGACTCGCTCCTGGTCACCCGGCTCGTACGGCGCGTCGGCAAGGAGTTCGGCGTCGAGGTCTCGGTGCGCGACATCCTGACCGCCACGACGCTGGCCGATCAGACCCGGCTGGTGAGCGGCCTGCTCACCGAGGCCCTGCGCCCGGCACCCCTGCTCCGGCGCCGGGCCGCCTGAAGCAGCTTCTGATCCCGCTGCGCCCCTCCTGATCCGCTGCGCCTCTCCTGGTCCTCCCCGCACGCCTCCCCGCGTGCTCCCCGCCCTCGCCCCGGCCCGGTTCACCCGGCCGGGGCGAGGGCTTTCCGTGTGCCGCGAGTCCGGGAGGTGCTCCGCGCTGCGGCAGGGGCCTGTAGGGGCCTGTGGGGGCTTGTGAGGCCCATACGCGGGCCCTGCCCGGCTCCCCGGGGCCCTCCGCGACCCTCGGCAGCCTTACGCCGCCTTCCCCGGCCCTCGGCGGCCTTCCCCGGTCTCCTCTCCGGGTACGTCACCCTGCCCGTCCTCCTGCCCGCCCCGCCGCTCTCCCGCAGGCCCGCCGGCCCTCCCACCTGGCTCCTTGGTGCCGCTCCGCCCGGACCGGTGCAGCCGAGGTGGTCAAGAGGCAGCACCCCTCCATACAGGCAAGTTGCCAAAGTCTGGCAAAACGTTGCCATTCCCGGCGGGGCTCACTACCTTCCTGGGATCGGGAGACTTCCCACGGCTCGTGGCCCGGTCTCCGCACCTGCATCCCGCCTTCCCCGAGGAGCCGACATGCGTATCGCTCTCACTGTGACCGACGTCCGTGCCGACTCCGGCGAAGGCGTCGAGTGGCCCTGATCCCCACCCCTCTCTTTTGCCGAACAGGCCGCTCCACACCTGGTCCAGAAGGTATTGATGTCCCTGACGCCTGCCTTCCCGCTCGTCGACAAGGGGCTTTCCATGACGCACATCGCACTCGACAACGACCTCCCCGGGATCAGCGGCCTGATGGCCCAGCGGCCCGACACCGCCGGCCCGCTGGGGGATCTCGCCAACGCGCTGCTGCGCGCGCCGTCCTCGCTGAGCGCCGGTGAGCGCGAGCTGATCGCGGCGTACGTGTCCGAGCTCAACGGCACCGAGTTCTGCTCCGCCTCGCACAGCGCCTTCGCCGCCGCCCAGCTCCCCGGCGGCCGGGACCTCGTCGCCGCCGTGCTGGCCGACCCCGACACCGCACCCGTCAGCGGCAAGCTGCGCGCCCTGCTGCGGATCGCGGCCGAGGTCCGGGAAGCCGCCCGACCGGTCTCCGAGAAGGCGATCGCGGCCGCCCGCGCCGAGGGCGCCGACGACACCGACGTGCACGACACCGTGCTGATAGCCGCCGCCTTCTGCATGTACAACCGCTACGTCAACGGCCTCGCCACCGCGGTTCCCTCCGACCCCGCCTACTACGCGCTGTCGGCCGAACGCATCGTCTCGCAGGGCTACCGGGGCTGAGAAGGACCTCCCTCATCCGGCCGTCCCCGCCCCGGAGGCCACCATGTTCCACCGCTCCGTACCGGCGCGGCCCCGACCGCGCCGGGGGCCGCGCGGCGTGTACGCCGCACTCAGCACCTACGGCCGGCTCCTGATCGGACCCCGTCCCCCGCACACCGGCACCGTCACGGCGCCGGTCCACCTGAACAGCCCGCGGCGGACGTCACCGGGCTGCGCGGAGAGCTGAGCAACGCCGGAGATGCCCGCCCCGACGGGCGCTCGGAACATGGACCGCGAATCGCCCACCGGTTCTGCCGGTGGGCCAGGGCGGGGACGACCCGTCGCAGGACCACCGGGATGAGGTGCTCAGCAGTGACCGTTGACATCGCGCCGACCAGCGCGCGCAGCGTTGCCACGATCTACAACTCGGCCGTCGCGGCCTTCGCCATCGCCGCCGCGTGGGAGGTGGGCGCACTGGAAGTTCTCTACCGCGAACGCACCCTGGACACAGCCGAATTCGCCGACCGCAACAGTCTCGACGCTCTCTCCACGAACGGTCTCTTCCGGGCCATGGCCTCGGTCGGACTGGTCCACCGCGAGGGCGCCACCGTGACCCCGCTGCCGGGGTTCGACGCGGTGTACCACAACAAGTCCTTCTTCCACTGGCTCGGCCGGGGCAGCGCCGAACTGTTCCAGCAGATACCGCGGGTGCTGCGCAACGAACAGCGCACCGGCGCCTACTACCGCCGGGACCCGGCGGCCATCGCGTTCGCCTGCCGCGAGATCGACGACATCACCTACGCCCCGGCCTACCGGGGAGCCATCGACCGCCTCGACTTCCCCGTGACCCGCGTCGCGGACCTCGGCTGCGGCAGCGGCGGCCGGCTGATGGACCTGCTGCGCCGCTTCCCCGACAGCACGGGCACCGGCGTCGACATCGCCGCCCCGTCCCTGGAGGTGGCGCGCAAGGAAGCCGCCGACGCCGGTCTCTCCGACCGATCCGAGTTCGTGCAGGGGGATGTGCTCCGGCTGGAGCCGCGCCCGGAGTTCGCCGACATCGAACTGGTCACCTGCTTCATGATGGGCCACGACTTCTGGCCGCGCGAGAACTGCGTGGCGACCCTGCGCCGACTGCGCGAGGTCTTCCCGTCCGCGCGCCGGCTGCTGATCGGCGACGCCACCCGTACCGCGCTGCCGGACACCGAACTGCCGGTCTTCACCCTCGGCTTCGAGCTCGGGCACGACCTGATGGGCACCTTCCTGCCGACCGTCGACGACTGGCAGTCGGTGTTCGCCGAGGGCGGCTGGGAACTCGTACGCACCAACCGCATCGAGCTGACCGTCGGAGAGGTCATCTTCGAGCTGGCCTGATGCCCCGCTCCCCGGTACCTCACGCCCGGCTGCCGCCGTCACCGCCCCCGGAAGCCGGCGCCTCCTGTCGGCCCGGGGCGGGTAGGAGTCAGCATGACCACGCTTGCCGTCGCCGTCGCCCGTGCCCTCGCAGCCGATGGCGTCCGGCACGCGTTCGGCCTGGTGGGCGGTGGCAACATCCTTGCCACCGCCGCCCTGACCGGGGCGGGCGTCCACTACACGGCGGCCCGCCACGAGGGCGGTGCCATGGCCATGGCCGACGCCTACTTCCGGGTGACGGGGGAGGTGGCGGTCTGTACGACGACCCACGGGCCGGGGCTCACCAACGCGGCCACGGCCCTGGCCGAGGCGGCCAAGAACCGTTCCGCCGCCGTCCTGTTGTGCGGTGACGCGCCGACCGGCGGGCCCAGGGCGCACGACATCGACCAGAGCGCCCTGGTGACCTCGCTCGGTGTACCCGTCGTGCGCCTCACCGATCCGGCCACCGCGGTCGCGCGGACCTCCGCCGCGCTGGAACTCGCCCGTCTCCGGCAGTGCCCCGTCGCCGTCATGCTGCCCGGTGATCTGCTGGGCGCCGAGGTGTCCACGCCCTCGGCGCCCGGCGCCAACACGGTCGCGGTGCCGGCCGCCGCGGCGACGGTCCGCCCCGATGAACTGGCTCCGGTGCTGCACGCCCTGGGCCGGGCACGCCGGCCCCTGCTGCTCGCCGGAGCGGGCGCCTGGCGCGCGGGGGCGGGCAAGGTGCTGCGCGATCTCGGTGACCGGCTGGGCGCGCTGTTCACCACGACGGTGATGGCCAACGGGCTGTTCGACGAGAGTCCCTGGTCCCTCGGGATCTGCGGCGGGTTCGCCGCCCCGGAGCCCGCCCGGCTCCTCTCCGGAGCCGACCTGGTACTGGCCTTCGGTACGAGCCTGGACACGTTCACCCTGCACGGCGGGCGGCTGCTGGATCCCGGCGCCACCGTCGTACGGATCGACCTGGAGCCCGGTCCCGGATCGGCCGGGCGCGGGGATCTCTCGGTGACCGGGGACGCCTCGGTCGTCGCCGCCCGTCTGCTGGACGCCCTCGGCACGGCCGGGACGCCGGACGCGTCCGGCACCTGGCGCTCGGCGGAGGTCCGCGCCACCGCCGCCCGCCGCTGGGACACGGTGCCCTTCACGGACGACTCGGGCGCGGGGCGGATCGATCCGCGCACCCTCACACGCCGGCTCGCCGGACTGCTGCCCGCCGACCGCACCCTCGTGCTGGACGGCGGCCACTTCATCGCCTGGCCCGCCATGTACTGGCCGGTGCCCGATCCCGCGGCGATGGTCTTCACCGGGGCCGCCTTCCAGAGCATCGGCCTCGGCCTGGCGGGGGCGGTCGGTGCCGCGGTCGGCCGTCCCGACCGCACGACGGTGGCGGCGCTCGGTGACGGCGGCGCGTTGATGGGGCTCCCCGAGCTGGAGACCCTGGTGCGCACCGGACGGTCCTGCCTGGTGGTGGTCTACGACGACGCGTCGTACGGCTTCGAGGACCACATGTACACACCGCGCGGTGCGGACCCGGCGACGGTCAACTTCAACGACACCGATTTCGCCGGGACGGCCCGCGCGCTGGGCGCTCGGGCCGTCACCGTACGCGCACCGGAGGATCTGGCCGAGGTCACGGCCTGGCGCGAACGCGGCTGCCCCGGCACGCTGCTGCTGGACTGCAAGATCGTGCACACGGTGATGGCGCCGTTCCTGGAGGATCTGCTGGCCCCGGCGGACCGCCCGGACTGACCCGACGGGCCGCGGTCGCGACGGCACAGCGGCCGCGGCGACGGCCCGCGGCAACGCGGACGGCAAGGGCAAGGGCAAGAACAAGGGCGAGGGCAAGGACAAGAACAAGGACAAGAACAAGGGAAGGAGCGACGGCCGCGGACCCGGGTGGGTCCGCGGCCGTCGTCGTGCCCGGCTGCAGCGGGGGATCAGCAGCCGGGCAGGTTCCTGCGGATGTCCCTGAGCCCCTCGAACGAGGAGAGGTCGGGCACCGTCCAGCCGTCCAGGTCGTACTCCGACATGCACTGGTCGACCAGCGCCTTGTAGTCGTCGATCTGCCCCGAGGCGGTCTGCGCGAACAGCAGCTCGGTACGGGTGTTCTCGTGGTTGCCCGCGTAGTTGCGCTCGTACAGCTCGTGGCGTCCGCCGAACTCCGTCCCCACCGCGTCCCACAGGAGCTTGAGCACCTTGACCCGGTCGACGGCTTCGATGCCGTTCGAGCCCCGTACGTACTTGTCGAGGTAGGGGCGGATCTCGGGGTTCTTGAAGTCGTCCGCGCTGGAGTTGAGGTAGATCAGGCCGCTCGCCACGTCCTGCTCGATGATCTCCTTGACGCGCGGATAGCCGATCTGCATGAACCAGCGGTAGGCCATGCCGTACTGCGGATTGGGCAGCACCGCCCCGTTGTGCCACTCCACCGGATTGCGGGCCGCCGCGTCCGACAGTCCCCAGAAGAGGTTGCGCCAGGCCAGGACCTCACCGAGACGGGTCTGCACGCCCCGGAAGTCCTGGGTCCCGGTGACCTCCAGGGCCTTCGCGAGCGCTCCCGCGATGAACTCCAGTTTGACGGCCAGCCGGGTGCATCCGTGGAAGGTGAAGCGCTCCATGAACCCGGACTGCGACGAGAACATCTGGATCTTCGCCATGTCCCCGTAGATGAACACGTTCTCCCACGGGATGAGCACCTTGTCCATGACCAGGATGGTGTCGTTCTCGTCGAGCCGCGAGGACAGCGGATAGTCGAACGGGGTGCCCATCACGGCCGCGGTGGCGCTGTAGGAGGGGCGGCAGATCAGCTTCACCCCGGCGGCGCCCGTGGGCACCGTGGCCACCAGCGCGAACTCCTTCTTCTTGATGGGCAGTCCGTAGTGCGCGATGAAGTTGTGGTGGGTCAGCGCCGAGCCGGTGGCGACCACCTTCGCGCCGCTGACCACGAGACCCGCGTCGGTCTCCTTCTCCACGTGCACGAAGACGTCCGCCACCTCGTCCGGCGGCAGGCTGCGGTCCACCGGCGGATGCACGATCGCGTGGTTCCAGTACAGGACCTTCTCCTGGGCCTCGCGGTACCAGCGCCGTGCGTTGTCGGCGAACGGACCGTAGAAGTCCGCGTTGGCTCCCAGGGTGCCGAGGAAGGCCGCCTTGTAGTCGGGGCTGCGGCCCATCCAGCCGTAGCTCATCCGGGACCACGCGGCGATCGCCTGCTGGTCGGCGACGAGGTCCTCGGCGCTGTGCGGCGTGGTGTAGAAGCGGTGGGTCAGTCCGCCGCTGCCCGTGTCCGTCCGGGTGGTCAGGACGTCCTGGGTGGCCGGGTCGTGCAGGGCGTCGTAGAGCCGTGCCGTCATCCGCACCGGGTTGTGGAACGCCGGGTGGGCGGTGACGTCCTTGACGCGTTCCCCGTACAGGAACACCTGCCGGTCGTCGCGCAGGCTCTCGATGTACTCGTCGCCGGTGAGCGGCCAGCTCACCGATGACCGGGGACGACTCTCGGCGCCGGAGCGGTGCTGATCGGTCATGAGCCCTCTTCCCTCGAAGTCCCCTCACCGCCCGATGCCGGGGCGCGCGGGCGTGGCCGGGATGCCATCGTGGCAGTCGGCGGCGACCAGGGCTTCTCCCTGCGTGCGGGACCGCCGCACGCATCCGTGAACGGCCCGCCGCGGGGCTGCGACGTCCTCCGGCGCCGTGCCGCCGACGACAGGTGCGCAATCCAAGAGGTGCCGCCCGTCCCCTGCCGATGTGACGGTCTGTCCAGCCCTGCCACTCTTCACGATCGTCATGTCCAGGAGGAAACCGATGCTGACCGCCGACATCCCCACGCGGGCGCAACTCGTCCAGCGCGCAGTCGAGCTGGCACCGCTTCTGAAGAAGAACGCCGCGCAGGCGGAGCAGGACGGCAGACTCCAGGACGAGACCGTCGAGGCGCTGGGGGACGCCGGCTTCTTCCGGCTGCGGGTGCCCAAGCGCTACGGCGGCTTCGAGGCCGACACCCGTACCCTCGTCGATGTCGCGGCCGCCCTCGGCCGTGCCGACGGCGCAGCGGCCTGGACCACGGCCGTCTACTGGATCCCGACCTGGATGACCTGCCTGTTCCCCGACAGCGTCCAGGACGAGGTCTTCTCCACCCCGGACGTCCGCATCTGCGGCACCCTCAGCCCGTCCGCGCTGGCCACGCCCGCGCCCGGCGGTATCACCGTCAACGGCAAGTGGGGCTTCGTCAGCGGCGCCCGGCACAGCCACTGGCAGGAGATCATCGCCGTCCTTCAGGGTCCCGACGGACCGCCGCAGCCCGTGATGGCCCTGGTGCCGATCGAGGACCTGACGATCATCGACGACTGGGACACCACCGGTCTGCGCGCCACCGGCAGCGTGAGCACCGTCGCCCAGGACCTCTTCGTCCCGCAGGAGCGCGTCCTGCCGCTCGGCGCGATCCTCCAGGGGAGTTACGCCTCCGAGCTGAACGCCCGGACGCCCGTCTACCGCACCCCGCTGCTGCCCGTCGCCTCGGCCTCGTCGGTGGGCACCGCGCTGGGGCTGGCCCAGGCCGCCCGGGACCTCTTCTTCGAGCGGCTGCCGGGACGCACCATCACCTACACCACCTACCAGCAGCAGTCCGAGGCGCCGCTCACCCACTTCCAGGCGGCCGAGGCGACGCTCAAGACCGATCAGGCCGAGTTCCACGCCCACCGGCTGGCCTCGCTCGTGGACAGCAAGGGCGAGTCCGGCGACACCTGGACGCTGGAGGAGCGCGCCCGCGCCCGCGCCGACCTGGGTGCCGTGTGCCGGCTCGCCAAGGAGGCCGTCGACCTGCTCGCCTCCGCCAGCGGCGGCTCCTCGATCTACCGCGACGTTCCCATCCAGCGCGTCGTCCGCGACATCCAGGCGATCAACCTGCACGCCCTGATGAACCCGAACACGAACAACGAGCTCTACGGCCGCGTCCTGTGCGGCCAGGAGCCGAACACGCTCTACATCTGAGGCCGCAGTCGCAGCCCCAGCCCGCACGTGCGGGACCGCACTTCGGCGGGACCGCATTTCGACGAGACCGAGGAGCCCACCGGAATGACTGCTCAGACCACCGACGCGCCCGCCATCGAGATCTCCGACGAGGACAAGGCCGCCGTCGCGGCCGTGCCCGGCCGAGTCGTCGCCGCCTGGGCCGCGCACGACGCCCAGGCGTTCGCCGAGGTCTTCACCCCCGACGGCACGATGATCCTGCCCGGCGTCTTCCAGCAGGGCCAGGAGGCCATCGCCGCCTTCATGACCGAGGCGTTCACCGGCCCCCTCAAGGGCACCCGGGTCACCGGCACCCCCGTGGACATCCGCTTCGCCGACGCGGAGTCCGGCATCCTCATCACCCGCGGCGGCATCCTCGCCCCGGGACAGACCGAACCGAGCCCCGAGCGCGCCGTCCACGGCTCCTGGGTCGTGGTCAAGCGCGGCGGCGCCTGGCACCTCGCCGCGTACCAGAACACTCCCCTCCACGCCGCCTGACGGCTCCGTACTCATTCCCAAGGAGGTGGCGGCGATGGCCGACACGAAAGCAGGCCGCGCGGTGGTACTCGGCGGCAGCATGGCCGGTCTGCTGGCCGCCCGGGTGCTTGCCGACAGGTTCCGCGAGGTCGTCGTCGTGGACCGCGACGACCTGTCGCCGGGCGCCGAGGCGCGCCGGGGTGTGCCCCAGGGCCGCCACGTGCACGGCCTGCTCGCCCGCGGACAGCAGATACTCGACGAGTTCTTCCCCGGATTCACCGAAGAGGCCGTCGCGGCCGGCATTCCGACGGGTGACCTCGGAGAGCTGCGCTGGTACTTCAACGGCCGCCGGCTCAGCCCCGCCACCACCGGGCTGGTGTGCGTCTCCGCCACCCGCCCGGTGCTGGAGGGCCGGGTACGGGCGCGGGTCGCCGCGCTGGAGAACGTGACGTTCCTCGACCGGCACGACATCGTCGGGCTCGTCACGGACGACGCGAGGACCACCGTCACCGGGGCCCGGGTCCAGAGCCAGCAGCCCGGCGAGCCGGAGCAGGTCCTCGAAGCCGGGCTCGTCGTGGACACCAGCGGCCGGGGCTCGCGCACACCGCTGTGGCTGGAGGAACTCGGGTTCGAGCGCCCCGAGGAGCAGCGCATCAAGATCGACCTCAGCTACACCACGCGCCTCTTCCGGTTGCCGGACCTCGGCGTGCTCAACGGCGACCTGTCCATCAACCCCGTCTCCTCGCCCAGCCACCGGCGCGGGGCGTTCCTCTCCCGCATCGAGGACGGGCTCATCGCGGTCTCACTGACCGGGGTGCTGGGCGACAGTGCGCCCGCCGACCTGGAGGGATACCTCGCCTGGACCAAGACGCTTCCGGTCTCCGACATCTACGACGTCCTCCAGGACGCCGAACCCGTCGGGGACGGCTCGACCTTCCGCTATCCGGCGAGCGTGCGGCGCCACTACGAGCGGCTGCGGAGCCTGCCCGCCGGGCTGCTGGTGATGGGCGACGCGGCGTGCAGCTTCAACCCGGTCTACGGGCAGGGCATGACGGTCGCCGCGATGGAGGCCAAGGTGCTCGACGGCCACCTGGCGCGCGGTCTGTCGCCGCAGCCCCTGGAGTTCCAGCGCGACATCTCCGGTGTCATCGACGTCCCGTGGGACTTCTCCGCGGGAGGGGACCTCGGTTACCCCGAGGTCGAGGGCGTACGGAACGCCAAGGTGCGCACGGGCGGTGCGTACATGGCGCGGCTTCAGGCGGCGGCGGTCCACGACGGCCGCATCACCGGCACCTTCATGCGGGTGGCGGGCCTCGTCGAGTCGCCGCAGGCACTGATGAGCCCGCGCATGATGTACCGCGTGCTCAAGGGCTCACGCCGCGGGAAGCAGTCCGTGGCCGCCTGACCCCCGTCCACCCACGACGCCCGGCCGGAATTCCGGCCGGGCGTCGTGCTGTGCCGTCGTGCTGTGCCGTCGTGCTGTGCTGTCGTGCTGTGCGGGGTGTTGTGCCGTCGTCCGTGTCCCGGTGGTGTGCGGCGGTGCGGGCGGCGGCGGGAACGCCGAAGGGCCGCCCCGGCCGGGGCGGCCCTTCGGCGCGCGGGCGGGACGCGGTGTCAGCCGGCGGCCGCCGGGACCGGGGCCGTCAGACGGACCGGGAGGCTGCGGTGACCGTTCATGATGAACGTCGGCAGCGGCTGCAGTTCACCGCTGTCCACGGCCAGCGACAGGTCCGGGAACCGCTCGAACAGCTGGGAGAGACCCGTCGTGGCGACCAGGCGGGCGATACCGGCCCCCAGGCAGTAGTGCGGGCCCACCCCGAAGGACAGGTGCGACTTGTCGGACCGGGTCAGGTCGAAGGTGCCGGGGCTGTCCGGGTGGAGCTCCGGATCGCGGCCCACGGCGCTGTAGTTGACCAGGATCGGGTCGCCCTTGGGGATGGTGACCCCGTCGAGCTCGATGTCCTCGGCCGCGTAACGCAGGGGCAGGTGCGCCAGCGGCGACTCGACGCGCAGCGTCTCGTCGATGACGTCGTCCCAGGTGGCCCGGCCGGAACGGATCAGCTCCAGTTGTGCGGGATCGCTGAGCAGGGCGGTGATGGCGTTGTCGAAGAAGTTGATCGTGGTCTCCGAACCGGCGCCGAGGATGGCGAAGATGGTGTCGGCGAGCTCCTCCTCCGACAGCGCGGTGCCGTCCTCGTCCCGCGCGGCGACCAGGTCACTGGTGATGTCCTCGCCGGGCTCGCGCCGCTTGTCGGCGATGAGGTCGGCCATCGCCCCGCGCCAGCCGGCCAGCACCGCCTGCGCCTGCTCGGGGGTGACCGTGGTGTCGACCATCGCGTCGATCACCTTGGCGGTCTTCGCGCGGGCCTCCTCCTCCATACCGATCAGGTCGGCGACGAGCCGGGCCGGCAGCGGGTAGGCGAACCGCTCCCGCAGGTCCACCACCTCGTCGGGCCCGGCCGTCTCCAGGGCGTCCAGGAGCTGCTTGGTCAGCTCCTCGACGCGCGGCCGGAAGGCGGCGGTGCGGCGCGGCGTGAACGCCTTGCCGACCAGCTTGCGCAGCCGTACGTGGTTCCTGCCGTGGGCGGTGACCATGTTGTCCATGGCCACCCAGCTGATCAGCTCCCAGTCCGGCGGTATCTCTCCGTTGACGAAGGCCGGCCAGTGGGACCGCGCGCTCTTGGTGACCCGCGGATCGGTGAGCACCTTCTTGATGACGTCGTGGCTGTTGAGGGACCAGGCGACCACTCCGCCCGGCAGTTCCACCCGGGTGGCCGGGCCCTGCTCGCGCAGGGCGGCGGCCTCGCCGTGGATGTCCCGGCCGGTGGTGTCGAGGGCGAACGGGCAGCGTTGCTCCATGGGAGTGTCCGGTTTCTCTTCTGGCCTGGGGCGGCGGGGCGGGCGGCGGTACGGAGCGGTACGAGGAGGTGCGGGGGCGATACGGGCCGGGCGGCGGTACGGGGAGGTACGGGGGCGGTACGGAGGTGGCGTGCCGGGATCAGCCGAGCGGGCCGAAGTGGGCCTGCGACAGCTCGCGGTTGGCGTGGGTGGCGAGGAAGATGCCGTTGCCGGCGTGGCTGTGGAGCATCGACAGGTCGCGCCACACCCGCTCGATCCGCTCGCCGTGCCGGACCGAACTGGAACCGGCCGTGGGGAACAGCTGACTCTCCACCGCTCGCCAGCACAGCCGTACGGCTTCGCGGCTGACCAGGGCCAGACGCAGTTCCGCCTCCCGGGTGAAGGCCGCCGCCTCGCGGTGGCACAGCTCCTGCCACTGCCCGACCGCGTGCAGCACGGCCGCCTCCGCGGCCGCGATGAGCCCGGTGGCCTCGCCGTAGCGGAACTGGTAGTCGGGGTCCTCGGTGCGCGGCACGATCGGGAAGAAGGACGTGGTGCGGTCGCGCATCAGCTGCTCGTACGCGTCCAGGGCGCCCTTGGCCATGCCCACGGCGAGGACGCCGAGTTCGAGCAGCATGAAGCTGAGCGGGCCGCCGCCGTACGCACCTCCGTGCAGGACCCGGCCGGGCAGCTCGTCGGTGACGGGCAGCTGGCTGAGGTGTCCGACGAGGGCCCGGTGGGCCGGGACGCGGGCGTTCTCGATGCGCAGGCTGTGCGAGCCGCTGCCGCGCAGGCCCAGCTGGTCGCCCCAGTCGTCGAGCCGTTCGAACTGGCCGCGGTCGACGACGAACAGCAGCGGCGCGGGCGGCTGCCCCTCCCCCTGGGGGATCAGGGTGTGGCCGATGAAGTGGGTGGCGTACGGCGCTCCCGAGCAGTAGTTCCAGGTGCCGTTCAGCACCCAGCCGCCCTCGCCGTCCGGCTCGGCCGATCCCGTGGGGGCCACGGTCGCCGGGCAGATGAACTCACCGCCGGCGAACAGCTCGTCCTGCGTCCGCTCGTCGAACACCGCACCCGCCACCAGCGCGTGGGCGGCCCCGAACAGATACATCCAGCCCGTCGACGGGCAGCCGCGGGCCAGGGCGGTCGCGACCCTGACGAACGTCTCGGGGCCGAACTCGTAGCCCCCGTAACGCCGGGGGACGAGGATGCGGTAGAAACCGGCCCGGGAGAAGGCCTGGTGGGTGTCCTCGGCGTAGTGGCCGCGCTCCTCGGTCTCCGCCTGCCGCTCGACGAGCGTCGCGGCCAGGGCCTCGGCGCGGGCGACCAGCTCGTCCGGGGTGAGGTCGGGTTCCGGAGGTGACACGGGGCCGGCTGCGAAGGTGCCGGGCAGAGTCGTCGTCATCGTGGATCGGTCCCTTTACGTCTCGGTGGGCGCGGGCGGTGCGGGCTCAGCCCGCGTCGACGGCGGTGTCCGGAGCCGTCGCCAGCGTGTGGAGCAGGGCGCGGAACCGCTCCACGAGCGCGACGGCGGTGGCCTCGTCGAACCGGTTGTTGTCGAACTTGAGGCTGCCGGCCAGGGTGCCGTCCGGCAGCACGTCCATGGCCCACAGACCGCCGTCCGGGATGGCGGAGCTGACGCTCTGGGACAGGACGCGACGGCGGATCTCGGCGAACCGCGGGCCGTCGCCCGCGCCGTCCTCCGCGGCGAACGGCGACTGGAGCACCTCGAAGGCGACGACGGCCAGGAAGCCGTCGGCGAACGGGGCGAGCAGTCCCGGGCTGTCCTGCGCGACGTGCGCGAACGGGATCTCGTGCTGGTAGGCGCCCAGGCAGGCGGCGCGCGCCTGCTCCAGCACCGCGCCGTAGGTGGCGGAGCCGGTGGTGTCGATGCGGATGGGCACGAAGTTGAAGAACGGGCCCACCGATTCGGCGAACCGCTCCTCGTAACGTCCTGAGGAGAAGGTCGGGAAGACGACGTCCGTGGTGCCGGTCAGGCCGCGCAGCAGCAGGCTGTAGGCCGCCGCGAGGACCATGAACGGGGTGCTGCGGGTGGCCTTCGCGTACTGGGTGACGGACGTGGACAGCTCGGCGTCGAAGACGAAGCGGTGCACACCGTAGGCGGCGGGCACGTCCTCGCGGGGGCGGTCGGTGGTGATGCCGGTGATCTCGGCCCCCGCCAGCCGCTCGCTCCAGTACGCCCGCTCGCGTTCCGTGCGCGGGCTGCCCGCGCTCTCCTGCTGCCACCGGGCGAACTCCTGGTACTGGTGGGCCGGCTCGGCCGCCGGTGCCCGGCCCGCGGCCCGGTCCGTGTAGGCGGCGGCCAGGTCGCGCATCAGCAGCTGCACCGACCAGGCGTCGGTCGCGGTGTGGTGGGTGACCAGGACCAGCACACCGTCGGTGGCGTCGAAGCGGCCGAACTCGGCCCGCAGGTGCGGCAGGACGGCGACGCTGAAGGGGGTGGCGTCCAGCTCGTTGAGGAACGCCTCGGCACGCTCGTCGCGCGGGCGGCCGTCGTCCGCCAGGTCCACCACCCGCAGTTCGGCGGGCGTGGCGGGGTGGACGGTCTGGTGACTGCCCGACTCGTCGCCGTGGATCGAGGTGCGCAGCACCTCGTGGCGTTCCACGACGTCGTTCAGCGCCTGGGCCAGCGCGTCGGTGTCCAGTGCGCCGGTCACCCGCCAGCCGCACACGAGGGTGTGCCGGTGTCCGAACGCGCCGTCGGTCTCGCCCTTGTCGAAGCCGCGCAGGAACTCCTGGTTGAACGACAACGGGATGCGGCGGCCCGACTCGGCCGTCTCCGGTGACGCCTGGGTGATGGTCACGTGGACCAGTCCTTTCTCCTGCGATGACCGGTCCGGAATGCCGACCGGGATGGACCGTGCGGTGGTGGGGAGGCGCGAAACGGGATCAGCGGGCGTCGGACCGGCGGGGGCTGCCGGTCACGCCGCGGCTCCGGTCGCGGCCAGGTCGGTGAGGTAGCTGTCGAGCTCGGCCACCGTGGGGTTGTTGAAGACATCGCCGACCGTCAGTTCGGCGCCGAACTCGGCCTGGATGCGGGCGACCAGCCGCATCGCCTGGAGCGACTGCCCGCCCAGGTCGAAGAAGCTGTCGTCCGGGCCGATCTCCGGCACCCCGAGCACCCGGGCGACCAGCACGCACAGCACGCTCTGGCGTTCGCCGACGGGGGCGGTGGCGGTGGTGGCCGCGGGCGCGGGCGCGGCGGGCTCGGGCAGCGCCGCCCGGTCCAGCTTGCCGTTGGGCGTCAGTGGCAGGGCCGCGAGCTCCACGAACGTGTCCGGTACCGCGTAGTCGGGCAGCAGGCCGCCCAGCGCGGTGCGCAGGTCCCCGGGGCCGCTGCCGCGCGGCACCACGTACGCGGCGAGCCGCTTGTCACCGGGCTGCGGTTCACGGACCACGACCGCCGCGTGCGCCACACCGGGCAGTTGCCCGAGCGCGTGCTCGACCTCGGCCGGCTCCACCCGGTAGCCGCGGATCTTGACCTGGTCCCCGGAGCGCCCGGCGAACTCCAGCAGACCGCCCGCGCCACGCCGCATCAGGTCGCCGGTGCGGTACATCCGCTCGCCGTCCGGGCCGGTGACGAAGTGTTCGGCGGTCAGTCCGGGGCTGCGGAAGTACCCGGCGGCCAGCCGCTCGCCCGCGATGTGCAGCTCGCCGACCTCGCCGTCGGGCACCTCGGCGAGCCGGTCGTCCAGCAGCCGGGCGTCGACGGTGTCCATCGGACGTCCCACCGGCACACCCGCGCGGCAGTCGTCCACGGAGGCCAGCGCCGCGTGCGCGGCGAACGAGGACACCTCGGTCGCGCCGTACATGGCCCGTACGACCAGCCCCGGGCAGGCTTCGAGGACCCGCCGCACCGCCGTCGGCGCGATCACGTCGCCGCCGGTGAGGACCTCGGACAGTGTCGCGAAACTCTCCGGGGCCTCTTCGGCGAACACCCGGAACAGGCCCGCCGTCAGGTGTACGGCACTGATCCGCTCCTCGGTGAACAGCCGGCGCAGCGTACCCAGGTCCAGCTCGCCGGGCGGTGCCAGCACCAGGTGGCCGCCGCGCAGCAGCGGCACCCACAGTTCGTAGGTCGACACCCCGAACGCGTAAGGGGCCACGGACAGGATCCGCCGGTGGCCCTCGCCGTCCCAGCAGGAGTCGGCGGCCAGGCCCAGCACGCCGCGGTGCGTCACGGCGACGCCCTTGGGCTCGCCGGTCGATCCGGAGGTGTGGATGACGTAGACGACGTCGTCGCCGCCCGAGGCGACGCCGGGGGCGTGGTCGGGCAGCGTGGCCAGGTCCGGGTCGGCGGCCGGTTCCAGCAGACGGCCGCCGAGCACACCGGCCCGGCCCCGCATCACGGCGTCGGTCAGGATCAGCGGGCTCCCGGCGCGGTTCACGATCCGCCGCATCAGCTCCACCGGGTGGGCGCTGTGCAGGGGCAGGTAGCAGCCGCCCGCCTTGACCACGGCGAGCAGGGAGACGACCAGGTCCACGGAGCGTTCCATCAGGACCGCGACCGGTTCCTCGGGTCGCACCCCGAGGGCGAGCAGCCGGTGGGCGAGCCGGTTCGCGCGGCGGTCGAGCTCCCGGTAGGTGAGGGACCCGTCCCGTCCGGACAGGGCCACGGCATCGGGCACCCGTGCCACCTGTGCGGCGAAGCGCCGCTGCACCGAGGCGGTGTCCTCGGAATCGCTGAAGGCCATCGTCCGTCCAATCCGCTCAGCCGTATCCGTGTCCGCGGGCGATGTCGCCCCGGCACGGCGCACTCTCGGGTATGGCGCCACGTTCACAGACCGCGCCGTGGCCCTGCATCTCCTGGATTGCCGTGCCGCCGCGACGGGCCGTCAGCCCGTCACCGGCCTTGCCCGGAACCAGGACTCCGCCGCCCGGATACGGGCCTCGCACCGCGCCCGGTCCTCGCCCACGACGAGGGAGGCCACCAGGAAGCCGCCGGGGGCCGCGGTGCGGGACGAGCGTGGTCATGCGGCGTACTTCTCGTTCCAGATGCTGATGTAGCGCTCCCCGGTGTCGGGAAGCACGGTGACGATGGTGCGTCCGGCGCTCGACGGCCGACGGGCGACGAGCAGCGCGCCGTGGACGGCGGCGCCCGAGGAGAGCCCGGCGAAGACGCCCTGTTCGCGCGCCAGCCGGCGGGCGGTCTCCAGCGCGGCTCCGTCGGGGCAGGTGAGCACCTCGTCGATGAGGCTGACGTCGGTGGTGGGCAGGACGACACCGCCGTTGAGGCCGGGGATGCGGTGCTGGCCGCCGTACCCCTGCGACAGGACGGGCGAGTTCTCCGGTTCGACGGCGACGACGGTGAGCGCGGGGTTGCGCTCCTTGAGGTAGCGCCCGGTACCGGTCAGGGTGCCGCCGGTGCCGACGCCGACGACCAGGAAGTCGACCTTGCCGTCGGTGTCGTTCCAGATCTCCGGGCCCGTCGTCTCGTAGTGGGCGCGGATGTTGTCGGGGTTCTCGTGCTGACGGCTGTACCAGGAGCCGGGTGTCGTCTCCTGGATCTCCTCCGCCTTGGCGATGGCGCCGGCGAAGCCCTCGGCACTCGGCGTCTGCACGACTTCGGCGCCGAGGGCCCGCAGCAGGCCCACCCGCTCGGGGGTGGTGCTGTCGGGCAGGACCACGGTGCAGCGGTATCCGCCGGTGGCCGCCATCGCGGCCAGGGCGATGCCGGTGTTGCCCGAGGTGGATTCCACCACGGTGCCGCCCGGCTTCAGATCACCGCGCTCGGCGGCGGCGCGCAGCATGTACAGGGCGGCCCGGTCCTTGCTGCTGGCGTAGGGGTTGTGCGACTCCAGCTTCGCCAGTACCTCCACCGTCGGATCGATGCCGGGAAGACTGAGGCGCAGCAGTGGCGTGTTGCCTATGAGGTCGTACAGGTGGTCGACGACGACGCGGCGTCGTGTGACGGTCAGGCTCATCTGCGCGGCTTTCTGCGAAGCCTGCGGCCGTGCTACCACGAGCCGGCCGAGGCGAGCAGCCGCACCGGGTCCGGGGCGGCGGGGTCGTGCGGTTCCCGGATCACGGAGGGCGGCGGGTACACCCGTGCCCCGGAGCAGACGTCCCGGGTCACCGTGGCCATGGCGCCGATGAGCGCGTCGTCGCCGATCGTGACCGGACCCAGCACGGTCGCGTTGGCGCCGAGGACGACCCGGTCACCGATCACGGGGTGGCGCCGGGTGCCCGGCGCCAGGGAGTTGTCGGTCCACCAGCCGAGCGCGCCGAGGGTCACCTGGTGGAAAATGGTGACGTCGTCCCCGACGACGGCGGTCTCGCCGATCACGACGGCGGCACCGTGGTCGATGAAGACCCGCCTGCCGATGACGGCTCCCGGATGGATCTCCACCCCGGTACGGCTGCGGGCGAAGTAGGCCACGATCCGGCTGCTCATGCGGTGGCCGCGCCGGTACAGCCGGTGCGCCACCCGGTGGGTCCACAGGGCCGGCAGCGCCGGGTGCCACAGGCCCTCCAGTCGGGAACGGATGGACGGATCGCGTTCGACGATCACGTTCAGGTCCTCGCGCAGAATGTGCAGCAGTCCGCTCTTCTCGGGCATGACCATCGGCTCCAGGGGTGCGGTGGGATACGGCACGGTGCTGGGGCTTTCCGTTCGGACCGCGCCGGGGCTCGCGGGGCGATCCGGGCGCAACGCCCCTGGGGGGCTCCTCGCGGCCGCGGTGGGTACGGCCGCGGGGTCGGACGACTGCGGGGTCAGACGGCCGCGGGGTCAGACGCCCGCGGGTTCCTTCGCCGGCGGGTAAGGTGCGCGGTCGGCGTCGAGCCGCGGTCGGTCCGCCGTCCCGTCGGCTCCCGCGGCACGTTCGGGTCGCCCTGCCCGTCGGCGCCGCCGACGAGCAGCACCTGGAAGAAGCCGATCGCATGCACCGCAGCCTCCAGAGAGTCTTCGGACCGCGGGCCGCTCCGGGCCGCTTCGGGCCGGAAGGGCAGGGGCACGGCGCCGCGGAGCGCGGTGCGGCGGACCTGGCACGGCCCTTTACCCGGGAGTTTTCACCTGCGGGGTGCAGAGGACAAGGAATCAGCCGACGGTGGCGCTACTTTCGGAAGTCGGTGTCATCGCGACGGCACCCGAGTTGGTGAAGTAGTTGCGCCGTTCAACCTGAAGGTTGCCGCGTCCGCTTTCCCCGTGGTTCGCTCAGCGGGCCATCGCAGAGTCGGTTCTTCTGCGTGCTTCACACGGTGCCCTTCCTGTGCTGTCCGTGAGTATTCCGGCGGAAGCGGCCCGGTATCCCTCAGTTTCACGCGGAAGGAAAATCCTGTGTCCGCATTCGATGTACGCAAAATCGGTGGAAGAATCGGAGCTCAGGTCACAGGGGTCGATCTGAGTTCGGAGATATCCGATTCGGTATTCCGCCAGATACATGACGCCTTTCTTGATCACAAGGTCCTGTTCTTCCGTGACCAGGACATCACCGACGCCGATCAGCTGGCCTTCGCCGCCCGTTTCGGCCCCCTGACGCAGAAGCATCCGATGATGCGCACCGTCGACGGCGACCCGCAGGTCATCCCGGTCGACGGCGAGGACCAGCGGGCCGACCACTGGCACACCGACATCAGCTTCACGGCCGCCCCCTCGCTCGGCACGACGCTGCGCAGCGTCGTGCTCCCGCCGTACGGCGGCGACACCCTCGTGGCCAACGGCGCGGCCGGCTACCGCGATCTGCCCGCCGAGCTGCGCGAGGTCGCCGACCGGCTGTGGGCCGTCCACACCAATCACGCCGAACAGCCCCGGCTGGGCACCGAACGCGGCGAGAAGGTCCGCGCCGCCTTCCTCTCCCGCCGCTTCGAGGCCGCCCACCCGGTGGTGCGCGTCCACCCCGAATCGGGTGAACCCAGCCTCTTCCTGGGCGGTTTCGCCCAGCGCCTGGTCGGCATGGACGTACGCCAGTCCCGTCCGCTCCTGGACGTCCTCCAGGCCGCCGTGCGGCGCCCCGAGAACACGGCGCGCTGGTCCTGGCGCCCCGGCGACGTCCTGATCTTCGACAACCGCTGCACCCAGCACTACGCGGTCAACGACTACGACCGTCACCAGCGGATCCTGCACCGGGTGTCCATCACCGGCGAGGCGACCCGCGGGCTCGACGGCAAGACCGGGTACGTCATCGAGGAGGGCGAATGACCGGGACGGGCACCCACCGGCCCCCTGCCGAGTTCGCCGCCCGGCTCCGCTCCCGCGAACGCCTGGTGGGTTACTGGATCGCCTGCGACAACCCGGTCGGCACGGAGCGGATCGCGGGCCTGGGCTACGACTACGTCGGGGTGGACGGCCAGCACGGCGTGCTGCACCAGCCCGGCTGGCAGTCGGCCATGCTCGCCGTCGACTCCCGAGGCCGCTCCGCGGGGGTCATCCGGGTGCCCGCACCCGACCCCATCGCCATCGGCACCGCGCTGGACACCGGCGCCCGGGGCGTCATCGTGCCCATGGTCAGCACCGCGCGGGAGGCCCTGGACGCCGCCCGCGCCTGCCGGCACTGGCCGGCCGGAACCCGCAGCATCGCCGGGCCGGTCCGCGCCGAACTCCGGCTGGGCGGCGTCCCGGCCGAGATCGACGACCAGATCGCGTGCATCGTCATGGTCGAGACGGCCGGCGCGCTGGAGAACCTCGACGCCATCTGCGCCACTCCCGGCCTGGACGCCGTCTACGTGGGGCCCGCCGACCTCTCCCTGGCACTCGGCGCGACCCACTTCGGCGACCCCGGTGTCACCGAGGACCTGGAGGCCGCGCTGAAGAAGGTCACCGCCGCCGCGGAACGGGCCGGGATCGCCTGTGGCATCCACTGCCTCGACGGGGCGAGCGCGGCCCGGCGGCTCACCGAGGGCTTCACCTTCGCCACCGTCTCCAGCGACATCACGCATCTGCAGGAGATCGCGGCCGGCCACCTCGCGGCGGCCTCCGTACGCACCGCGGCGTGAGCCGGGAAGTCATGACAACGTTGGGGGAGCAGTGATGACAGGGACGACACGGACGATCCAGCGGCCCGCCCGTTCGATCGACGAACTGATCGGTGGCACGCCTCTGCTGGAGGTCGCGCTGCCGGGCCTCGCCGCTTCGGTGCGGCTGCTGGCCAAACTGGAGATGCTCAACCCGCTCTCCAGCGTCAAGGACCGCGCCGCGCTCGCCATGGTGCTGGCCGCCGAGGAGTCGGGCCAACTGCCGCCCGCCGGGGGCACGCTCATCGAGTGTTCCTCCGGCAGCACCGGGATCTCGTTCGCGGCGCTGTGCGCCCGGCGGGGTCACCGCTGCATCATCGTCATGCCGGACAACGCCAGCGTGGAACGCCGTCTGATCCTGCGGGAACTGGGCGCCGAGGTCGTCCTGGTCCCCGCCGAGGACGGGCTGCCCGCCGCCTGGCTGCACGCCGAGGAGATGCAGCGCACCCTGCCCGGCTCATGGGTGCCGCACCAGGACCAGAACCCCGCCAATGTGCGGGCCCACTACGAGAGCACCGGCCCGGAGATCTGGGAGGCCACCGGCGGCGACGTCGACGTCCTGGTCTGCGGGGTGGGCACCGGCGGAACCCTCTCGGGCACCGCCCGGTACCTCAAGGAGCGGGGCAGCGTCCACGTGGTGGCCGTCGAACCCGCCCGCTCCGCCGTGATGTCCGGCGGCGAGCCGGGCCCCCACGGCATCCCCGGCATCGGCGCGGGCTACGTCTCCGACATCACCGACCTCTCGCTCGTCGACGAGGTCGTCGCCGTACCGGACGAGGCGGCCGCCGCCACGGTCGTCGAGATCGTCCGCACCACCGGTCTGCCGGTCGGCTTCTCCTCTGGGGCCGCCGCCTGGGCGAGCCGGAGCGTCACCGCCCACCCGCGCTGGGCCGGGGCGACCGTGGTCACGGTCTTCCCCGACAGCGGGGAGCGCTATCTGTCGGCCGCGAGCGGCTGAACCCGCCGCCGCCTCACAGGAGAACAGGCATACATGTGCCGTATCCATGGCTACTTCAACGCGGCTGCGACGCCGCACGAGATGCGCACCGTCGCCGCGCTCCAACGCCACGGCGGTCCGGACGCGACCGGTGCCGCTCTCGCCCCCGACTGGGGACTGGGCAGCAACCGGCTCGCCGTCGTCGATCTCGACGGCGGACAGCAGCCCTACCGGGCGGGCCCCCATGTCCAGGTGGTCTTCAACGGTGAGATCTACAACCACGACGAGCTGCGGGCCCGGCTCAGGGACCGCGGTCACGTCTTCGCGGACCGGTGCGACGGGGCCGTCATCCCCGCCCTCTACCTGGAGTACGGGGACGCGTTCACCGATCACCTCGACGGCATGTACTCCATCGCCCTCACCGATCTGCGCGGCCCGGTGCCCCGGCTGCTGCTGGCCACCGACCACATCGGCATGAAACCGCTGTACTACCGCTGGGATCCGGCCGCCCGCTCCCTGCACTTCTCCTCGGAGATCCCCGCCCTGCTCGGGTTCGCCGCGGTCTCCGGGCGCATCCGGGAAGCCGCCCTGGACGCCTACCTGGCCACCCGCGTCCCCTTCGGGGACACGACCATGTTCGAGGACATCGACGTACTGGCGCCGGGCACCACCCTGGTCTGCGACCTGGGCGGGACGGTCCGCTACCGGCGGCGTACGGCCGCCCCGGCGCGGCCGGTGCCCCACGACGCCGAAGCCGCCGCGGTGCGGCTGCGCGACACGCTCCGCGAGGAGGTCGGGCGGCTGCTCGTGGCCGATGTGCCCGTCGCCCTGATCACCTCCGGCGGACTCGACTCCAGCCTGGTCACCGCGCTGGCCGCCGAACACCGCCCGGTCCACTCCTTCAACATCGCCTACCGGGGCGACTGGCCGTTCGACGAGCGGCACTTCGCCCGGGAGGCCGCCGCACGGGCACGGGCCGTGCACCACCAGGTCGAGATCGACCCGGAGGACTTCCCGGCACTGCTCGACGACACGGTCTGGCACCTGGGCCAGCCGAACGCCGATCCGATCGCGCTGAGCACCCTGGCCCTGTTCACCGCGGTGCGGAAGGCGGGATTCACGGTCGCGCTGACCGGTGACGCGGCCGACGAGGTGTTCGGCGGCTACGGCAGGATGCGGCAGGCCGCCGAGACGGCCGGGACCGGCGGCGACTGGGCCCCGGCCTACCTCGACGCCCTGTCGGCCGCCCCGGCCGCTCTGCGCGCCTCCCTCTACACCGACGACTACCGTGCGCATGTCGACGGGATACCTCCCCTGCCCGCCGAGGCGTACGAGGACCTGCTGCACGGCCCCGGTACGGTCCTCGACCGCATCACCCGGTTCGAGCTCGGCCACCGGCTGCCCTCGTACCATCTGCGCCGCGTCGACCACCTCAGCATGGCCGCCTCCATCGAGGCCCGACTGCCGTTCTGCCAGCGGGAGATCGTGGCGCTCGGCCGGGCCCTGCCCGACCGGATGCGGATCGAGGACGGCCGGGTCAAGAAGACCCTGTACGCCGCGGCGCGGGGGCTGCTCCCCACCAGTGTGCTGACCCGCCCCAAGCAGCCCTTCACCCTGCCGATCACGGCGATGCTCACCCCCGGCGCGGCCCTGTGGGAGTACGCCCGCGACCTGCTGGAGCCACGCCGCCTCGCCGCCGACGGGCGACTCGATGCCGGGGCCGTGGACGCCCTGTTCGCCGCGCAGGCCGACCGGCCGGGCGACACGACGTCCCTGGCCCTGTGGGCCCTGCTCGTGCACGAGGTGTGGATCGAGCAGTTCCAGCGCGGGCCGAGCCGCTCGGCCGGACCGGTGCCCCTGGCGGTGGCGGCATGATCGGGCACCTGGCCTACGCGGTGGGCAGCCCCTGCCCCACCTTCGTGCTGGACGCGGCCCGCCTGCCCCGTGAGGAGGCGGCGCTGCTGGGACATCTGACGGAGGCGCGGCGCTTCCTCGCGTCGGCCGGCGGCGCCCATGTACTCAAGATCGCGCTCGTCGAGCCGTCCGCGCACCCGATGTTCGACCTCGACTACCGGTTCGTCCAGGCACTGCCCGGCGGCGACGACCGGTTCGACCTGCGGGGCTCCTGCGGCCACTCGGTGCTCTCCGCCGTCGTCGCCGCGGGCCGTTGCGGGATGCTGCCCCGTCTGCTGCCGGGTGCGCGGATACGGGTGCGGGTCCTCAACAACGGCGACAGCGTGGTGTGCGAGGTCGACCGGGTCGAGCGCGACGAGGTCCAGTTCTCCGTCGCGTTCGTCCAGCCGGGGCCGGTGCCCTTCGCGGACCTGCTGCCCACCGGGGAGACCCGTACCGTGCTCGACCTCGACGGCGGCCCGCAGGAGGTCTCCCTCGTCACGAGCGCCAACGCGTACGCCTTCGTCGACGCCAGGACCCTCGAAGTGCCGTCACCGGCCGCGCTGTTCGCCGCCGGGGACGACCTGCTGGACCGGCTCGAACGGATCAGGGTGGCGGCGGCCGACCGGCTCGGCTGGCCCCGCGGCGGGGCGTTCCCCAAGATCGCGGCGATCGTGCCCGACCCCGGCGGCGGCATCGCCGCGCGCGCGGTCACCGTGCCCCGCTGGCACCCGACGATCGCCCTGACCGGCGCGGTCTGCCTGGGCATCGCCGTACGCATCCCGCAGACCGTCCCCTGGCTCCTCGCCCGCGAGAACGGCGCGGACGAGCAGGGGCTGACGGACATCGAGACGCCCGGCGGCCGCACCACGGTGACGGCCGTCACGTCCGCCCCCGACGCGGCCGGGAACAGCGGAGCCCTGCTCTGGGCGAGCGTCGCCCGCAAACGCGTCACCTTCCAGGGGTCGTTCGTCCTGGCCCCCCTGAGCCATCTGCAATTCGAGGAGGTCGCCCAATGCCTGGCGCTGTCGGTGGCGGCATGAGAACGCAGCCCACACCAGAACTCCACGCCCTGCTCAAGGAGTCGGCGGAGCGGACCGGCCGGGCGGGGGAACCGGACCGGGAGGCCCTGGCGGCGCTGCGCTCCAGCGGTCTGCTGGGCACGGCGGTGCCCGCCGGGTACGGGGGCGGGGGCGGCGACGCCTCGGCCGTCAACCACGTGGTGGAACAGATCGCCGAGGCCAATCCCTCCGTCGCGATCATCGCCTTCCAGCACTTCGCCGTCAGTGCCCGCATCGCGGAATGGGGCACCCCCGGCCAGCGGGAGCGCTGGCTGCCCAGGCTCGCCGACGGCTCCCTGCTCGCGGCCTCCGCGTGGAGCGAGAACGGGGCCGGAGCCGCCAAGCAGAAGCTGTCCAGCACCGGGGAGCCCCGTGCCGACGGCCGATGGGAACTGCACGGCTCCAAGACCTTCACCACCGGCGCCGGGGTCGCCGACCTCTATCTGGTGCTGGTGCGCACCGGCCCGGACACGACAGGGCCGCGGGCCGCGTACGGGGCGGCGGGGCAGACCTTCTTCCTGGTGTCCGCCGACAACCCCGGCCTGCTGCCCGACCTCGGCCTCGACCTGGCCGGCATGCGGGGCTCCGCTACCGGTCTGATCGGCCTCGACCACTGCGTGGTGGACGACGGCGACCGGCTCGGGCCGGTGGGCAAGGCGGCCGGGATCATCGCGGGCGTGCGGGAGAGCGGGGCCTCGCTCGGCGCGGTGGCCGTCGGAACGGCCCAGGCGGCGTTCGACCTCGGCCTCGCCCACGCCCGTCGGCGCGGGCTGCTGGAGCTGCCCTCGGTCCGGCACCACCTGGCCGATCTGGCGACCCGGCTGGAGACGGCCCGCGGCATCGTCGGACGGGCGGGGGCGCGGATCTCGGCCGACCCGGGTCTGACCACCCTGCACAGCAAACTGCACGCCTCGGTCGCCGCGGAGGAGATCTGCCTCGACGTCGCCCGGATGCTGGGTTCCGCGGGGTTCCTGTCCGACGCCGGGATCGGCAGGCTACTCGCCGACGCCCGTGCCATCGCGCTGATGGGGCCCACCAACGATCTGTGCCGGGAGCTGGTGGCCGCGTCATGGCAGGACTGAACCCGGCCGCCGTGCCCGACCTCGTCGTCGGCGGACGCCGGCTCGTGACCCCCCAGGGGGTGCGGGCGGGCCATGTCTCCATCGCCGGCGGCAGGATCACCGCGATCGACGACACCGACACCGCGCCCGCGGGTGTGCCGCGGCTCGACGCGGGGGACCACTACGTCCTGCCCGGACTCATCGACTCCCATGTGCACTTCCGCACCCCCGGACTGACCCACAAGGAGGACTGGCGGCACGCGAGCCGGGCCGCGGTGCGCGGCGGTGTCACCACCGTGATCGACATGCCGAACACGGTGCCGCCCACGCTCGCGCCCGAGGCCGTGCTCGCCAAGGCCCGGCTCGTCGACGGGCACAGCCTGGTGGACTACCGGTTCCACATCGGTCTCGACCCGGCCCGCCCCGAACTGCTGTCCCGGCTCGACCCGTCCATCGCCACCAGCGCCAAGATCTTCATGGCCGGCCACCACACGGCGCCCACCGTGGTCCGGGACCCCGTCCAGTTGGAGAAGGCGTTCGCCGCGGCGGCCGAGGGAGGCGTCCGGCTCGTCCTGCACGCCGAGGACGACGGGCTGTTCGAACTGCTGGACGCCTGGTGGGGCGAGCCCGGCAGCTATCGGGAGTACGAGGCCCGACGCCCGCGCACCGGCGGCATCGTCGCCGTGGCGAGGATCATCGAGCTGGTGCGCCGGTACGGCACGGACGCCCACATCCTGCACCTCTCCAGCGCGGAGGAGGCCGACCTCGTCTGCGCGGCACGCGCCGCGGGCCATCCGGTCACCTTCGAGGTGACGGGGCACCATCTGTCCTTCACCGACGCCGACACCCGGCGCCTGGGCGCCCGTACCCGGCTGTCCCCGTCGATCCGCGGGGAGTCGGACCAGCGGCGGCTGTGGCACGCGCTGTTGTCCGGCCAGGTCTCCACGGTCGGCAGCGACCACGCACCGCACACCGTCGAGGAGAAGACCCGCAGCGTGGCCCAGTCGCCCCCCGGGCTGCCGGGCGTGCAGGAACTCGCGGTCGCCGTCTGGACCGGGATGCGCAGGCGCCGGCCGGAGGAGGACCCGGACGCGGCCGTCGCCCGCCTGGTGCGCCACCTCGCGCAGGTCCCCGCCGAACTGTTCCGGCTGCCGGGCAAGGGGCGTCTGGAGGCGGGAGCCGACGCGGACCTGGTGATCTTCGCGCCGGACACCCCCTGGATGTTCTCCGCGCACGACGTGCAGAGCAAGTGCGGCTGGTCGGCCTACGAGGGCTGGACCTTCACCGGACGCGTCGAACGCACGCTGCGGGCGGGCCGGACCGTGTGGAACGCCGCCGACGGCTCGTTCGGCGGACACGACGGACGACTGCTGGCGGCGGCCGATGCCGCCGCGCCCACGGACACGGCCGTCCCGGCCGGGACGGAGAGCTGAACCATGACGCAGCACCGCACCCTGGCCGTCGCGGGCGGGGGCATCGGTGGGCTGGCCGCCGCGATCGCCCTGGCCTCCCGGGGCAACGACGTCACCGTCATCGAGCGGGCCGAGCGGATCGGTGTCAACGGCTCCGGCCTGGTGCTCTACCCCAACGGGGTGCGGGCCGCCGAGGCGCTGGGCGGCACTCTGGCCGCGCAGATCCGGGCGGCCGGCCATGTCACCGCCCCGGACGAGGTCCGGCTGCTCATGGACGCCGACGGAACCGTACTCGCCGAGGAGCCCATCGGCGCGACGGGGGAGCGGCTGGGCGCCCCGCAGATCCCGGTCCTGCGGTCGGCACTGCACCGCGTACTCCTGGACGAGGCGCTCTCGGCAGGCGCCTCCGTGCAACTGGCCACCACGGTCACGGACTACACCCGGCACACGGACTCCGTGTCGGTGCACCTCTCCGACGGCACCACGCAGGACTACGAGGCGCTGATCGCCGCCGACGGCATCCGCTCCGCGGTGCGCCGGCGGATGCTGGGCGACGAACCGCTCCAGTACCGCGGTTACACCTCGGTACGGGGACGTACCCGCGGCTCGGCCCTCGGCGGGCGCGGCCATGTCGTCAGCGGGCTCGGCATCCAGTTCTTCATCGCCCCCGTCGATGACGACACCCTCTACTGGGCGGCCAAGATCACCGCCCCGCCCGGAGTCTGGCCCGCACGGGGACCGGACGGCGCACGGAAGGCGCTGGTGGACGCCATCGAGGGGTGGTACGGGCCGGTCGTCGACCTGGTGCGCGACGCCGAGCCGGGTGACCTCGTCGTCACCGACATCCACGACCGTGATCCGGCGCCCCGCTGGGTGGACGGACCGGTGGCGCTGCTGGGCGATGCCGCCCACGCCATGGTCCCGGCGCTCGGCCAGGGGGCCAACACGGCGCTGGAGGACGCGGTCGTCCTCGGACAGGCCATGGAAGCCACCTCCTCGGTGACCGACGCGCTCGCCCTCTACGCGCACGAACGCGTCGGCCGCGCCGCCGCCGTCGTCCTGGAGTCCCGCCGCCAGGGCGGAGTGGACCAGGGCGCGGACCGGGCGGGCGTGGAACGGCGCAACGCCCGGATGCGGTCCGCCGGGCGCAAGGACCAGGGGTCCGTGGACATCGTCGGATGGCGGCCCCGGCCGGCGCTGGACGCGCTCCCCCCGGCTGCCGCGCCGAAAGGAGCAGACGCGGGGACGGGCGCGGGAGGAGGGACCGGAGCCGAGACCGGAGCAGGAGCAGAAGCCGGAGCCGGGCCGGGAGCAGAAGCCGGAGCCGGGCCGGGAGCGGGAGCGGGAGCCGGAGCAGAAGCCGAGGAGGCCGGGCCGGGAGCGGGAGTCGGGGCCGGAGCGCACATCGTCCTGATCGGCGGCTCGCTCAGGGAGGGTTCGGTCTGTGACCGGGTCGCCCAGTGGTGCGCGCTGCGGTGCGAGGGCCGGGGCGCGACCACCCGGGTCTTCACCGGCGCCGACATCGACTTCCCCGCCTACCGGCCGGGCCTCGCCGAGACGCATCGGGGTGCCTCGGACCTGCTGGCCGAACTCCGCCGGGCCGACGGGGTGGTGCTGATCTCGCCCACGTACCACGCCTCCGTCTCCGGCCTGCTCAAGAACGCCCTCGACTTCGTCAACGACATCGGCGGTCCGCTGCCCTACCTCGAAGGGCGGGCGATCGGCACGGTCGCCGTCGGAGCCGGGGCGCAGGGCGCGGCGAGCACGCTGGCCGCACTGCGGACCATCGCGCACGCGCTGCGCGCCTGGCCCACTCCGGTGGGGGTCGCGGTGTCGCAGGCCCCCGCACCGCTGCCCGCCGACGAGGCCCCCTCACTGCCCGACGAGGAACGCCTCGACCAGATGGTCGGTCAGCTGATGTGGCTGGCGACGGCCCGCTCGGCGGGCGCACGTCCCGAAGCGGTTCCGGCCGCCGCCTGACCACCCGTTCCCGTTCCCGTACCCGTAACCGTACCCGGAAGGCACGCACATGACCCGGCCCGCCCACGAGCGCAAGCCGCTCGTTCCCGGCACCATCTGGCGCGATTCCAACATCCGTACCGGCCCCTCCCTGGACAGCCCCGTCATCGACCTCGTGCTGCCCGACGGGGTCACCCGGTACACGGCCGAAGGGTGGGTCCTCGGTGACGAGGTGATCGAGGGCGGGAACCCGGTGGGCGAGATCGTCAGCCGCGTGTGGTTCGAGCTCGGCGAGGGCCGCTGGTGCAGCGCGGTCAACTTCGATCCTGCGGTGCTGGCCGGTCTGCTCGGCGCCGACGCGCCTCAGGTGCGCCCGCACACTACCCAGGAAATCTGATCACACACAACATCAACTCCCTTTCTGAAGACAGCACTTCAGAAGATGGCTTCTAAAACGAGCCAGACCCATCCTGAATGAGCCATCTATCCAGAGGAGCTCACCGTAGTGAATGCCAACGGGGTCGCGGCGTCGGCCCAAAGGACCAAACGTGTCGGCCGACTCGACGGCATCCGCGCGCTGTGTGCCCTCGGAGTGGCGGCCGTGCACACGTCGTTCAGCGCCGGGGTCATGGGCGCCTACACCGCTCCGCCCGGCAACGAGGCGCTGGCCACCTTCCTGGCGGGAATGCGTCCGCTGGCACTGGGGCCCTTCTTCGTCCTGTCGGGCCTGCTGCTCTACCGCCCGTTCGCCCGCTGGTCCCTGGCGGGCACACGCCGGCCGAAGATCGGTCCCTTCTTCGCCAAGCGCCTGGCCCGGCTGTGGCCCGCCTACATCCTGGTCGCACTGGTCTGCGTCTTCCTGCTGAACTACAACGCCATCGACGGACCCTGGTACGTCCTGCGGCCGGTCCTCATGCTCCAGGTCTACGACTACACGTGGATCGCCGGCATGGACCCGGCCTGGACCGTGCCCGCCGAGATGCAGTACTACCTCGCGCTCCCGCTGCTGGCCGCGCTCATGCACTGGCTGGCCCGCGGCACCGACGACCCGGTCCGCAAGGCCCGCCGGATGCTGATCCCCCCGGTGATCATCACGATCGGCTCCGCCGTCTGGACCTGGTGGATCCACCGTCCCGAGATGGGGCCCTACCCGCAGCAGTACTGGTGGCCGCTGGCCGTGGGCGGTGCCTTCGTCCTCGGTATGGTCATGGCCATCCTCCAGGTCCTCGCGGAGCTCCGGCCGGACGACAAGCCCTCCCTCTACCGTCTCGCCGCCGCCCACCCGCTGCTGCTGTGGGGAGTCGGCCTCGTCATCTACGCGGTCAACTGCACCCAGCCGTTCGGCCGTCCCGGCTACGGGGACTACGAGGGCGTGGGGCTCGCCATCACCCAGTACTTCCTGCTCCTGCTGTTCTCCTTCGTGATCGTCATGCCGCTGGCGATACCCGAGGCCAAGTCGCGGGTCATCGACGCCATCGTGGGCAACCCGGTGGTGCGCTACCTCGGCCGCATCTCCTACGGCATCTACCTCTGGCACTTCGCGGTCATGTACTTCTGGTTCGAGACGGGCAGCGTCTTCGGCACCGAACCCGCGCTGATGAACCAGCTGCGCGGCACGATCGGCTTCCCCGAGCTGATGACCGCCGTCCTCGTCGGCAGCGTCCTGGCGGCGAGTCTCAGCCACTACCTCGTCGAGCGTCCCATCGTGAACGCCGTCGGCAGGTGGGCGCAGCGCAAGGACCCGGCACCGGCACGACCGGCTCCGCAGGGCGAGGCCACCGACCCGGCGGCGAAGGACACCCACGTCCTGGCAGGTCCGCGGTAGAGCACCCGGCCCGGGAAGCGCCTCTTCCGCCGTCCGGTGTGCGACGCAACCGGTTACAGCAATCTGGAAGATGCGCTTCCCGGTCCCGGCGGGAGAGCCTGAGTTTGGGCACCACTGCGTGCACCCCCACGAAGCCGCTCATTCCAGGAGAAGCATGAAAACTGTCAAGTCGGCCGACGGTACGACCATCGCCTACGACCGCACCGGGAGCGGGGAATCGCTGATTCTCATCGGGGGTTCGTTCAGCGAGCGCTCGCACCCGACCATGACGCAGCTGGCAGAGGAGCTCTCCCAGCACTTCACCGTCTACAACTACGACCGCCGCGGCCGGGGCGACAGCGGTGACGCCGACACCTACGCGGTCGAGCGGGAGATCGAGGACCTCGCCGCTCTCATCACCGAAGCCGGCGGTTCCGCCAAGGTGTTCGGCCTGTCCGCGGGCGGCGCCCTGGCGCTCAAGGCCACCGCGAGCGGTCTCGCCGTCACCAAGGTCGCCGTCTACGACCCGCCGTACATGATCAACGGGGCCGGCCCGCAGCCGCCGGCGGACCTCACCGAGAAGCTGGTCGAGCTCAGCGCCGAAAACCGCGGTGACGCCGTCGAGTTCTTCATGGTCAACGGCATGGGGGCACCGGCCGAGGCCGTCGCGGGCATGCGCCACGCCCCGTTCTGGTCCGGTCTGGAGGCGCTGGCACACACGCTGCCCTACGACACCGCGATCATGGGCGACTTCTCCCTGCCCGCCGAGGAGCTCGCCTCCGTCAAGGCTCCGGCGTTCATCGTCCACGGCGCCGACGCCGACCAGTGGCTGCAGCAGTCGGCGAACGCTGTCGCCGAAACCGTCCCCGACGCCACGTGCCACGCCCTGCCGGGCCAGGGCATCGCCGTCGAACCGGCCGTCCTCGCTCCCGAGCTGAAGAACTTCTTCGCGAACTGACAGGAACGCACGCCTTCGGCCGGTGCCCGTGGAGATGTGCTTTCCACGGGCACCGGCTGCGTGCACCCCTCCCCATGCCTGATCCTGAAGAGGAGTACCCCATGCGAGCTTGGCTCGAGCGAAGCGCCGCTGTGCCCGGCGGCCGACGCGGCAAGTGGATTGTTCTCGCCGGCTGGGTGATCGCTGTCATGGCGTTCGGCGCGCTGGCCGGAAAACTGGCAGAGGTCCAGGACACCAGCGCGAATGCCTTCCTGCCGCGCGGTGCGGAGTCCGCGCAGGTCAACACCGAGCTGGAGAAGTTCCGGACCGACGACCTCATGGCGGCGGTCGCCGTCTACAGCAGTGACGCGCCCTTGACCGACGCCGTCCGGACCAAGGTCGAGTCCGACCGTGCCGCCTTCGCGAAGATCGCCGTGGAGGGCCAGAAGGTCAACCCCGCGGTGGCCTCGAAGGACGGCAAGGCACTGATGCTCGTCGTCCCGCTGTCCGGTGAGGACCAGGAAGTCCTCGCCGGAAAGGTCGAGGAGCTGCGCACCGTCGCGGCCGCGCAGGCCCCGCCCGGCATCGACACGGAGATCGGCGGCCCCGCCGGTGCCACGACCGATGCCTTCAATGTCTTCGACACCCTCGACGGCACCCTGATGATGGCCACCGCTCTGGTGGTCATCATCCTGCTGCTGCTCACCTACCGCAGCCCGGTCCTGTGGCTGTTCCCCGTTCTCGCGGTCGGCTTCGCCGCCGTGCTCACCCAGGCGGGCACCTACCTGTTCGCCAAGTACGGAGGGCTCCAGGTCGACCCACAGAGTTCGGGCGTCCTCATGGTGCTGGTCTTCGGTGTCGGCACCGACTACGCCCTGCTGCTGATCGCCCGCTACCGGGAGGAACTGCACCGGCACGAGGACCGGCACGAGGCCATGCAGATCGCCCTGCGCCGCTCGGGCCCCGCGATTCTCGCCTCCGCGGGCACCGTCACCATCGGCCTGGCATGCCTCGGACTGGCCGACATCAACTCCTCCCGCTCGATGGGGCTGGTCGGAGCCATCGGCATCATCTTCGGGTTCCTCGCGATGGTCACGATCCTTCCGGCGCTGCTCGTCATCGCGGGCCGCTGGGTGTTCTGGCCGCTGGTACCGAAGGAGGGCGCGCCCCAGCGCAGCGCCAACTCGGCCTGGCAGCGAGTGGGCAACGCGGTCGCCCGCCGTCCGCGCCGTTCCTGGCTGATGTCGCTGGGCGTCACCGTGGTGCTCGCCGTGAGCGCCTTCGGCGTCAACATGGGCCTCACCCAGTCGGAGTGGTTCCAGGACAAGCCGGAATCGGTGGTCGCCCAGGAATCCCTCTCGAAGCACTTCCCCTCCGGAGCCTCCGACCCGGCCCATGTCGTCGCCAGGACGTCCGAGGTGGACGCCGTGACCGAGGCCGCACGCAAGACGGAGGGCGTCGTCGACGTCTCGGTGGCCGCACGGACGCCGGACGGTGACCTGACCCAGCTGGCCGTCGTGCTCAAGGGCGCGCCGGACAGCGAAGCCGCCAAGGACGCCGTCGAGGCGCTGCGGGCGAACACCGACGCACTCGTGGGAGGCACCGCGGCCCAGACCCTCGACAAGGAGACCTCGACCGTACGCGACCTGTGGGTCGTCGTCCCCGCGGTCCTGATCGTCATCATGCTCGTCCTGATCTGGCTGCTGCGCTCGTTCGTCGCACCGCTGGTGCTGCTGGCCACCGTCGTCGTCTCGTACTTCGCGGCGTTCGGCGCCTCCAGCCTGCTGTTCCAGCACGTCATGGGCTACTCCGGGATGGACTGGTCGATCCCGTTGCTCGGCTTCGTCTTCCTGGTGGCCCTCGGCGTGGACTACAACATCTTCCTGATGCACCGGGTGAAGGAGGAGTCGGCACTGCGCGGCCACACCCAGGGGGTCATCGCCGGTCTGAACAGCACCGGCGGTGTCATCACCTCGGCCGGGCTCGTCCTGGCGGCGACGTTCGCCGTGTTCGCCGTACTGCCGTTGGTGTCCATGGCCCAGATGGGCGTGATCGTGGGCGTCGGCGTCCTGATCGACACGTTCCTGGTCCGCACCATCCTGGTCCCGGCGCTCGCCCTCGACCTGGGGGCCCGCCGGTTCTGGTGGCCCGCACGTCCGGCCCCGGACAGCGGGTCCGGCACCGGCAGCGAGACCGACACCGGTGAGCGCAAGCTGGAGAGCGTCTGATCACCGGCTGAACTCCTGTCCGTCCGTGCGGCTGTGTCCTCCGAAACCGGAGGGCCCAGCCGCACCGTCGTGAACAGCCCCTGAAATCAGCGCACTTCAGGAGATGGGCGGTCTCCGGAGCTGCGCAAGGATGGGCTACGCGGTGCCCTCCGGGCCCGCTGTGGAGAAAGGACACGCCGTGAAGGGCGACGCGGACGGCTCTGCCGCCAAGCTGTGGTCGATGGCCAACCTGGGCACCCCGATGGCCGTGCGGGTGGCGGCGACGCTGCACCTCGCCGACCACATCCAGGCCGGACGGCACACCGTGGAGGACCTGGCCGAAGCGGCCGGCGCCCACCCCGGCGCGCTCGACCGCCTCCTGCGCTACCTCACGGTGCGCGGCGTGCTCGCGCGGGACGCAGAGGGCCGTTACACCCTCACCCCGCTCGGGCAGCCGCTGCGCGAGGACCACCCGGCCGGTATCCGGCTCTGGTTCGACATCGGCAGCGGGGGCCGCGGCGAACTGTCCTTCGTCGAGCTGCTGCACAGCATCCGCACCGGTGAGGCCGCCTTCCCCGTCCGCTACGGCCGGACCTACTGGGAGGACCTCGCCGCGGACACGGACCGCGCCGAAGCCTTCAACAGACTGCTCGGCGAGGACGTCGCGGTCCGCGCGCCCGCCATCGTCGACGGGTTCGACTGGTCCTCGCTCGGCCATGTCATCGATGTCGGCGGTGGCGACGGATCGCTCCTGAGCGCACTGCTGACCGCTCACCCCGATCTGCACGGCAGCGTCGTCGACCTGGCCGACGCCACCCGCGCCGCGGCGAAGTCGTTCGCCGCGGCGGGCCTGGCCCAGCGCGCCACCGCCGTGACCGGCAGCTTCTTCGACCCGCTGCCCGCCGGAGCCGGCGGATACCTGCTCTCGCTGATCCTGCACGACTGGGACGACGACGACTCCGTGGCCATCCTGCGGCGCTGCGCCGAGGCGGCCGGCGCCGGGGGATCGGTCTTCGTCATCGAGTCGATCGGCTCCGACGGCGACACCCCCCGTACCGGAATGGATCTGCGCATGCTCGCCGTCTACGGCGCCCAGGAACGCAGCGTCGAGGAGTTCGCCGTGCTCGCCTCCGCCGCCGGGCTGAAGGTGACGGCCGTACACCCGGCCGGGCCCTCGGCGATCATCCAGCTCGACGCCGCCTGACCGGCCGTCGGCCCAAACCAGGAACACGTACCGCGAGGAGACGCCCCCATGGCCGTGCCGGTTCTCGAACTCACGGAGGCGTTCGGCGCCCTGGGCACCGCGCAGGGCCGCCAGGACCCGTACCCGCTCTACGAGGCGATCCGGGGCCACGGCGACCGGGCCTGGCTGCGCAAGGACCGGCTCGTCGTCGTCGGCTACGACGCCTGCGCCCGTGCCCTGCGCGATCCGCTGCTCCACGTCCAGGACGGCGCCGCCTACGACGTGGCGCGGCCCGGCTGGCGCGCCCACTCCTCGCTCCGCGGTTTCACCGACTCCATGCTCTACAGCAACGCGGACGCCCACAGCCGCCAGCGGGGTCTCGTCAGCTTCGCCTTCACCCCGCCGCGGGTGCGGCAACTGGACGCCGTGATCGAGGAGATGGCGGACCGGCTGCTGGAGCGCATGGCCCTCCTCGGCCGCGACGGGGCACCGGTGGACGTCGTCGCGGAGTTCGCCTCCCGGCTGCCCATCGCCGTCATCAGCACGATGCTCGGCTTCCCCGAGAAGGACCAGGTGTGGTTCCGCGACATGGCCTCGGCCATCGCGGTCTCCACCGACGGCAACACCGATCCCGGGGCGCTGCACCGGGCGGACGCCGCGATGGACGAACTGAGCGGCTACTTCGCCGAACTCGTCGAGCACCGCCGCCGCCACCCGGCCGACGACCTGGTCACCCTCCTCGCGAGCGTGCACCACGGCGATCCCGGCCGGCTCAGCCACGGCGAGCTCATGGGCAACATGATGGTGCTGCTGACCGCGGGGTTCGAGACGACGAGCTTCCTCATCAGCCACGGTGTGATGCTCGCCCTGGAGCACCCCGCGCACGCCGCCCGGCTGCGTGCGGGCGAACCGGAGGCCGCCGAGCGGTACACCGAGGAGATCCTGCGGTACGAGCCGCCCGTGCACGTCACCAGCCGCTGGGCCGTCGCCGACACCGAACTCCTGGGCGAACCCGTCCCGGCGGGCACCAAGGTCGTGCTCATCCTGGCCGCCGCCAACCGCGACCCCGGGCGCTTCGACCGCCCGGACCGCTTCGACCCGGACCGGACCCAGGCCCAGCCGCTGAGCTTCGGCGCGGGCGGTCACTTCTGCCTGGGCGCCCCCCTCGCGCGCCTGGAGGCGAAGATCGCCCTGCCGGCCCTGCTGCGCCGCTTCCCGGGGATCGCCGCCGTCGAGGCCCCCGTCTACCGCGACCGGTGGGTCGTGCGCGGGCTGGACACCTTCACGCTCACCGTCGGCACCTGAAGCCCGGCCGTCCCGGCCGACGCCGCGGCGCCGCGTCCCCGTACCGCCGCGTGCACGGCCTCACGTACGGCCTCGTGCACCGCCTTCCGTACGGCCTCGTGCACCGCCTCCCGTACCGCACATCCGGTACGTGACCCTCACGCGGGCGCCCCCTTTTGCACAGCATTCCAAGAGATGCCTCCCCATACCCGCAGACGCGACGATTTCGGGGAGTCGCCGAAGTAGCAGCGACCCGAAGTACGGCGGACCCGGTGCCCGCAGCCGTATCCAGCGAAGGAGACATCCCGTGACCACACCACTCAAGATCCTCGCGATCAACGGATCGGAACGGGACGGCAACACCAGCGATGTCCTGCGCCACGCCGCGGCGGTCGCCGCCGCGCGGGGGGTCCAGTGGGAGACCGTCGACCTGCGGAACATCCAGATGTCGCGCTGCGGACCGTGCGGTGACTGCAACGACCGCCCGGTCCCGTGCGCCCTGGAGGACGGGGTGCCCGGCGTGATCAGGAAGATGGTCGAGGCCGACGGCATCGTCTTCGCCGCTCCCGTCCACGGCTTCGGGACGGCCAGCCTGATGCAGACCTTCATCGAGCGGGCCGGTGTCGGCTACCTGCGTTTCGACCGGCCGCTGAGCAACAAGGTCGCGGGCATCATCTCCGTGGCCCGCCGCTACAGCGCCGGCGAGGTGTGGGCCCAGCTGACGGTGAACGCGCTGCTCAACCGCATGATCGTGGTCGGGAGCGGATTCCCCGCCACGGTCCACGCGCTGCACCGGGGAGACGCGCTCAAGGACGACGAGGGGCTCACCAACGTCCAGCGCCTGATCGACCGGATGACCGACATGATGGAACTGCTCGACGAGCACCGCACCCTGACCGGACGTGACAACCTGCTCGCCGCCCGCGAGGTCAACGAGCGCATCGGGCTCGCCCTGAACGAGACGGGCCCCGCCGCCGCGGACGAGGCGGTCGTGGACGTGACGGCTGTGGATGAGACGGTCCGGGAACTCGCCGACGACGTGTGGGCCCGCCAGTGAGCGCGCCGACCCTGCCCTGCGCCCCGGCCGACGCGGACCTCCAGGACTTCCTCACCGACTACCGCCGCGTCAGCCGGGCCTTCCACGACGCCTCCCTGTCACCGCGGGAGCTGGCCGACTGGCGCGCCCGGCGGCTGACCACCGTGCTCCACCACGTCACCGAACGCTCTCCGTTCTACCGGCGCCACCTGGCCGGGACCGACATCACGGCCGTGACCCCCGATACGTTGAACACGCTCCCTTTCACCACCAAGGACGACCTGCGGCGCGAGATGTACGACGTGCTCAGCGGTCCCCTCTCCGCGGCGAGCATCTATTACGAGACCAACGGCACCACCGGGGCCGCCACTCCGTGCCCGCGCGGCGCGGTCGACATCGCCACCTCCAACGCCTCTGTCGAGGAGTCCTGGCGGCGCCTGTTCCGCGCGCACTTCGGCGACCGCATGCCCGTGGTGGGACTCATGGGGCCCTCGGAGCTGTACGCCTTCGGTGATGTGTTCACCGACGTCGCCGCCTCGCTCGGCGCCTGTCACGTCAAGATCTGGCCGGAGTCCCCCCGGGTCGGTTTCCGCAAGGCCCTGCGTCTCATCGAGGAGCTCGGGGTCGAGGTCATCGTCTGTGCGCCGGCCCTCTGCCTCAGCCTGGCCAAGGCGGCCCGGCACTACGGGTACGACCTGGCGGACCTCCCCGTCAAGCTGTTCCTGGTCCTCGGCGAGATCTGCACCCCCGAGTTCGCCGCCAACGTCTCCTCGGTCTGGCCGCACGCCGTCGTCCGCCCCGCCCTGTACGGCTCCCAGGAAGCCCTCTGCATCGCGACCGGTGCCGACACCGGCGCCCTCCACCTGGCCACGCCCAACTACCTGGCGGAGCTGGTCGATCCCGACACCGGCGCCCCGCGCGGCGAGTTCGGCGAGGGCGAGCTGGTCCTGACCATGCTCGTCGACGGCATCAAGCCGCTGATCCGCTACCGGACCGGCGACCTCGTCCGCATCACCCCCGCACCGCCCGGAGCGGCACTGCCCGGCCCGGTGGTCGAGGTCGTCGGGCGCGCCGCCGACCGTATCCCGCTGGGGGACGTCCTCCTGCACCCCGCGGAGCTCGAAGCCGCCGTACTGGGGGACGTACGGGGATGCCTGGGCTACCAGGTCGTCGTCGACGGCGGCCCCGAAGGCGACCGGATCACCGTGCGGATGGACCTGCTGCCCGGTGCGGCGGACCCGGCGGCCGCCGTCGCGGCCCGGCTGCGCGAACGCACGGGAGCCCATGCCGACATCGCCGTCGACGCCGACCTGGACCCGGTCACCCACACCGGCTCCTTCGTCAGCTGGAAGGCCGCCCGGGTCCTCGACCACAGGTCGGGCCTCGACGGGGCCGTGCGGGCCGCCCGCGAGGTCGCGCACCGCTACGCGATCACGACATGAACGGGAGGACCACGCGATGACCCTTCAAGCACCGGCGGTGGGCGTCGGCGTGACCACGCGTACGCGCCGCCTGCCTCCTCTCGACCTGCTGAACGCGTACCGCAACCTCTGCGGGCGCTTCGGCGCCGACGAGGCGTACCTCCTGGAATCCGCGGCCGGACCGCTGCGCGACCGCAAGTACCAGTTCACCGGGTTCGGCGCCCTGCTGTCCCTCTCGGTCACCGGGGACGCCGTGCGGATCGAGGGCCGGCCCGCGCTTGCCCGGCTGCTGCGGGAACGGGCCGGGCCGCTGCTCACCGACGTTCCCGGCCAGGGGCTGAGGCTGCGCGGTACGGACGACCTGTGGGCGCTTCTGCGCGCCGCCCAGGGCATGTTCGACGCCCAGGGATCGGCCGAGCGCTTCCGTTTCGGGTTCCTCGCCTACTTCGGCTACGACACCGCCCGCTACGTCGAGGAACTGCCGTACCTCATCGAGCGGAACTCCGCCCTGCCGGACATCCACCTGGTCCTCCACCAGGGCTGCGTGACCACGGACCTCACCGACGGCGGCACCGAACTGCTCCTGCACGAGTCCGAGCACTGGCCGCCCCTGGACGTGGAGGAGATCGCCGCGCTGCTGGTCCGTGAACCCGCCGCCGGGTCGCCGTGCTTCGACGACGCGGACCCGCCCCCCGCGACGGTCACCGACGACAGCGACCCCGAACTGTTCCGGGCCGATGTGGAGCGGTGCCTGGAGCACATCGCGGTCGGTGACATCTACCAGGTGCAGATCGGGCACGAGCTGACGATGCGTTCCGAGGCGGCCCCCCTCGACGTCTACCGCAGGCTGCGGCAGCGCAACGCGTCCCCGTACATGTATATGGCGAACGTCGGCGGACACTGCACCATCGGCGCCAGCCCCGAACTGTTCGTCCGCATCGAGGGCGGCAAGGTCGTGATGCGGCCCATCGCCGGGACGCTGCCGCGCACCGGTACGGACGACGAGGCCGCCGCCCGGACGCTGGCCCAGGACCCCAAGGAGATCGCCGAGCACACCATGCTCGTGGACCTCTGCCGCAACGACATCGGCCGGATCTGCGAGGCCGACACCCTCAACGTGCCCGACCAACTGGTCGTCGAGCGGTACTCGCACGTACTGCACCTCGTCTCCACCGTCGAGGCACGGGTCGAGGCGGGCGAGGACAGCTTCGACGCCATCGCCGCCCTCTTCCCCGCGGGCACGATGACGGGCACCCCCAAGATCCGTGCCATGGAGATCATCGAGTCCGTCGAGCGCAGCCGCCGCGGCCTGTACGCCGGCGCCCTCGGCCTGATGGACATCGGCGGCTACACCAACCTGGCCCTGTGCATCCGCACCCTGTTCCACCACGACGGCGCCTACCGCACCAGGGCCTCGGCGGGCATCGTCGCCGACTCCCGCCCGGAGAGCGAATGGCGCGAGACGCTGGCCAAGATGAGCGCCGCCTACTGGGCGGTCACCGGAAAGGAGTTGCTGTGAAACTGCATGTGGCAGGCCCGACCGGTGCGCCGGACACCGAGCGCCCGCGGGTGCTGGTGGTCGACGCGTTCGACAGCTTCGTCGACATCCTGCGGCAGTACCTCATGTCGGCCGGCGCGGTTCCGATCATGGTCCGCTCCGACAAGCTCCGGCTGGAGGAGGTGCCGCTGCTGCGCCCCGACGGCATTCTGCTGGGCCCGGGACCGGGGCACCCGGACGTGTCCGGACACGTCGAGATCGTCCGCTCGTTCGCCGGGAGGCTCCCCCTGTTCGGGGTGTGTCTGGGCCAGCAGGCCATCGCCCGCGCCTACGGGGCGAGCGTGCTGCCGGCCGACCATCTGATGCACGGCAAGACCAGCCGGATCCGGCACGACGGGCGTGGGCTGTTCGCCGGGATGCCCGACGGCTTCCTGGCCACCCGCTACCACTCCCTCGTCGTCCCCGAGACGACCGTGCCGTCCTGCCTGGAGGTGACGGCCCGGTCCGCGGACGACGGTTATGTGATGGGCCTGCGGCACCGGGACCTGCCGATCGAGTCGGTCCAGTTCCACCCGGAGAGCTTCCGCACCGAGCACGGCATGCGCATCGTCATGAACTTCCTCTCCGCGGTGCGCGCCTTCACGGCGGTTCTGCCCGACGTCGAGGCGGCGTGACACGGAACACCGAACACAAGTGCGCACGTCCAAAGATGCCGGGCCCCCGCCGAACGAGAAGAGTCAGTGGTGTCGGCACTGTGCAACGGAGGCGTCGTGACGTACTGGAACAGTAGGGCGGAGACCATGCCCCGCCCGCAACTAGAGGCATGGCAATGGCGCAGGCTCCGGCAGGCACTCGACCACGCCAAGCGGAACTCACCGTTCTGGAACGGACGTATACCCGACGGCATCGATTCCCCGCAGGACTACGCGGCGCGGATGCCGCTGCTGTACAAGAAGGACCTGCTGGCCGCCGAGGCGGTCGCGCCCCCGTACGGCACCTGGCCCTCGCTGGACCCCTCACGCGGAGTGCGCCACCACCAGACCAGCGGCACCAGCGGCAACCCGCCCATCCGCACGTTCGACACCGAACGCGACTGGGCCTGGTGCGTGGACACCTTCTGCACCGCGCTGCACGCCAACGGGGTGCGCCCGCACCACAGGGGACTGGTGGCCTTCGGCTACGGCCTCTTCGCCGGGTTCTGGGGGATGCACTACGCGCTGGAGCGCATGGGCTGCACCGTCGTTCCCGCCGGCGGCCTCGATTCGAAAACCGTCGTGCGCCTGCTGGTCGACTACCGGATCGAAGTGCTCGGCCTCACCCCGAGCTATGCGATGCGGCTGATCGAGACCGCCCGCGACATGGGCATCGACCTCGCCCGCGACGCGAACGTCCAGGTGATGCTCGCCGGCGCCGAACCGCGCTCCGACTTCACCACCCGGACCATCGAGGAGGCGTTCGGCGCCCGCGTCTTCAACGCGGCCGGCACCACCGAGTTCGGCGGCGTCTTCATGTTCGAGTGCCCGCAGCGGCGCGGAGCCTGCCACATCATCGAGCCCTCCTGCTACGACGAGGTGCTGCACCCCGAGACCCTCCAGCCGGTCGGCTACGGCGAGGAGGGCGTCCGGGTGACCACCGGCCTGGCCCGTGAGGGCATCCAGCTCTTCCGGCACTGGACCGAGGACGTGGTCGTCAAGCGGCCGTACGGCGAGTGCGGCTGCGGCAGGACCTGGGACTTCTACGACGGCGGCATCCTGCGGCGCGTCGACGACATGCGCAAGATCCGGGGCGTCTCCATCACCCCCGTCATGATCGAGGACGTCGTACGCGGCTTCGCCGAGGTCAACGAGTTCCACTCGGCCATCCGGACCGTGCGCGGCCTCGACACCATCCACGTCAAGATCGACGCGGGAGGGCTCGGAGCGGAGGCCGCGCAGCTGCTGTGCGCGCGCATCACCGAGGAGTTCAAGCGCGAGATCGGCATCCGGCCCCAGGTGGAGCTCGCCCCGGCGGGCAGCCTGCCCCGAACGAACTGGAAGGCGGCACGACTTCATGACGAACGAGTCCTCACAGCTCACGGCTGAACCCCCGACGGACGAGATCCTGACGCCGTGGCAGCCCACGGCCGAGTACCTGACCGCCGAGCAGGAGCTCCACCTCATGGAGAGCTACCGCACGCTGGGCTACCTCGCCGACAACTGCCGGGTCCCGGCCGTGCTCGCCGCCGTACGGGCCTCGCTCGCCGAGCTCCGGATCGCCCTCGACGGACAGGCCGTGGAATTCGACTACTACCGCAACACCGACCGGGTGCTCGGCGTGTGACCACCCGGTGATGTCGAAGGGGCGGTACCCCGGCCGGGGTACCGCCCCTTCGACATCACCGCCGCCGTGAATCAGCCGGAGCTGCCCCGCACGGCGTTCTCCAGCTGCGCCCCGGTGTAGACCTCCATGCCGGTGAAGTACTCCACGCGCAGACTCTGCGGGCTGCGGACCCCGTTCTCGGCCCGGTCCTTGTCGTAGTCGTCCAGCAGCCGCTGCGCCTCCTCGGTCGCCTGCCCGAAGCGCAGAACCGGGTCCACGCCGTCCAGCAGCACGTCTCCCATCGCCCGCGTCATCACGTCCTGCGCCCCGGCGAAGTCACCGAACAGCGCACCGCGGCACGGCGGGACGCCCTCGCCCTGGCCCTCCGCGAAGGTGTTGAGCTGGGCGCTCGCCAGGTGGTGGAAGGGGTTGGCCTCGAACCAGCCCTCGTCCTGCAACAGCCGGTAGGAGGAGCGAGTGACCGGTACGAAGCTGCTCGCGATGTGGCGGTCGGCGGCGTTGCGCGGACTGTTCATGAACTGCATGAACGCCAGCGCACCGTCCTGTGTCACTTCGTCCAGGCCGTTGGCCAGCCACAGCGACGTACCGGCGATGATGTTCCCGCCGTACGGCTGGTCCTCCCGGCCGGGGTAGCGGCCGACCGACATCTCGAAGCCCGCGTTCTGCGCGGCCTGCGCCATGTAGTTCAGGTCGTTGGAGGAGGTGATGCGCAACGCGACGTCCTGGTTCGCGAACGCCTTCATGTTGGCTTCCCAGTCCGGGATCTTGCCCGTGTAGAGGTAGTGCCCCCGGCTGTGCAGACGCTGCCACCACTCCACCCAGCCGAGCATCTCCGCCGAGGAGAGGTCCAGCCGGCCGGCCCGGCCGGAGCGGCCGTTGTCGTTGTCGGCCAGCTGTCCGCCCTGGACGGCCAGCGCCTGCTGGAAGAACAGACCGTGGTTCGACCATGTCACCCCGTGCGACGGCCCGTTCTCCAGGGCTGCCACCGCCTCGCACGCGGCCTCGATCTCCTCCCACGTCCGCGGCAGGCTCTCGACACCGGCGGCCCGCAGAAGGTCGCGGTTGCCGTAGATCAGCATGGCCGTCACCACGGCGGGCATCGACGTCAGGTCGCCGTCGACCGAGTAGTACTCCCGCACGGCCGGCAGGATGTCGTCGAGGACGACGGGCTCGCCGAGGATCTCGGTGCGCCCGGCGACGGCCTTCTCCACCGACGTGAACAGCGGCCTGCCGTCACGGGTCCGTGAGTCACGGGCGGCCTGGGTGACGGCGAAGTAGTACTCGGCGACCGCCGGCGGCCGGCCCTGCTCGGCCGCCTCCGCTATCTCCTCGGAGAGCGTACGGAAGTCGCGTCCCTCCAGGTTGATCCGGTACTCGGGGTGCGCCTTCTCGAACTCGGCGGCCAGCCTGTGCAGCCGGTCCATGTAGCCGGGGAACGTCAGGTCGGCCACCCAGACGTCGATCACGGTTGCGGCGGTCATGAGATGCCTCTTTCTGCTCTACGGTGACGGACGGTTCAGACGACGGCGGCGGCCGGGACCACGGAACGGGCGAACGTCCGGACATCCCCCGCCAGCTCGGCCGGCTTCTCCAGCGCCGCGAAGTGACCGCCGTGCTCGAACTCCGTCCAGTGGACGAGGGTGGGGATGTCCCGGTCGGCGAAACGGCGGATCGGTACGAAGATGTCGTCGGGGAAGACGGCCACGCCCACCGGCACGGTGAGCGGCGGCGGCACCGCCCCGCCGGCCGCGGCCCGCACCGCTTCCGCACCCTCGTAGTAGTACTGGGCGGACGAACCGGCGGTCGCCGTCAGCCAGTAGATCGACACGATCGTCAGCAGCCGGTCGCGGTCGACCGCCTCCTCCGGCAGCTGCTCGGCCCCGGTCCAGTCCAGGAACTTCTCCGCGATCCAGGCGAGCTGGCCCACCGGAGAGTCGGTCAGCGCGTACGCCAGCGTCTGCGGGCGGGTCTGCTGGAGCTTCATGTAGCCCGACAGCTCGGCGTCGAAGCGGGAGAGCTTGCCCAGCCGGGCCTGGTCCCGCTCGGTCAGGCCCTCGAACTCCGCGGGGTCACCGGAGGGGAACGTCATCAGCATGTTCACGTGCACTCCGAGCACGTGATCGGGGTCGGTACGGCCGAGCTCCAGCGAGATCACCGCACCGGCGTCACCGCCCTGAGCGATGTAGTGATCGTATCCGAGCCGTGCCATCAGCTCCGCCCAGGCACGGGCGATGCGGGCGGTGTCCCAGCCCTTCTCCGGCAGGGGGCTGGAGAACCCGTACCCCGGTATGGACGGGATGACGAGGTGGAAGGCGTCCGCCGGGTCACCGCCGTGCGCACGCGGATCGGAGAGCGGGCCGATCACGTCCAGGAACTCGGCGACCGAACCGGGCCAGCCGTGGGTGAGGAGCAGCGGGGTCGCGTCCGGCTCCGGCGAGACGACATGGAGGAAGTGCACCGGGGCACCGTCGATCTCCTCGATGAACTGCGGATACCTGTTCAGCTCGGCCTCGGCGGCGCGCCAGTCGAAAGAGGTGCGCCAGTACTCCGCGAGCCCCTTCAGATACTCCAGCGGCACCCCGCGGTCCCAGCCGGCGCCGGGCAGCTCGTCCGGCCAGCGGGTGGCCCCGAGGCGGGCGTGCAGGTCGTCGATCTGTTCCTGCGGGATGTCGATACGGAAGGGACGCATGGGAGCACTCCGTGATGTCCGGGCCGGAAAGGGTCGTCGAAGGCGGATGGAGGGCTCACCGGCGACCGGATCGGCCCCGGCCGCACTCGGCGCGCCCGGCTGTATCGTCCGCCGCCGCCGAAGCCCGCCGCATCTTGCGAATTGCTCCATGGGCCCGGAGCGTCAGCGCAGTTCAGAAGATGCGCGCGGCTCCCGCCCACTGGAAGCATCACCGTCCGGGTGACCGGCCCGGCGCGCTCGGCGCGCCGTCGTGCCCCCACGCGGCACAGGCCCTGCCGCACCGATCCCGAGAGGACGCGTAGATGAACTTCTCCACCGCTCACGCCGCCGCCGGCCTTGTCGACGCCTTCGCCGACGCGGCCCCGGAGGTCCGCGAGGCAAAGTTCCGCGCCCTGGTGGACGGCCTCTGGCACCAGGGCGAACTCTCGCCCGCCGCGCTCGCGGCCGTGCCGTCGCTGGTGGCCGCGCTCGAACGGTCCGACCACGACAGCCGGGGCCACCTGGCGATCCTGCTCGGACTGCTCGCCGAGGCCGAGTACCCGGCGGCCGGACCGGTCACCGAGGAGATCCGCGCCCACCTCGGCCTCTACCTCGACCTGGTGCGCACCGACGGCATCGGCACGCCGCTCACCCTCGCGCTGCTCTATCTCCTCGCACACTTCCCGGCCGACCGGGACACGATCCTCACCGCCACCCTGGACCTCGGTCTGGAGCCCGAGGACCTGTCACGGCTGCACCGCGGGCTGAGCGAACTCGACCCCGAGCGGCCCGACCTCGGCCGGGTGTGGCCCTCCCCGTCGGCCTGGACCCTCAACGAGGACGAGCGGGCCTTCGACGCGAGCTGGATCAAGGCGCTCAGCGGCGAGCAGATCCGGGCGGCCTGGGAGAACGACACCCGGACGGTGCTCGGCTGCATCGGCGCCCGCGCCTACTGGGCGGTCCGCAACGGCGACCCGCAGGACGCCCCCGCGGCCACCGTGCCCGACCGGGCCCACGCCAGCGCGCCGCCCGCCGACACCTCCCTCTTCGCACCGCACACCGGCGCCCTGCGCTGCCCGGCCTGCCGCGGCACCCTGGAGCCCGCCGAGGACCTCCTGAACTGCACCGGCTGCCCGGCCCGTTACCCCGCCGCGAACGGCATCCTCGACCTGACCGCGCCCGCCACCGGGGACGGTGCCGTCGACGACTTCCTGGAGAAGCTCTCCCAGGTGCCCAGCATGGGGCTGTTCTACGAAGCGGTGGCCCGGCCCTCCTTCCTGCGCGTCTCCGGCTCCAACTGGGGCGGCCAGGTGACCCCGGCCGACGAGGACCACTACCTCGCCACCCACATACAGCCGGTCGACGGCCCGGTGGTCGACCTCGCCGCCGGAGCCGGACGCTGGACCACCGTCATCGCCGAGACCGTCGGTGCCGACCGGCTGGTCGCCGTCGACAGCTCACTGCCCATGCTCAACGTGCTGCGCGGCCGGCTTCCCGACGTCCCCTCGGTACTGGCCGGCGCCTCCGACCTGCCCTTCGCGGACGCGTCGGTCGGCGCGGTCGTCTGCTGGAACGCCCTCCAGGCCTTCTACCACGAGGCCGAGGCGGCGATCACCGAGGTCGGCCGGATCCTGCGGCCCGGCGGCACCTTCACGGTGCTGACGTTCCGTCGCTCCGAGGACCCGGTCTACAGCTACTTCCAGTCGGCCCACAGGTTCCCCCAGCACGACGGAGGACTCCAGCTGTTCGACCCCGAGGACCTCGGCCGCTGGCTGGCCGCGGCGGGCCTGACCGTGCGCGAGGAGAGCGGACCGGGGACGTTCGTCTTTCTGACCGCCGTCCGCGACGACCAGGAGGAGACCCGTTCATGAGTACGGCCGATGTGCGCGACGACGACGCCCTCGCCGAACCGGGCACCCCCCACTACGAGGAGGCCGCCCGGGTCTTCAACCTCGCCGCCCCCGCCCACCCGGCCGCCGCCGTCACCGCACGCGGGCCGGCCGAGGTCCGGGCCGCGGTGCTCGCGGCCACCCGCCGGGGCCTCACCGTCCGGGTGCACACCTCCGGGCACGCCGCCGGGGCCGTACGCCCGCTCGACGGCTCCGCGCTGATCCGCACCGCCCCGGCGGGCGAGGTGGAGATCGACACGGCCACGCGCACCGCCAGGATTCCGGCGGGCGCCCGCTGGGGCGATGTCGTCAGGGCGGCGGCGCCGCACGGACTCGGCGCGGCACACGGATCCGCGGCCGATGTCGGGGTGATCGGATACCTGCTCGGCGGCGGCGTCAGCTTCTACGGCCGCCGCACCGGACTGGCCGCGAACACGGTGCGGGCGATCGAACTCGTCACCGCCGACGGCGGATGCGTCCGCGCGGACGCCACGACCGAACCCGAACTGTTCTGGGCCCTGCGCGGCGGAGGCGGCGGCTTCGGCGTCGTCACCGCCGTGGAGGTCGCCCTCTTCCCGGTGGCGAAGGTCGTCACCGGCGCGACGTACTGGTCGGCGGCCGACGCCGGACCGCTGCTGGCGGCCTGGCGCGCCTGGACGAAGGACGCGCCGCGGGAGGCCACCACCTCACTGCGCCTGATGAACCTGCCCCCGGTCCCCGGCGTCCCGCCGCAGCTCGCCGCCGGACCCGTGCTCTGCGTGGACGGAGCCGTCCTGGCGCCGACGGCGCACGACGTCCCCGCGGCCCAGCGGCACGCGGACGAACTCCTGGGAACGCTGCGGGAGATCGCGCCCGCCCTGCTCGACACCTGGGCGCTCACCGGACCGGCCGGGGTGCTCGACGCACACATGGACCCGGCCGACCCGGTCCCCTTCATCGGCGACCACTTCCTGCTGCGGGAGCTCGGTGACGACGGCGCCGAGGCGTTCCTGGGCGCCGTGGGGGCGGACTCCGGCTCACCACTGGCCGTCGCCACACTCCGCCAGCTCGGCGGCGCGTTCGCCGAGGAGGACCCGGCGGGCGGCGTCCTGAACCAGGTGGACGCGGCGTACGCCTACATGGGATCGGGCCCCCCGTTCGGCCCGGTGACCGTGGAGGCCCTGGAGAAGCACTGCGCGACGGTGCGCGCGGCCCTCGCGCCCTGGGACACCGGCCGTACCGTGCCCTCCCTCGTGGAGGGATTCACCCGGCCGCAACGCCACCTCACCGAGGACCGGGCGGCGGCCGTCGCCCGGATCCGCCGCTGGTACGACCCGCGCGGCGTCTTCGCGGACGACGTCTCCGCCGGAGCGGCCGCTCTCTGACACCCCGCACGCGGTGTGCCCCCGGATCCGTCCGGGGGCACACCGCGTTCCGGTGCGCCCGGCGCCGCGCCACGGCTGCGGCAGGGCGCCTGTGACCGCCACCGGGGCCGGACGGGGGCCGCACATACGGCTGATGGCCCCCGCCTGCGGGGCGGGGGCCATCGGTGAGCGTTCAGGAGCGGGGCGCGGACGTCACACCGACAGCGACTTCTCCGTCGTGCCCGGGGTGCCCGTCGTACCGGCGGGGTCCACCGGAGCGTCGGCGGACGCCGCGGCCTTCTCCCCGGACTCCTCCGGGGCCTGCGCCTCCGCCTCCTCCGGCGCCTCGGCACCGACCGGCGGTACATGGCGCAGCAGGACGACGAAGAACACGCCGGCGATCCCGATCAGAATGGCGCTGACCGTGGCGACGGTGTGCAGGCCCCCGGTGAAGGCGACCCGGGCGGCGTCCATCAGTGCGTTGCCCACCTGCTCGGGCAGACTGTCCGCGGCGGCCGACGCCCCGGCGACACTGTCCCGGGTGGCCTCCGCGGCTCCGGCGGGCACGCCCTCGGGCACGGAGTCGGCGATGTCGGAACGGTAGACGGCGAGGCCCAGGGTTCCCAGGGTCGCCACCCCCAGCGCCGCACCGAACTCATTGCTCATCTGCGACAGGGCACCGGCCGAACCGGCCTTCTCCGACGGAACGGTTCCGACCACCATGTTGGTCCCCAGCGCCACGATCGGAGCGCCGCAGAAGGAGAACACGGCGAAGCCCACGATCAGAACGGCCGTGCCCGACTCCGGGTTGAGCTGGGAGAAGGTCAGCAGCACGGCGACCACACCGGCGATCCCCGCGCCGATGACGTACGCGGGACGCACCTTGCGGGCGATGATCGGGCACACCCCGAAGGAGACGGTGGCCGCGGCCATGCCGGGCAACAGCCCGAGACCCGCCTCGAACGGCGACATCCGCTGCGCCGACTGGAAGTACTGGGTCATGAACAGCATGACCGTGCCGCCGATGATGCTGTAGGCGAGCAGGGCCAGCAGCGCGGCGGTGAAGCGGCTGTGCGCGAACAGGCTCACGTCCAGCAGCGGGCTGGACAGACGGCGCTGGCGCTGCACGAACAGCACACCCAGCACCAGTCCGACGACGAGGGTGACGACGGGGAGGGCCTCCCAGCCGTTGCGGGCGAGCTCCTTGATTCCGTAGATGACCGGAATGGTGGCGCCGACGTTCAGCAGGACGCTCGGGAAGTCGATCCCGCCCGCCTCGCCGTTCTTGAACTCCGGCAGGACGCGCGGTCCCACGATCAGGAGCAGGACCATCACCGGTACGCCGATGAGGAAGAGCGAGCCCCACCAGAAGTACTCCAGCATGACGCCGCCGAGCAGCGGGCCGATGATGGCGCCCAGGGTGAAGCAGCTGGCCCAGAGGCTGATGGCGACCGTGCGCTGCTTGGCGTCCTGGAACATCGTGGTGATGAGGGAGAGCGTGGACGGTGTCAGGCTCGCACCGGCGATGCCGAGCAGGACACGGGCGGCGATCAGCATGCCGGGGCTGGTGGCGAACGCGGCGGCCAGCGAGGCCGCGCCGAAGGCGGCGGCACCGATCAGCAGCAGCTTGCGACGGCCGATGCGGTCACCGAGCGTTCCCATCGTGACGAGGAATCCGGCGACCATGAAGCCGTAGATGTCCATGATCCACAGCTGCTGGGTGGAATCGGCACCGAGATCCGCGCTCAGATGCGGCAGTGCCAGAAGGAGTACGAACACGTCGAGGGCCACAAGAAGGGTGGGGAGGGCGAGGATACCCAGCCCGATCCACTCCTTCCGCCCTGCCTTGGGAGCACTGCCTACAGTCATGTGCCTCAAACTTCCCGTCGTCATGAGTGTGGAGGTGGAGCCGTGGCACCCGTGATGAAGGTGGTCAAGGGCCGTAGGGGCCGGGTCGTCGGTACCGTCGAGTCCACCTCACACGGTCTCGCGCGCGAGCGGCCGTCCGCATCTCACTGCGTGCTCTCTGTTCCCGCGGCCGGCTGTTCGAGGTCTCCCGGTATCCGGCCTTCACGAACACTTGAATGTATGCCACCGGCGAATTTCGGAAAGCAACGGCGAAATTCGGAAAGCAACTTGGAAGATGCCTAAGTCGCAGCGAGCTCCGTAACGTCATCGTTGCAGCAGCCGGAACAGGCTGTACCTCTTCCGCATCTGACTAGGAGTCCACGTGACCGTCAAGAACAAGCTCGGCCTCATCACCCGCGTCGGCGCCACCGCAGCTCTGGCCATAGGTCTTGGGGTCGCCGCGACCCCGAGCGCGCTGGCGGCCGCACCGGTCGTCACGGTGACTCCGGCCTCCGGACTCGCCGACGGGACGACGGTGACGCTCTCCGCGACCGGCCTGACGCCCGGAACCGTCTACCACGCGGGGCAGTGCGCCTTCGTCGAGCCGGGCGTGTACGGCTGCAATGCCGGCACCGCCTCGGACATCACCGCCGACGCCCAGGGCAAGATCAGCACGCAGATCGTCGTGCGTTCGACCTTCCAGGCAGTGGTGGGCTCCGCCACCGAGCCGTGGGGCAGCGTGAACTGTAAGGTCACCGCCTGCCAGATCGGCCTGGGCACCGGCTCGGGCGAGGGCGGCGGTCAGGTGATCACCTTCGCCTGACCCACGACCCGCTCCCCCTCCCTCTCCCCGGTCAGCCGGTTTCCCCTCCCGCGCCTGGAGGGGGAGGGGAGCGGTCGCCCCTCCGGCGGCGAGCCGCACATCCGCCGTCGTGCTCTTTCTCCGACGACTTCGCCAAGTCCGCTTGCCTCCCCCGAAGCGTCCTGTGTCTGATGACCCGTCCGCACGGTCATTCCAGCAGGGGCAGGCATATGCGAAATAGGCTCTTCACCTCGGAAGCTGTCACCGAGGGTCACCCCGGTACGAACGCCGACCCGCTCAGCGACACGCTTTTCGACGCGCACCCGCGTGAGGACCCCGCCGGGCGCGTCGCTGCCGAGACCCTGACCACCACGGGTCCGGCGTATCTCGGGTGCGGTCACCGGCGGTGCGGGCGATCAGGGCCCGCTGTCCGGTCACACGTGCGACGGGACACCCGAGTCGATGCGTGCCGACCCACGGGGCGCACCGGCTCCGGCAGCAGCTCCCACTCCGGCTCCGGCAGCAGCTCCGGCTCCCACTCCGGCTCCGCCGGTAGCTCCGGCTCCCGCTCAGGCTCCCGCTCAGGCTTCCGCTCCGGCAGCAGCTCCGGCTCCTGCACGGGCCCCCGCGCCCGCTGACGCAGGTCCGCGAGCTTCCCGGCCTCACCCCGGAACCGCACCGACCGGGCCACCACCCCCTGCGCACAACGGGAGTTGGCCGCCCATCGAGCGGTTGCCGACGATGAACCCCTATCCGTGAGACAGCCACCAGCAAAGGACACACCCGGTGCCGCACATAGCGCTCACCAACGGCCTTCCCGGCATCAGAGGCCTGATGACCGAACGCCCCGACACCGCCGCCCCGCTCAACGCGCTCGCCGACGCCCTCCTGCGCGGACCGTCGCCGCTGAGCCGCGGGGAACGCGAACTCATCGCCTCGTACGTCTCGGAACTCAACGGGACCCGCTTCTGCGCCGACACCCACGGCGCCGCCGCGGCGGCCCAACTGGCAGGCGGAGCCGACCTGGTCAAGGCCGTCCACCACCACGTGGACACGGCGCCGCTGTCCCCGCTGCTGCGGGCCCTGCTGCGGATCGCCGCGGAGGTCCGCGACGCGGCCCGCCCCGTCCCGGACGACGTGGTGGCCGCGGCCCGCGCCGAGGGCGCCACGGACGCGCATCTGCACGACACCGTCCTGATCGCCTCGGCGTTCTGCATGTACAACCGCTACGTCAGCGGCCTCGACACCGAGCTGCCGGGCGAACCGGGTTACTACGAGGAGTCGGGCCGGCGGATCACCGCCCACGGCTACGCCCCCATCATCTGAGAGGCGGGACCACATGCCCGGTCAGACATCCAAGCCGCTCTCCCCGGAGCGCGCCCACCGCCGAGCGGTCACCGCGACCGTCGTCGGCAACTTCGTCGAATCCTTCGACTGGCTCGGATACGGGCTCTTCGCCCATCTCTTCGCAGCCCGCTTCTTCCCGTCCTCCAACCCGGTCACCTCCCTGATCGGCGCGTTCGCCGTACTCGGCATCGGTGTCCTGGTCCGTCCGCTGGGCGGCATCCTGCTGGGCCGCCTCGCCGACCGGCGCGGACGACGCCCCGCCCTGATGCTCGCCATCAGCCTGATGACCGCCGGTTCCGTGCTGATCGGCATCACCCCCACCTACGACCAGATCGGGTTCCTCGCCCCGGCGGTCCTGATCCTGGCCCGTATCGCCCAGGGCATCTCCTCGGGCGGAGAGTGGCCGGCCGCCGCCGCCTATCTCATGGAGGTGGCGCCCCAGCGCCGCAAGTCCCTGTACGGCAGTCTCTTCTCGCTCACCACCGTCGCGGGCGCGTTCACCGCCTCCCTCCTCGGCGGCGGCCTCACGGCGGTGCTCGGCTCCGAGGCCATGGCCTCGTGGGGCTGGCGCGTCCCCTTCCTCGTCGGCGGACTCTTCGGCGCGGTGCTGATGATCATGCGTCGTCAGCTCGCCGAGACCGAGGTCTTCCGGCGCGAGGCCGGCGAGCGTCCGGCCCGCGGTTCCCTGCGCCAGGTCCTCGTGACGTACCGCCGTCAGGTCCTGAGGTCCGTGCTGTTCATCGCGGGCATGGCGGTGGTGGGCGGAACGTGGACCTCCGTGGTGCCGTCCATGGGGCAGAAACTCGCCCCGGGGCTGATGTTCTGGGTCGTCGTCTGCGCCACGGCGATCCTCATGATCGTCAACGTTCCGATCGGCCTTCTCGCCGACAAGGTGGGTGCCCGGCGCTTCCTGCTGTCGGCGAGCGTCGCCTTCGCCGTCGCCGGTTCCTACACCTTCCTGACCATCGAGGGCACCTTCACCAGCCTGCTGTTCACCTATCTCAGCGGCACGGTCTACCTGACCTGCGTCACGACGACCCTTCCCGGCATTCTCTGCGAGCTCTTCCCCACGGAGAACCGTGCGCTGGGGCTGGGTCTGCCCAACGCCGTCACCTCGGCCGTCCTCGGCGGCATCGCACCGGCACTCGCCACCTACCTCGGTGAGCGCGGTGCTTCCGGCTGGTTCGTCGCCGGAGTGATGGCCATGGTCCTGCTCGCGTGGCCCGCGGTCCTCATCCGCTCGCCCGCCCCCGCACCCACCTCCAAACCCTCCGGCTTCAGCCTGGTCGGATGAGCACTTCAGAAGTTGCGGCCGGAGGTCCGACGCCGCATCGTTGACGAGATGGAGACGGCCGGCGGACGGACGAGCGCTGTCCGGGACCGCTCCGTACAGGCGGAACGATAAGTTCATACGGGTGCGCGTCACGGTGACCGATGAGTTTTCGATCCGGGTGCGGTCTACACCCCCGAAAGGTCGCAGGACCCCCGCACAGGGGTCCGGACCTGACTACCGGACAAGCAACACAGCCCACGGGTGCGGGAGATAAAAAATGTCGTTTCAGGCGTATCTGGACACGATCGAGGACAAGACCGGACTGACTCCGCGCGAGTTCATCACGCTCGCGCACGAGCGCGGCTTCGATGACCCCTCCACCAAGGCCGGAACGATCCTGGAGTGGCTCAAGGAGGACTACAACCTGGGCCGCGGACACGGGATGGCGCTGGTGCACGTCTTCAAGAAGGGCCCGAAGATCGACGCGAAGCACGTCGGTACGGACGGCACACACCGGGACGAGACCGACACGCTCTGGCTGGACGGCAAGAAGACCCGTCCCAAGGCCTGACGCACCGCACCACCTCACCGACGGCAGGCCGTGGCCCGACTCGTACCGGGCACACGGCCTGCCGTTCGCGTATCCGGGCGCGCCCCGAGGACTGTCCCGGGGATCCGTCGCACCAAGCGCGACCGCCCTGCCCGCTGATGAGCGGGCAGGGCGGTCGTGGGCCGGGGCCCGGTCAGCGGACGACGTCGAAGACGTTCTTCTGAATGCCGTTGGGGTAGGCCTCGTGCTCGACGAGCTTCAGCTTCTGGGCGTCCTTGTCCGTGTCGCTGAACAGCCGCTTGCCCGCGCCGAGCAGCAACGGGAAGACGAGCAGGTGGTAGCGGTCGATCAGACCGGCGTCCGCGAGGCTCCGGTTCAGGGTGGCGCTGCCGTGGACGATGATCGGGCCGCCCTCGGTCTCCTTGAGCGCGGCGACGTCGTCGAGCGAGCGCAGGACCGTGATCTCGCCCCAGTTCTTCACCAGGCCGTCCTCGGCGAGGGTGGAGGAGACGACGTACTTCGGCATCTCCTTGTAGTCGGCGAAGTCCTCCATGTCCGGCCACACCGGGCTGAACGCCTCGTAGCTGACCCGGCCCATCAGTATCGCGGTGGCTTCCTTCTGCTCCCGGCCCTTGATCCCGAACGCCTCGGGGAGGAACTCCACGTCCTTGAAGGTCCACCCGGAGTTCCGGTAGCCGGGCTCGCCGCCAGGGGCCTCCACGACACCGTCGAGGGAGACGAAGGCGGTGCTGATCAGAGTGCGCATCTAAGGGTCCTCGGTGACTCGTGTCGGGATCTCGGCAGCTTCGGTCCAGGTGCGCTTCCACCGCACTCGCGGCTGCGCACCCACCATGATCTACGACTCCGGATCACGGACGGACTCATCGGCCGTCGCCGTGTCCCTCCCGGCCCGGCCCGGCGGCCGCCGGGACGCTCCCCGCCGCGTCGTACGCCGGGGTGCTGCGGCGCATTACACCAATCACCGGCCCCGCAACCCGATCTTCGCCCAACAGGCCCCATCTGCAAGGCATTTCACGCATCTGCCTTGTGGGTGCCCGGAGCCGTCCCTATCGTCTCGATCATGAGCATCCCCACCGAGCTGATCGGTAGCATCCCGCGCCCCTCGGACCTTCTGTCCGCCCTCACCGCGCACGCGCGAGGACGGCTGGGCGACGGCGACCTGGCCAAGCAACAGGAGCAGGCCGTCGCGGAGACCCTGGCCCGGCTGGAACAGTCGGGGAGCCCCGTCCTTGGGGACGGGGAGCAGGCCAAGCCCAGTTTCGCCACCTACCCCGTCGCCGGTCTGGACAGCCTGTCGCCGGACGGAGTCGTCATCCCGTTCGCCGACGGGCACACCCGACAGCTGCCCTGCATCACCGAAGGGCCCTTCCGCTACCAGGTGCGGGCGGAGTCCTATCTGCGCGAGGCGCAGCGGCTCACCGACCGGCCGCTCAAGCAGGCCGTCATCGCCCCCTCCGCGCTCAGCCTGCTCTACCCGGCCACGCCCATCGACGGATACACCCGGGACGAGTTCCTGCGCGATCTCGCCGACGAGGCCGAGGCCGACATCCGCGGCTGCCTGGACGCCGGGGCCCATGCGGTCCAGCTGGACTTCACCGAAGGGCGGCTGTCGCTGAAGCTGGATCCCAGCGGTGCTCTCCTGGACGACTTCATCGCGTTCAACAACGAGGTCCTCGGCCGGTTCAGCGACACCGACCGTGCCCGTATCGGGGTGCACACCTGCCCCGGCGGGGACCAGGACTCCACCCACAGCCTCGATGTCGACTACGCCGGTCTGCTGCCCAAGCTCTTCCAGCTCAAGGCGGGCAACTTCTACCTCCAGCTGGCGAGCGAGGCCGACCCGGAGCGGGTGCTGGGCGTCATCCGGGACCACCTCCCCGCAGGGGCAAGGGTGTTCGTCGGTGTGACGGATCCGATCGACCCGCGGGTGGAGACACCGGAAGAGGTACGTGACCGGGTGCTCCAGGCCGCTCGCCACATTCCGCTGGAGCAGCTGGGCACCTGTGACGACTGCGGCTTCGCGCCGTTCGCGGACGACGCCTCCACCTCACGCGACCTCGCCTTCGCGAAGATCGACGCGCGGGTCCGGGGCACCGCCCTGGCCGCCGAGGCCCTCGGCCTCTGAGCACGGGGCTCCTGCCCCGCCCTCCTCGCTCCCGGCCGGCCTGCCGCACGTGCGGCAGGCCGGCCGGGAGCGATCGGCGGTATCCGCAGCACGGACCGCTTGGCTCCCTGGATGACGAACCACTGCGCGATCACAGGTTCCTGACAGTTTTCTGACATCACCCAGCGACTCTCTTCTTCCGGCTCCGCGCCGGAAGATCCCGCCTTGCCCTCAAGGAGAGAGTCACGCATGGAGATACTCAGCCGCATGCGGCGCACGGCCGCGGTACTCGGTCTGTGTGCGGCACTGGTCGCCGTCCCCGCCGCGGCTTCGGCCGAACCCGCCGCGCCGAAGCCACCGAAGACACCGCGGATACCCGTCGTCTCCACCGAGCAGGTCATGTCGCACCTGCGGGCGCTGCAGTCGATCGCGGACCGCACCGGAGGCAACCGCGCCCACGGCACCAAGGGCTTCCAGCAGTCGCTGGCGTATGTGAAGGGCGTGCTGGACAAGGCGGGCTTCCGCACCAGCCTGCGTCCCTTCACGCACAACGGCGTCCTCGGACACAACCTCATCGCCGACTGGCCGGGAGGCGACCCGGACCACGTCGTGCTCGTCGGCGCCCACCTCGACAGCGTCGAGGCCGGACCCGGCATGAACGACAACGGCTCCGGCTCGGCCGCCGTGCTCGCCACCGCCGTCGCGATGTCGCGGGCGGGTGTCGCGCCGAAGCGGCATCTGCGGTTCGCCTGGTGGGGAGCGGAGGAGCAGGGCCTGATCGGCTCCAAGGACTACGTGCGCAAGCTCTCCGCCGCCGGGCGCGAGAAGATCGACGTCTACCTCAACTTCGACATGACCGGCAGCAGGAACGTGCAGCAGTGGCTCGTCGTCCACGACGACCCCAGGGCCACGGACGCGTTCGAGGCCTACTTCGCGGACAAGGGCCTGCCCACCTTCGACATCGGCATCGGCGGCTCGGACCACGAGTCCTTCGGAGACGCCGGAATCCCGGTCTCAGGCTTCACCACCGGCGTCGGCGACTGCCTCCACGACGCATGCGACCGCATCGACAACGTGGACCCGGGGACCGAGACCGTCAGCACCAACGCCGTTCTGGGCGTGACCTGGCAGCTCGCCACCCGCTGATCACCGACCACGGCCCCTACGGTCAGGAGCAGGACATATGCGCAGTACGACGAAACGGCACCGATACCCCGCGGTGGTGGGCATCCTGGCAGGCAGCGTGCTGCTGACCGCCGTGCCCTCCGCGGCCACCACCGGCGGCGGGTCCGGTGTGGGGGACCCGTACTTCCCCGACGACGGCAACCCCGGATACGACGTCTCCCACTACGACGTCCGCGTGGCCTACGACCCGGCCCGCCCCGGCCACCTCGACGGCGACACCACCGTCACCGCCACGGCCACCGGCCGACTCGACCGCTTCCACCTGGACCTGGAGGGCTTCCAGGTCGGCTCGGTCACCGTCGACGGCGTACCCGTCAGGAGCTTCACCCGCAGCGGGGCACACGAACTGGTCATCACCCCGGCCGGCCGGATCGCCAAGGGCGCGAGATTCGCCGTCCGCGTCCGCTACTCCGGCAAGCCCGTCGGCGAGAGCTGGCACCGGCTCACCAACGGCGGGGTGAGCGTGACCGGCGAGCCGCACTCCGCCACCGCCTGGTACCCGGCCAACGACCACCCGTCCGACAAGGCGACCTTCCGGCTCACCGCGACGGTCCCCGACACCTGGACCGTGATCGGCAACGGCCGCCCCGGCCCGACCACCTCCCCGGCCAAGGGCAGGAAGACCTTCCGCTGGTACGAGGACAAGCCGCTCGCCACCTACCTCAGCACGCTCGCCATCGACAAGTTCACGGTTCGCACCTCGAAACTGGCCGACGGCACCCCGGTCGTCAACGCCTACAGCCCCGGCGCCGTGATCGACCCGGACTCCGAGGCGCTGCTCCCGGAGATCATCGGCTTCCTGGCCTCGAAGTTCGGCCCGTACCCCTTCTCCTCGGCCGGCGGCATCGTCATCAACGGCGAAGCCGACGGGGGCGGCGAGGGCCCCCTCGCACTGGAGACGCAGAGCCGTCCGACGTACAGCGGCATGATGTTCGACTCCTCGATGGTGCACGAGTACGCCCATCAGTGGTTCGGCAACAGCGTCTCGTTCTCGGACTGGCGTGACGGCTGCATCGCCGAGTGCGTCGCCCAGTACACCAACCAGCTGTGGGACGAGAAGAGCGGCGCCGACCTCGACACCGGCTTCTACGCCGACATGGTGGAGCAGAGCCGACAGGACCCCGACTTCTGGAACGTGAAGCTCTACGACCCGGGCCAGGGCAGGGAACTGGACCCGGCGCTGTACGACAAGGGGTCGATGATGATGCACGCCCTGCGGCGGACCATCGGGGACGCCGCCTTCTTCGGGACCCTCCGGCAGTGGCAGAAGGAGCACCGCTACGGCAACGCCACCTGGCCGCAGTTCGAAGCACTCGCGAAGAAGGTCTCCGGGCGGCCGGACCTCACCGGATTCTTCGACGCCTGGGCACACGGCACCACCGTCCCGGAACAGAAGTACCTGTACCCCGGAAGCCTCGGCCGCCTTCGGTGATCCGCCGGAGGGTGCCGGTCAGCGCAGGGTGATCGAGGCGGCGACGGGCAGGTGGTCGCTGCCGGTGGCCGGCAGCGTACGGATGTGGTCGACGGTTGCCGAACGGGCCATGACCTGGTCGATCCGGGCCACCGGGAAGGCGGCGGGGAAGCTGAGGGCGAATCCGCGCCGGGCCGTGTTCATCCGTGAGGTCAGCGGGGCCAGTCCGTGATCGTCGACCGTGCCGTTGAGATCGCCCATCAGCACCACCGTGCGCAGCTCCTCGGCGGCGAGGGCCTCGCCCAGCAGAGCGGCGCTCTCGTCGCGCCAGGAGGAGGCGAGACCGCTCACCCGGACACGCACCGAGGGCAGGTGCCCGACGTACGCGGCGACCTCGCCGTGCGGCGTGTGGACCACGGTCCGCAGCCCACGGCTCCAGCCCGCCGTGATTCCCCGGGGCTTGATGTCCAACAGCCTCGTGCCGGACAGCGGATGCTTCGACCAGAGCCCGACAGTGCCCCGGACCGCGTGGTACGGGTAGTCCGGGGCCAGGCTCCTCGCGTAGACGGCCGACGCGGGAGGCACCAGCTCCTCCAGCGCGATGAGATCCGGCTCGGCCCCGGCCAGGGCGCGGGCCGTGCCCGCCGGGTCGGAGTTCTCGTCGCTGACGTTGTGCTGCACCACGACCAGGTCACGCGCGCCCGGCCCCGGCAGGACCAGCCCGCCGAAGAGGTACGTCCAGGCCGCCACCGGCAACAGCAGGGCCACCAGCGCGGTGGCCGAACGGCGAAGCAGGGCCGATACGAGCAGCACCACGACCACGAGGCCGAGCCAGGGGAGGAACGCCTCCAGCAGACTGCCGGGACGGCCCGCGAGGCGGGCGAAGGTCCGGTGGAACACGAGCAGCCAGGCCGTCAGCACCGCGAGCGCGGCGAGCACCCACCCCCGAGCCCAGGCCGACCGGCCTCCCGCGCGCCCCTCCGCACCCCTGCCCCGGACCCAGCCTCCCGCCCGCCGGAACACGGCCACGGCCTTCCCCCCGGTCGCCACACTGCTGCCCGCCCGCTCCACCACGGTCCCCACCTCGATCCTGATGTACCACGCCTGAAGAACGGTCAGCGCGGCTGCGGGCGCGGGGCCATGAACGTGACGTCCGCGGCGTGCGCGACGATCTCGACCCCGTCCCCGAGGGCCCACTCGGCGACCCGGGAAGCCGCGGCGGCCGGAACCATGTCGCTGATGCCCTCGGCCGCCGGGATGTCGTACGTCGCGTGGGCATCGTGCGGAAGGACGACCCGGTAATCCAGCTCCAGACCCCTGCGGGCCGTGGCGAGGACGCACATCTCGGACATCGTTCCGCAGACGGCGAGTCCCCGTACGCCTGCGTCGGCCAGCACGCTCCCCAGGGACGTCCCGGCGAAGCCGTCGTCCTCGGTCTTGCGGATCACGACCTCCCGCGAGCCCGCCTCGACGGGGAGATGGAGTTCCCAGCCGGGCGTATGGGGTTCATCGGCCGCCCCGGCCGGTCCGTCGTTCTGGAGGTGGACCACGAGCGCGCCACCGCGCCGCGCCCGCGAGACCAGATCCGTCGCCCGTGCGATCAGCCGCGCGGCCTCGGGCACAGCTCCGTCACCGGACACGAAGGCCGACTGGACGTCCACGACAACGAGGGCCTCGACGGGCAGCACGCGCTGATTCATGTCCCCATCATGGCTGCCGCCGGAAGTGGTCCGGCCGGAGGTCTCCTGCCGTCGGAGCGCGGGTGGCGCCGCAGGGCGCAGCAGCGCCGGATCGGTCCGGGCCAGGGCTGCCGGTACGTCAAGTCGCCGGCCGGTCCGGTACGCCTCGGCGAAGCGTTCGTCGCCGAGCGCGGTGCGGGCGCGGCTGCTCAGTGTGCGGATCTGCGGATCGGTACGGTCGTCGGCGCCCCGCAGCCGGGCGGCCGCGCCGAGCACGACGGCCACGTCGCGGTATCGCCCGTACCGGGCGGCGAGTCCGGCCACGGTCACCGCCACCGTCGCCACGATCGGCAGGTCCTTGCTGGCGACCGCCGCCGCGTAGGCCCGGCCCAGCGCCTCCTCGGCGCCCGGCCCGTCGCCGAGTTCGAGGCAGAGCGTCCCCCGCACCGCGCCGATCAGCGCCTGCTCGTGTTCGCCGCCGGGCGGGTGCTGCTCGGACAGCCCGGTCTCGGCCGACTCGATCAGCCCGCGCGCGCGGTCCACATCCCCCGCCTGCACCCACAGAGCGGCCTCGCGTGCGTCGAGCAGGATCGCCGGCTCGGGCGACGCCGAGCGCGACACATGTCCCCGCGTCGTGGCGAGCATCCCGGCCGCCCGCGCGGTATCGCCGAGCCGCGCGTGCAGATCGATCAGGCGCAGGTCGATGAAGACCTCGTCGCCGAGGCTCAGCGCCCCGAACGCGCGGGCCAGTCGTTTGGCCTCGTTCAGATCGTCCGACGCGCCGTCGAGATCGCCGTCGTACTGGCGCAGCAGCGCGCGCAGCGGCAGCGCCGTGGCCAGGGCCCAGTGGTCGCCCGCCCGGGCGAAGCACTCCAGGGCCGCGGTCACGTCGTCGCGGGCCCGGTCGAGGTGGCCCGCGTTCTCGGCGGCATGGGCCCGGGAGATGCGGGCGAGTCCGGCCAGCCACACGTCCGGCCCGTCGACCAGGCGCTGGGTGATCGTCGCGGACGCCTCGGTCACCTCCAGGGAGGCCAGCACGACGCGCGCCGGCGCGCCACCGAAGCCGGGCGACCCGGAGTGGCTCAGCAGCCGGCCGGTGAGCGCCCGCAGTTCCTCGCCGCCTTCCTTGACCGCGCCGTTGAACAGTGCGCTCCGGGGGGCGACGGTCCGGAGCAGCAGCATCGCCTCGGCGATCCCGCGCTCCGGGCACGGCCGTTCGGCCGGCACCGCGACCGCCTCACCGAGCCAGTACGTGGCGTCGTCGTGCAGGCCGAGCATCTGCCAGTACCAGGTCAGGTTCATGGCGAGCCCGATCGCGCCGCCGGCGTCGCCGGTGTCGCAGAGGTGGCGCAGCGCGGCGAGCACGTTGTCGTACTCGGTACGCAGGACCTGGAGCGCGTCGAGCTGTTCGGGGCCGCGCAGCAGCGGGTCGCAGCGGGCGACCAGTTCGGCGAAGTGACGGGCGGCCAGGTCCCGCACCCCGGTCAGGGTGCCCTGACCGGCCAGGCTTTCCAGGCCGTACTCCCGGATCGTCTCCAGCATCCGGTACCGGCCGGTGTCCGGTGCGAGTTGCAGCAGCGACCGGTCGGCCAGGCCCGCGAGCAGCTCCGGGACCTCGCCGGCCGCCACCGCGGTGCCGGCACGGACCGCGGTGGCTGATGCCGGTGTGACGCCGCCGGGCAGGACGGCGATCCGTTCCGCGACCGTCCGCGCGTCCGCGCCGAGCAGGTCCCAGCTCCACGCGATGACCGCACGCAGCGTGCGGTGCCGCGGGAACGCTGTCCGGCTGCCGCTGGTGAGCAGCCGGAACCGGTCGGACAGCCCGGCGGCCAGGTCGGCCGGTGAGAGCGTGCGCAGACGGGCAGCGGCCAGTTCGAGCGCGAGCGGCATGCCGTCGAGGCCGTGCACGATACGCAGCACCTCGCCGAGGTTGTGCCCGTCGACATCGAACCCGGGCCGCACGGCGGCCGCCCGCTCGGTGAACAGGCGCACCGACGCAGCGCGGCGGGTCTGTTGGACGTCCGCGTCCTGCTCGGGCAGGGGGAGCGGCCCGAGCGGAACCAGCGCCTCGCCGTCGACCGCCAGCGGCTCCCGGCTGGTGGCCAGCACCCGCAGCCCGGCGCAGCGGGACAGCAGCGCCGGGATCAGGTGCGCCACGGCGTCGACCAGGTGCTCGCAGTTGTCCACCACGAGCAGACTCTCCCGGCCGTCCAACTGTGCGGCCAGCACGTCCGGTTCGCCGACCGGATCGCTGCGCAGCCGGGCCGCGGCCTCGAACAGCGCCGAGCCGCGCAGCCCGATCGCGGCCAGCATCGCCCCGCCGACCTCGGCCGGCTCGGTGACCGGGGCGAGGTCGATCAGCCAGGCGCCGTCACGGTACTCGTCGCGGTGACGGCGGGCGGCCTCGACGGCCAGACGTGTCTTGCCGGCGCCGCCGGGACCGAGCACGGTGACCAGGCGCCCGGCGGCGAGCAGCGTATCGATCCGGGCGAGATCGGCGTCACGGCCGATGAAACTGGTCAGCGGCGCGGGCAGGTTGCCCTGCTCCCTCTCCGCGGTGCCGGTGCCGGTGCCGGTGCCGGTGGCGGGCGGGGGCCGCTCGGCGCGCAGCAGGCGCAGATGGCGTTCGCGCAGGGCAGTGCCCGGGTCGGTGCCGAGGACATCGGCCAGCGTCGCGCGGAACCGTTCGTACCCGGCGAGGGCCTCGGCCTGGCGCCCCTGGGCGGCGAGGGCGTCCATGAGCAGCGCGGCGGCCCGTTCATGGACGGGGTGCCCGGCGAGCAGGCCGGCCAGTCGGACGGCGGCCTCGTCCGCGCGGCCCAGTGCCAGTTCGGCGTCGGCGAGGTCGGCGACGGCTTCGGTCGAGGCGTGGACCAGCCGGGTCGCGTCGGCGGGTGCCACCGCGACCACGACCGCGGGTTCGACGCCGGGACGGCCGCCCCACAGCGCCACGGCCTCACCGAGCAGGGCCGCCGCGGCATCCGGGGCACCGGTGCGCAGACGCTCACGACCGACGGCCGCAAGCTGTTCGAACCGCAGCGCGTCGACGTCGGTGGTGTCCACGGCCAGCCGGTATCCGCCCGCGAGCTGCGTGACATCGCCGGCCGAGCCGAGGGTCCGGCGCAGCCGCGAGACGAGGGCCTGGAGGGCGTGGACGGGGTCGGCGGGCGGGTCCTCGGCCCAGATCGCGTCGACGAGGACGCTTCGGGGGACCGCACGCCCGCCGGCGAGAGCGAGCCGTACGACCAGACTCCGCAACCGGGCCCCGGGAACGGGCAGAGCGGCACCGCCCCGAGACGCCTGAAAGCCGCCGAGCAGTGTGATGCGAAGCCGCGCATCCCCATCCATGACCTGATCTTCGCGCGAGTGCGCTGGAGCATCAAAATCCGGAACGCGGCTTCGACGGGACGGCGCCCTTGGTCCCAACAGGCCGGTCCTTTCGCCCCGTTCAGGACCGCCCTTGGTGCTCTCCACGAGCAGGCGGAGGCCGGCCGGCACCTTGGCGACCGAGGTGCGGAGCTGCTTCTCAAGCCGTCGTTTCCCGGGCCGTCCCCGTCGGCCGCGATGCCGCGCGGCCGTTCTCGGTCAAGCACTGGCCTGTTGTCCGTCTTGAGGTTTGCGCGGCGCCATTCATCCGTTCGAGTGGCCCATGTATGACGACTTCACAGGGGTGATCTTGGCGATGTGAGCATGTGTCCGACACTTCGTCGCCATCCCTTTCATAAAAGGCGGGTACAGCCATGTCTGTTGACGCAACTCCGGAATCGCCGTTCGAACTCGGCGCCGACGGCCTCGCGAAGCTGGACGCGATCCGTGAGGCGCTGCTGGACCCGTCGCCGCGCCGGATCGGCCGTCTGGACCAGTGGGGTCTGGCCGACGAGTACGAGGTGTACGCGGAGACCGCCGGGTACTCGGAGGTCTCCCTCACGATGGAGGACGGGACGGTCCTGGACGCGTCGCTGAGCGTGCCGAAGAACCTCGCCCCCGGACAGGTCTGTCCCGCGGTCGTCCTGCCCGCGCCGCTGGTCGGTATCGGGCACCGGGCCTACCTCGGCATGATCTCCCGCTGGGCGCTGGGCGGCTATGTCGTCCTGGCCTACAGCCAGCGCGGTCTGGCCAACTCGACGGGCGAGATCCACTGTGCCGGTCCGCAGGACGTCGCCGACGCCACCGAGGTGATCGACTGGCTGATCCAGCAGGACGCGGTCGATCCGGACCGCATCGGTTTCTTCGGCGCCTCCTACGGCGCCGGCACGAGCCTGCTCGCGGCCGCGCGGGATCAGCGGATCAAGGCCGTCGCGGGCGCCAGTGCCTGGGCCGACCTTTTCGCCTCCCTCTACGAGAACGGCACCCGTCACCTCAAGGCGTTCGAGGCTCTCGTGCAGCTCTTCGGCGAGGACCGCTGCTCGCAGGAGTTCCGCGGGATCATCCAGAAGATCCGCGCCAACACCATCGACGACGAGGTCAGGCAGTTCGCCGAGGCACGGTCGCCCAAGGCCTGCCTCAAGGCGTTCAACGACGCTGCGACGCCCATCCTCCTGACCACCACCTGGCACGAGACCATCTTCTCGGTGCCCGCCGTCATCGACTTCCACAGCCGTCTGACCGGGCCCAAGACGCTCCTCGTCCAGGTGGGCGACCACGGCAACGCCGAGCTCCCGGGCCTGTTCGGCCTCCCCGCCAAGCCCACCGACATGACCTACCGGTGGATGGACCACCACCTCGGCGGCAGCGCCGGCGACGGGGAGACTCCACGGTTCGACGTCCGCTCGGAGTACATGTTCAACCCCCTCTCCGACCTCCGCCACCCCTCCTGGGCCGACTACGCCCTGCCGAAGAAGCGTCTCCACCTCGCCGACGCGGCCTCCGGCCAGAGCGACGGACAGTTGGCCGAGGGCGCCGCGACGGGCTGGACCCGTTCGGTGAAGGCCACCGGCGCGGGTACCGACATCGTCGTGGCCCCCCAGCTCATCCGGACCGGCCTGGCCGAACGCGTGGGACTGCCCCACGTCTACAAGACGGCCGACACCGACCGCAGCCTCGCGGCGGTCTTCGCCACCGCGCCGCTGGAGCGGGCCGCGCGCGTACGGGGCGACCTGGAACTGCGGGTGACGGTGAACGCGCAGCAGGCGGATGCCACGATCGTCGCGTACCTGCTGGACCACAACCCGGCCACCGGCAGGGCGTACATCGTCACCCACGCCCCCTACACCTTCACCGCCGAGCAGGCGGGCCGGGACACCACCGTGGCCTTCCCCCTCCAGCCCACCGACTACGTCCTGGCCAGGGGCCACCAGCTCCAGCTGGTCATCGACACCCACGACCCCCTCTTCGCCGCACCCCACACCACCACCCCGGTGTTCACCATCGACATCACCTCCCCGGAGGGCGCCGAGTCCTACCTCGACATCCCCCTCCACCCCATCGCCTGACTCCGCCCCCTCCGCAGTACGCCCGGTGCGGCCCGCCCGACCATGAACGGGCCGGGCCGCCACCACCGCCTTCAGCAGCTGCCCCGTGCTCCTTGCCGGGCCGTGCCGGATGAGGAACACAGAGACGCTCGGCCGGGAATTCCCGGCCGAGCGTCTTGCGTGGCGCTTCACGAAGATGCCCTCCCGGTCCGGACTCGGGCCGGTTTCCCCGCGAGAAGACCACCGTCAGCCTCCCGGCGTCGTCCGCACCTGTATCAGCGCCGTACGCACCCGTGTCAGCGCCGTGTGCGCCCCGTGTGAGCGGCCCGCGGCAGTCTCTGAGTGCTCCCGGGGAGAACGCGTCAGTCTTCGGGGCGCCTCCGGAGAAAGGGAACCACCATGACCAGCCCTGTCACGGTCATCGGCGCAGGACTCGGCGGACTCACGCTGGCCCGCGTCCTGCACGTCCATGGAATACCGGCCACGGTCTACGAGGCGGAGTCCTCCCCGACGGTGCGCACACAGGGCGGGATGCTCGACATCCACGACTACAACGGACAGCTCGCCCTCAAGGCGGCCGGCCTGACGGCGGAGTTCCGCGGCATCGTCCTGGCGGGACGTCAGGCGATGCGGGTCCTGGACCGGGACGGGACCGTCCTGTTCGAGAAGGCCGACGACGGCATGGGCGGACGCCCCGAGGTGCAACGCGGCGAGTTACGACAGGTCTTGCTCGACTCGCTCCCGGCCGGCACCGTCCGGTGGGGGCACAAGGTCAGCGGAGCCCGCGCCCTGGGACCGGGCCGCCACGAGGTGACGTTCGCCGGCGGCGGGACCGTCGTCACGAGCCTGCTGGTCGGTGCGGACGGCGCCTGGTCACGGGTCCGGCCACTGCTCACCACCGCCACACCCGAGTACGCCGGCACGTCGTTCGTCGAGACCTACCTGTACGACGCCGACACCCGCCATCCGGCCGCCGCGAAGGCGGTCGGCGGCGGGTCGATGGTCGCGCCCGCGCCGGGCAGGGAAATCCACGCCCACCGGGAGAGCGGCGACACCTTGCACACCTACGTGATGCTCGCCGAGTCGCAGGACTGGTTCGCGGCCATCGACTTCACCGATGCCGCCGCGGCCACCGCGCGGATCGCGGCCGAGTTCGACGGCTGGGCACCGGAACTCACCGCACTGATCACCGATGGTGACACCGCGCCGGTCCTGCGCCCCCACCACGCGCTGCCCATGGAGCACCGGTGGGACCGGGTGCCGGGGGTCACCCTGATCGGCGATGCCGCCCACCTCGCGGCCCCCAACGGTGAGGGCGCCAACCTGGCCATGCTCGACGGCGCCGAACTCGGCAGGGCCCTCGCCGCGCACCCCGAGGACATCGAGGCCGCGCTCACCGAGTACGAGCAGGCCATGTTCCCCCGCAGCGCAGCGGTCGCCGCAGAAGCAGCCAAGGAACCCACACACGAGGAGATACTCGAATTCTTCAACACTCCGGCAGACCCGGACACCACCACGACCACCACCAACCACGGAGACGGCCGATGACCCGGACGGCCGGCGCGACGCCCACCGACAGCGCCCACGCCGCGGACGACGGCTGGGTCCGCCCGGGTCAGAGACCGACGGTGTCCGCGAGACCGTTCGTGTGGGCGCGGAGGAACTCCTCGGGATCGCTCAGCGTATCCGCCGCGTAATGGCCGAAGGCGTCGAACAGAATGGCGCCGATGACCGCGGACCACAGACCGTAGGCCCGGCAGACGTTGCCCACCGGCATCTCGAAACCGAGCACTTCCCGCAAGCGCTCCATGTCCGCGCGGACGGTCGGGTCGAGCGGTGCCTCCACCGTCCTCAACTCACCTGTCCGCCAGGCGTCCTCGACCAGTCCGGCGAGAGCGAGGGCAAATCGCGTGCCGGGCACCACGGTCCGGTCGCCGGGAGCCGTGTAGCCGGGCACCGGCGTGCCGTAGAGCATGGCGAACCTGGACGGTTCACGAACGGCCCAGGCGCGCGCCGTGAGTGCTGCCACTTCGAGCCGCTTGCGGTACGAAAGGCCCGACGCCGCCGCGAGGGCCGCATCGACCTCGTCGGCGAGTTCGTTGTACGCGTCGACGATCAGCAGGGTGATGAGCGCTTCGCGGTCGCGGACGTAGCGGTAGAGCGCCGACGGGACGACTCCGATGTCCCGGGCCACGGCCCGTAGGGACAGGTCGGCCGGAAGCACCGTCGCCAGGTGCTCGCGTCCCACTCGCACGATGTCACGCATCATCTGCTCGCGTGCTGCTTGCCGTGGAGTGACCATGCGTCCACCTTATAAGTCAGCGGTGTGCCCTCTCGAACCCACCAGTGCTCCCGCCCGGAGGCAGTGGCGGTGGCGCGCCGCGGGGCCGGCCGGGGCGTCCCGACCGGCCCCGCGGACACGAACGACAACTCAGAGCGCGTACGTCGGGGCACCGTCACGCTTGATGACCCGCCACGATTCCCACCCGCGGCAGACGACGTACGCGAAGACCGTGAGCGCCGCGACCGAGGTGTCGGTGATCGAGGACCGCATGCCCTCGGTGGTGTCCAGGATGGTGAAGGCGAGCACCGTTGCCGCGACCTTGTGGAAGATCACCATCTCCCAGATCGCCGGAACCCGACGCGGCCGGTACGCGAGCATCGCCCACATCGCGCTGAACACGAGGTATCCGAAGGTTCGCCACCCCTCGACCATCAGGCGGTCGTCGCTCGCGTCCGCCATCAGGAAGAACCCGTTGACGAACACCGCGAAGGTGACTGCGGAGTTGAGGGCCATCAGACCGCGGCCGACGCGGTCCCAACGCCGGGACGGGGTGCTGCGGACCGTGAGGGGCGTTGTGGTCACGACGGACATCCTTCGGTGAGGGGACCAAGAAGCGAGAACGCTGTTCTCTGTCGAGGGAGACGATGGTCCACCCTCCGTCCAAAGTCAAGAACAGTGTTCTCGTTCATCGTGCGTCGCCGCTCTCGCCGGGGTCCCCGGAATCGACTGAGCTCGATCGTGGTGGGTGAAGGGTGGGTGAAGCAGCAGGCCGGAGCGTGCGGCACTCGTTGCGTGACCGGTGCGGCGGATGCGGTCCCTGATCATTCCGGCCAACAGATCGCTTTGCGTCATCGTCCGACAACTGGGCGGCGCGGGTGGGGGATCCGGGATACATAAAGGGGGCTGAGCAGCCCGCCCGCACCGGCCCGACCGGGACCGCCCGAAGCCCGACCGGGGGGCGGCCGAAGCCCGACCGGGGGCGGGACAGGACGCTGACGATCAATGGGGGACCGCCGCTCGCCGGCGTCGTCCTCCTGCGGCTGTGGCGCCGGCCCGTCTCCGGCATCTCCGATTCCAGCCGCTGACACAGCCGGAGCGACCCGATGGCCACCCGCCGCCCACCACACCGCAGCCCCGCCCCGCGCCGGCCCTCACGCCGCCCCGCGGCGCGCAGCCGAACGGCCCGTACCCGCAAGCAGCGGCAGCGGCGTGGCATCCAGGTCCTGCTGCTCGTCGCCGTCGCCCTGTGGGCGGCCGGGCGGCTGCTCGCCTGGATCGCCGCGCACCCGTGGATCGTTCCCGTCGTCCTCGCCGCCGCGGCCGCCGGAGGTGTGCTGTGGCACCGCTACCGCGCCGCCCGGTCGCGCCGGAGGGCGGAGACCGCCCGGACGCTGCGCTACCCGCTGGAACAACTGGACCGGCTGCACCACCGCGAGTTCGAGCACGCGGTACGCGATCTGATGTTCCGTGACGGCTGCGCCGACGCGGTCCAGGTGGGGGGTGCCGGGGACAACGGCGCCGACGTCAAGGCCACCGATCCCTACGGCCGTCGCTGGGTACTGCAGTGCAAGCACCGCAGGGCCGGCCTCGCCGGGGCCGCCGTGGGAACCCCCGACCTCCACGTCCTCAACGGCACCGGCCGCCCCGTCCACCAGGGCGACGTCGTCGTACTGGTCACCAACGGCCGCTTCTCCCGGCCCGCCCAGGAGTTCGCCCGATCCCAGCGCCTGCACCTGGTCGACCGCGAGACCCTGTCCGCCTGGGCGGGCGGACACCGCCCCTTGTGGGAACTCCTGCGAGCGGTCCCGCCTCCGCGGAACCCCACGTCCCTCTCCTGACCTGAGCGCACCACACTCCCGCGCGGGCATCCGCGCGAGCCCGCGCTCCGGCAGGAATCGGGCTTCCCCATGAACAGGCGGCAGGCGACAATGCAGATCAACCAGGGACCGCACAACGGTTCCGCCGGACAGACGGGGGATCCATGATCGTCATTGTTTCCACGGTGGTTGTGCTCGCGGCCGTGGCCGGGGTGTGCCTGGCCGTACTGCGGCGCAGAGGTGGTTCGGGGCAGTACGGGGCACTGGACCGCGGGGCCATGGACCAGGGACTCGCACAAGGGCTGGGCATGACTCCCAGGGCCTGAGAGAGGCGCTCCCGCAGTCCGTGGCGGGCGCGCGACGACAGGTGCGGCACCCCGCGGCGCTGTCGGAACGCCGAATACCTCCCGTACGGCCCCGCCCTCCGATGTCGCTGTGACCCGCTCCTGGCTCCCGGGTCACGGCTCTTCCACCGGTCGATGGGCTGTCCGCCGGCGGGGGGCGTGGTCATCGGGGGTGTCCGGGGAAGCGAAGTGGAACGGCACACCGAGATGGTCGGCCAGCGCCCGGCCGGCCCTGGCGGCGGCACCGCCAGGCGGGGCGCCCGGACGGTGGTGGACGGTCGCCAGGTGGCCCTCCCCGTCCGGGGCGTCCAGGACCGCGACCAGGAGCACGAACCAGTCGTGCACCGTATCGCCGTCCCACAGAGCCTCCACCGCCGCCACACGGCCCGGGAGAGCCGCGGCGCGGGCTGCGAGTGAGGTGAGGTCGAGCGGATCGGGCGGCGTGTGCCGCACCCGGTCGCCGAGTGCCTCGTACCGTGCGTGGACCACCCGCTCGGCCTCGTGCAGACCCACCCCCAGCGGACGCAGCGCCTCCCACACGGACTTGACCGCCGCCATCCGGCGATCCCGCAGTACATCGGCGTCGACCTCTCGGCAGGTCCTCTCCTCCAGGTAGGCCCACCAGCCGCTCACCGGGCCACCGGCCGGGATCCCCGTGCATACGGCACAGGACCGAACGCGGTTCCTCGGCGGCCCCTGTGCGCAGGCCGTCGTACCCCATCGCGTGCAGGACGTTCCGGACGCCACGGCCGATCAGCCGGTTCGACGCCCGGCCGCCCGGTTGCCCGACGCGGGATGCGGCGAGCCTTCCGGTTCTCGTGGGTGCCGTGCGGCAACGCGGCCCGGGTGACCTGGCCGAGGGCGACTCTCAAGGAGGACCAACCTCTCCGGGAGCCGGAGGAGGCGCGTGGCGTCGGGTGTCTGCGAGGTGAGCGTTGATGTACCGGGCGAGAGCGAGGGCGTCCTGGGAGTCGTCCGCGTGAAAGGTGACGCGACGGAGCATTCCGACACTGCCGAGGGTGATGCCCTCACGGGCGAGGACGTAGACGAGGGCGAGGAAGGCGGATCGGGCGTTGCCGTCGTCGAAGGGGTGGAAGAAGCAGATATCGAGGTAGACGCGTGCGGCGCGGGCGGTCAGGGGGAGGGACGAATCGTTGTCCGCTGCGCCTTCGGCGAGGCAGGCGTCGAATCGGGCGCGGGTGTCCGTGCCGATGCCGTAGCGTTCCCTGCCCTCCTTGGCGAACGCGGGCAGGGTGCGGAACGGCGGTGGCTGCGGTGTGTTCAGGACGTGCCGCTGCCAGCGTCGGAGCAGTTCGAAGTCGAGTGGGGCGCTGCGGGCCGCGTCAGCCCGCAGCAGTTCCAGGGCGGCGAGCATGCCGTTGGCGCGGGCGGAGTCGACGGCGCGGTCGAAGCCGCGGATGTCCTCCGCGGCTCCGTCGTGCGACGGGGTGACCGGTCCGCCCGGGTCGGAGTCGTCGACCTGCTGCCACGGAACGGTCCCGCGGACCGCGAGCCATGTCTCCAGGTGATCCGGGGCGGGCTCGTCGGGGGGTGCGCAGTCTTCCGGCGACAGCGCCAGTGCGAGAGTCTCCGCGATGTCGTCCACCAGGACGGTGTCAGGGCCGGTCCAGCTCTTGAACCGGCCGCCGATCGCCTGATCGACCAGCTCCTGAGCGGTCTCGGGCGCGACTCCCCAGTGGCTGAGGAACCAGGTCAGCACCTGGCGGCAGTGCCCGTGCCAGCCGCTGCCGCAACCGGTGCGGTCGGTCACCTGGAGTATCAGATTGCGGGCGGCGCACTCCCACAGAATTCGCTGGTCCTCGATGTCGGCCGGCTCCAGCGGGTACGCCTCGAACCATCCGGCCAGGTTCTCCAGCCATCCCCGCCACTCGCACAGCGCGGAGACGACTCGGTCGAGTGTCTCCCGCGGGGTGGTGATCGAGTCCCGCGGGCAGCACCAGTGCCCGACCGGCCCGCCGTCGAAGTCACCTTCGTCGTGCGACCAGCGCCACCCCACGGCCCAGCGGCCGTAGTGTCGGACGAGGGCGTACGACATGGCGTTGGCCCAGGGCTCGGCTTCGTCCCGGGTCCATGCCCTCATCTCCGGTTCCGCGAAGGCGACATCAGGGCGGCGCGGTACGCGACGCGCCGGCCCGAGCAGGTGCACCGCCTTCGCCGCCGATCCACTGTCGAACGAATGGCGGCCCGGGTCCACCTCGTCCCAGCTCAGACAGTGCGGTGCCAGATCGAGAATCACCACGCAAGCCTGTACGCCGGTCGGCGCCCGCTCAAGCGAATTACGGGCCGCCGGGCAGCGGCACGCCGACGGGCCGCGGCCCCGCACAGGGGTTGCCTCCGCTTCGGGAGGGTGCGGTTGTCCGCCCCTGGTCAGTCAGGGCCGGACACCCGTGCCACCAGCATGATGCCGCGTTCGGTCATGACTGCCTTCCGTCGGACGGTGCACGGCGGCCCTCCGCGGTGTTGTCCCACAGGTGCGGAAAACCGTGGCGCCGCAAGATCCTCTTCATGTGATGATCCTTCCGGTGCACCGGAGTTGCCGGTGCATCAGTCGCGTTACCACGCCCTTGGGGGGTAGCAATGAGACTGTTCTCCGCTCGACGCCCGGTACATCCCAGATCCGGCGCCGCCGTAGCGATGGTGGCCGGACTGCTGACCGTCGGCCTCACCGCACCCGCGTTCGCCGCCGACGACCCGCCGCAGACCGACCAGTTGTGGATCAACCAGCCGTACGCGCAAACGCTGCCGCTCGGCACCGACGGCGGTCAGCCGCAGTCCCGCATCCTCGGCGTCGGCCTCTATCACGACAACGACAACTTCACGGTGGCCGACGGCAGGCTCACCGTCGATGTCTCCGACCTCGCCGGGGTCGCCGAGGTGACCTGGCCCGACAACTGCACGCCGAGCGGCGCGAGTGCGGTGTGCGACATCCCCGTGGTGCCCACGATCGGGGGCGACTACGAGGACCAGGTGTTCCTGACGGTGCGTGCGGCCGACGGCGCCGGAGTCGGTGCGCAGGGCAGGATCACCTACGAGGCGACGGCGACCGGCGGGCCCGACGGCACGCTCACCGCGCCGCACGAGAGCTTCGACACCACGCTCACCGTCGGCTCCGGGCCCGACCTCGCCATCGAGCCCGTCGCCGACTTCGAGGACGGCCTGCCCGGCGACGAGCGGACGATCCCGGTCAAGGTCACCAACAAGGGCAACGAGAGCGCGAACGGGTTCACCGTCAAGCTGAACGCCTCGTACGGCCTGACGGATCTGACCCGGTACGACGCCTGCACCTACACCACGACGGACGGCGAGAACTACGCACCGTCGAGCAACGCGGTCTGCACGTTCGACCAGGTGCTGGCGCCGGGCGACGCGTTCGAGCTGCCCGAGCCGCTGACGGTGCGACTCGCCCCGCACGCGCTGAACGAGCGGCTCGACATCGGCGTCGAGCCGGGCGGCGGCGCCCAGGACATCGACTCCGAGAACGACTACGCGGCCCTCCAGATCGGCGCGGAGAGCACCGCGGACTTCTCCGTGACCGGCGACGCCATCTCCGGCGTGGTGGGCGGGACGGCCACGGCCGAGCTCACGTTCGAGAACAACGGCCCGGCCTGGTTCGGCAACCTCGGCTCCGGCGACCCGGTCGCCGAGGTCCGGCTGATCGTGCCCGAGGGCACCAAGGTCACCGGCGTGCCGTCCGACTGCTCCCCGCGCACCCTCGACGGCGGCTACTACCCGCAGCGGACGGGAGCCCCGCGCTACGACTGCGACCTGTCGTACTGGGTGCTGGAGGACACCCGGCGCACGTTCGCGTTCTCCGTGCGCGTCGACACCGTGGTGCCCGGTGCGACCGGTGCCGTGAGCATCCACCCTCCGTACGGCGAGTTCGGTGGGTTCCCCTTCGACTTCGACCCGGACCTCACGAACAACACGGCGGCCCTGACCGTCAACTGACCGGCGCGCGGGTTCGGAGCGAGCCGTCCGAGGCGGCAGCTGCGAACCCGCGCTTCACAGGGCGGACGCCGGCGGGTCCCAGCCGGCGCGGGCCCGCGTGGATGGCTCGGCCGGGCCGGCCGCCGCCCACCCCTCCGGGGGGTCAGTCCCAGGGGTTGGCCGGCTGATTGTCGATCGCGGTCCAGAACCGGGTTCCGGTCGGCAGAGTGCCGTTCGCCCAGAAGGACCAGCCCTCGCCGTCGTGGAACTCGGCGGTGCGCCAGCCCGCGCCGAAGTTGTTCGCACAGATCTGGTCCGCTGCCGCCCGGCTGGTCAACAGCGTTCCGGCGAGCGGGGAAGTGGCCTTGACCTGACCACGGGCCCAGCTGTGGAAGCCGCCCGCCGGGATTCCGGCGGGGGCGGGGCGGCCGTCCTGGTTCAGGCAGAGCAGCGGCAGCGCGGTGAGCGGGGTGGTGTCGCCGTAGTACGCGTTGGTAGCGGCGTCACTGCCCACGTGCACGACGTTGTCCGTGCGCTGTTCGAGGTTGGCCCAGGTCATTCCGAGGTGACCGCCGGTCAGCTCCTTGAAGGCGGCCTTGTTGATGTTCCACTGCTGGTACGTGCCGTTGTTGCAACCGAACAGGTAGATCATCCAGCCGCCGCTCTTCGGCTTGTTGTCCAGACACTGGCCGCTGGACACACTGGTCAGGCGCATTCCGACCAGGTCGTAGAGCGGGGAGGCGACTTGGTTGGCGGTGATCCGCCACATCTGGAGGGTGCTGCCGTCGCAGGCTTTGATCGTCACGCCCCCGCCCCCCTGGTCGGCTGCCAGGCAGGCACCGGCGAAGGAGTTGCTGTTGATCGTGTGTACCCCGGGGAAGCCGGCGACCGGGGTGAACTGCCATCTGACGGAACCGTGGTTCTCGTCGCAGATGACCATGTCGGGTCTGTCGGTGACGTTCTCCTTGGGGCAGCGCGCGGACTGCTGGTTGAACACCACGGTCGAGGGTGGCGGGGTGGCGGAGGCGCCTCCCGGGCTGAGCAGCATCGCGGCCAGCGCGAGGACGGCGGCGAGGACGAGTCGTTTGACGGACGAGGGCAACGTTCCTCCAGAAGGAAGGGCAACACGGATGTCCGAATGTCCGGTGCGGGCCGTTCGGATCCGCCGCACCGGGGCCGTGGCCAGTCTGCTGGCCCATGATCGGACTCCGGTATCCCAGATTTCTGGGTACCTCGTCTCAGCAGGGCGGGAGATGCGCGGTTCTGGTTCTGTCGGCCATCAGCAGGGCCACCAGGTCCCGGCGGCTGCGGACCCCGGTACGGTCGAAAATGGACTTGAGGTGGTCCTGCACGGTCAGCGGACTCAACGACAACTGCTCGGCGATCAGCCGGGTGCTGTGGCCGCGCAACGCTCCGAGAGCCACGTCCTGTTCGCGAGGGGTCAGCCCGTACGCCATGAGTTCGACCGGCAGCCGCTGGGCCGGCGAGGAGGGCATCGCGACGATGGCCACCTGACCCGGGGCCGCGCCGCGCAGGACTGAAGCCTGAAGGGTCAGCCACTGGCCCTGCCGGGTACGGATGCTGGTTCGGCAGTCGGGTTTCCGCCGTGCTTCGGCCGACTCGCGGGCGTACTCCGCCAGGGCGGCCAGCCCACTGGGGATGCCGTGGATCAGAAGCTCGTCCCGGCTCTGTTCGGCCAGCAGGACCTCGGCACGTTCGTCGGCCGAGACCAGGGACCCGTCCGCGCCGACGATCACCACGGCGCCGACGGGTGAGGCGGCTTCGCCATCGGTCGGACCGGCCTCCGAAGGAGCTTCGAGTGAGAGCTGGGAGTGCCGCAGGGCGGCGCTGATGTGGGGCCCGGCCCGTTCCATCAGCCGGATGTCGTCGGTGGTGAACGGCCCGTGCCGGCGCCCCCGCATGAACGCGGCGCAGCCCCACCGGCCGCCATGGCTGTCGAAGGTGACCCGGAGCTCGTCGACGTAGCTCCGGGGTTCGAGCATCTGCCGGTAGCGGACGCTGAGTTCCGGTAACTCCTCGGTGGCCCGTAGGAGACTCTGCACGGACCGGCCGGACGCGCGGATGGCGTCGAAGGTGGTGCTGTCCGCGCTGGAGAACTCCAGTTGGGCGGCCTCCTGGAAGTCGGCCGGATCGAGACCGTACGGCAGCGTCGATGTGGGGAATCCGCTGACCGGGTCGCTCCCGTGGAAGCATCCGGCCTCGAACCCGAGCTCGTCGTGCAGCAGTCCGGCCAGACTCCGGAACAGCTCGGACGCGGCCGGGCGAGCCGCACAGAGATCGGAGATCTCACCGAGGATCACGCGCTGCCGGTCCTGTGCAGTGGCCATGACATGAGGATACGGACCGGGCGGGCACGCCCCTCCGCACCTCGTCCCGACGGGGTGAATCCCGGTCCGGACGAGGTACGGAGCTGCTCCCGGTCAGGTGGCGCGCAGAGATCAGGCGGCCCTTGTGGCCTGCCACGATGGGCGATTGCGGGGCGCCTGCCCGCGCAGGCGGCCTCTCGGCCCTCCCGCGTTGATGCATCGCCGATGTGGCCGAAAGCCCCAGCGCTCCAGGAGCCTCCCGCCGTCGGCGGCCACCGCGTTCGCTCTCGGCGGGCACCGTCTGTCGGCGGGGCGAACCGGAGCCGGAGCGGTACCCCGACTCCGGATGCCGGCCCGTCCCCCGGACCTGTTGCTCTCAGCCGCTCAGCCGCTCAGCCGCTCAGCCGCTCAGCTGCTCAGCCGCTCCGTGGCCGACGCTCCGTGGCCGACGTTCCGTGGCGGACGTTCCGTCGGACTCCAGCCGCTGTGTGATCCGGTCGAACAAGTCCGTCAGTGGTTCACCGATGTCCTGGCCGAACTCCGTCAGCCCGTAGGTGACCTGGGGCGGGGTCGTCGGCTCGACCTCCCGCCAGACCAGTCCGTCCCGGACCAGCGCGCGCAGCGTCTGAGCGAGCATCTTCTCGCTGATGCCCTGGATGCTGTCGCGCAGCTCGAAGAACCGAAGGTCGTTGCTCCGCAAGGAGATCAGCACCCAGATACCCCACCTGCTGGTCACGTGGTCGACCATGTCGCGCGCAGGGCAGTCCGTGTGAAACACGTCATACCGGTTGCCCGCCTCGCCCTGCGTCAGCTGCGCGCCTTCCTTCATGTTCGGAGCTTACCTCTGGGTATGTTCTTACGAAAAGTAAGCCCCGCTCCTAGCGTCGGTTGCCGCAGTGCACAACGGATCAGGAGCTGAACATGATTGTGGTTACTGGGGCTACCGGGAATGTGGGCCGGCCTTTGACGCAGGCCCTGGCCGAGGCGGGCGAGCAGGTGACGGCGGTGTCACGGCACGCGGCCGCGGTGCCGGACGGAGTCCGGCATGTGACGGCCGACCTGGCCGAACCGACGAGCCTCGCCCCCGTGCTGGACGGGGCGAAGGCGCTGTTCCTCCTGCTGTCCGGCGACCTGCACGCCCCCGGAGCCAGGCCGACCGACATCATCGACCTGGCCGCGGCCGGCGGGGTCAGCCGGATCGTCCTGCTGTCTTCGCAGGGCGTGGCGACCAGGCCGCTCGGCCCGACGCGGATCGCGATGCGCGCGGTGGAGGACGCGTTGAGGGAGTCCGGCCCGGACTGGGCCGTCCTGCGACCGGGCGGCTTCGCCTCCAACGCCCTGGCCTGGGCGGAGTCCGTCCGCACGCAAGGGACGGTCGCCGCACCCTTCGGTGACGTCGGGGTTCCGGTCGTCGACCCGGTGGACATCGCCGAGGTCGCGGCGGCCTGCCTGCTCGACGAGCGGCACACCGGGGGAGTCTTCGAGCTGACCGGGCCCGAGGTGATCACGCCGCGTCAGCAGGCGGAGGCCATCGCCGCCGCGCTCGGCTCGCCGGTGCGGTTCCACGAACTCACCCGCGAGGAGGCCAAGGCCGCGATGACCCGGTTCGTGCCGCCGGAGCTCGCCGACGACACCCTGGACATCATCGCCGCCCCGAACCCGGCCGAACTGGGGATCAGCCCGGACGTGGAACGAGTGCTCGGCCGTGCCCCGAGCTCCTTCAGCGACTGGGTCACCCGGAGCATGGCCGCTTTTCGCTGAGACACGACTCGGCTGAAGCGCCTGGGCGGCCCCGTGCGGCTATGGCCGCACGGGGCCGCCCCGTAGCGCTGCTGTTGCCCACTACCGGCCGGAGGGCCGGAGCTCAGGAGCCGCAGCGACCTCACCGGTCCGACTGCGGCTCACCGCTCACAACCTCTATACAGGACAGGACAGGACAGGACAGGACAGGACACGTACCGCGAGAACATGGACGACGTCGTCCTCGGCGAAGGCGAAGGCCGTACCCGGCATGCCCTCGCCGGAAGAACCACCGAAGGAGCCGCACCCGATGGACATCAGCGACACCACCGCCCTTCCGCGGTGGCCCGTCCCTTCCACCCCGCCCGTCCACGATCCGGCCCTCTTCGCGCAGGCGGTGCGGGACATGCGACTGACCTGGCGCGCCCGCGGCGTCCTCGCCGAACTCGCCACCGGCTACCCCCCGGGGCAGGAACCCACGATCAACGAGCTGGCCTCCCTCACCCGCAGTCGGCGCGGGGCCGCCGAGGGCCGCGAGGCGTTCCGCAAGGCGGTCGGCGAGCTGCGCGCGGTCGGCTACCTCACCCCCGCCGCCACGGCCTCGGGCGTCGGAGCGCGGCTGGTCGTGGACCTCACCCCGGCCCTCGGCGCACATCTGATCCGTCGTGACGACCACCTCGCGCTCATGGACGGGAGCTGACCGACGGGGGAGAGCGCGGACCTGACCCGCCGTCCGGAACAGGCCAGGGGCCCCGTTTGGGCCTGCCGAATTGTGGAGGTGGTGGGGTCGGTACGAATCTGGAGGCCAAGCCCGTGGGCGGAACCGGTGGCCCGGTGCGGCCGCGCCCAGCGGTCGGGCCGAGGGGGACCACGGTCGAGCAGCGGGAGAAGCCCGAGGCCGTCGTCGTCCAGGACGGCGGCCCGGACCCACCGGAGTGGCCGAGGGCCGGGTCGTGCGGAGGGGGACGTCCGGAGCGTGCTCCGACGGACGGCCCTGTCCCGGAGAAGTCACCGGCAGCATCCTTCATATCCCTCGCCCCCGGAGGAGCGTGATCAGCGTGGCCCGGAACCGCCGTCTGATCCTGAGCACGCCGTCCGAGGTCTGGGACCTGCTGTCCGACGGCCACCGATACGGGGAGTGGGTGACGGGCACTCGGCGGGTCCTCGCCGCGGACGCGCACTGGCCGCAAGCGGGCGCCCGTCTGAAGGTCCGGGTCGGGGCCGGTCCCCTGACCATCGACGACACCTGCGTCGTCCGCATCTGCGAACCGCGACACCGCCTTGAGCTGGAAGCGAAGGCAGATCCGTTCGGCGCGGCCCGCATCGCCATGAACTTGACCCCCTGGGGCGAGAACACCCTGTTCACACTCGACTGGCACCCCCTCCGGGGCCCCGGCACCCGGATGCACGGACTCCCCGTGGACTACCTCATGGCGATCCGCAACGGAATGATGCTGACGAAGCTGGCCCGGATCGCGCTGCGCGAGCACAGCGGAGACGCCTGAGGCACCTTGCGGAGCGGCTGAGGGAATCGGGGGCCTCAGGGCTGCCGGAAATGGGCTCGGCCGCGGGTTCACCGGGCCCCGGGCGCCCTTCGACGGCCATGCGCGACCCCCGGGCCGCTCGTTTCCCGGCAGGCCGTCACCTGCCTGTCCGTGCCCTCGGTAAATGCCCTCTGACCTGGTGTTCTTCGCCCACCCGCCTAGGCTGGGAGTTCCGCAGGGCACCCATCGGAGGGGGACTTCATGAGGGACGCCGCGAACCCGTACGCCGCCGCCCATATTCAGGTGTGGGAGGGCCGGGAAGCCATCCGGAAACGCCCGGGGATGTACGTGGGATCGACCAGTGAGCGCGGGCTGCACCACCAGGTGTTCGAGGTCTCCGACTGGGCGGTGAACGAGGTCCTCGCCGGTCACGCCGGCCGCGTCGACGTCGCGCTGGAATCCGACGGCTGCGTGCGGGTCGCCATCGACGGGCCGGGGATTCCGGTCGAGGCCGCCGGGCACACCGGCGAACCCAGCCTCGAAGAGCTGCTGACCCGGATGTACACCGGGCCGCGGCGCGGTGGCCGCCGATCTGTGGAGGTGGGCCTCTTCGGCATGGGGCCCTTCGTCGCCAACGCCCTGTCGAGCCGTCTGACAGGAGAGGTCCGGCGCGAGGGGGTGCGATGGGTACAGCGCTTCGACCGCGGTGCTGCGGTCGGCCCGCCCTCGTCCGAGGGACCCACGACGGGAACCGGAACCGTCATCGCGTTCCGGCCCGACGCCGACGTCTTCGGTACGGCGGTGTGCTCGTTCGACACGCTGGCAGAGCACTTCAGAACACTGGCCTTCCTCAACCGCGGCCTCGACATCTCACTGACCGACCGGCGCCCTGCGGGCGGGCCACGGTCGGAACGGTTCCTCTTCCCGGGCGGTGCCAAGGACTTCGTCGCCTTCATCGCGGCGCGGGCCGGGACGTCCGAGGGGACGGGCGTCCTCGGTTTCGCGTACGAGGATCCGCGGATCGCCGGGTCCGTCGAGGTCGCGCTGATGTGGAGCCACACCTTCACGGGCGGCATCCAGAGCTTCGCGAACTGCGTGCCCACCCCCGGCGGGGGGCCGCATGTGGTGGGCTTCCGGGAGGGAGTGGCGGCAGCGGTCAACGCCTTCGTACAAGAGCGGCAACCGCTGACGAGGATCGACGCCGGTCCCGGACCCGACCGGTTCGACGACGGCCTCACCGCGGTCGTCTCGGTGAAACTCGACCGCCCCGAGTTCGAGGGCTCCACACGCGGCACCTTGGCCCACGCCGAGGTGCGCGAATCCGTCGCGCTGGCCGTTCGGGACCATCTGAGCACGTGGTTGGCAGCGGACCCCCGGCGGGCATCGGCCGTGGTCAGCCGGATCGCGACCGATGGGCGAGCGGCCGGGGCCTGAGCCCCGGTGGTGGCTCGGTCCGGCGGAACCGGGGTACGGAGAGCACCGGCGAGAGGCCGGCCACCGCGGAGGCGCAATCGCCTCCCAGGACGCCGGGCTGTCCGCGGCCCGCCCCGATCGGCCGGGGCGGTGTGGCGCGATGCGGTGAACCCGGCTCGGACGCACAGCGGCACGGCTCAGCCGGGACCGCTTCCTGACCGAACCGGGCCTGCCGGGAGCGAGGGCGCCAACGGTGGTACCCCGTTTGCGGCCACGGCTCCTCCTGCCCGGGGCCGGCGACCGGGCGTGGTCACGGCACCAGCATGAAGCTGCGCGACGTTGAGCGCAGGGCTCCTCCCGCCTCGCCACCACCGAGCCCGAGCTGGGGAACCTGCCAAGACCCGCTGATACCCGCCCTCCCACGCCGAGGCGGAATCTCCTACTCGCCGGCGCGGGCCACGAGCAGCGGCTGGAAGAAGCCGGTCTCCTGCGGCATTCGCCACTGGGGGTCGGCGAACCCGGCCTCGGCCACGAGGCCGGCCAGCCGGTCCTGGCCGAGTGCCCAGTAGGTGGTCCGGCGGACCTGGACACGCCACTCTTCTTCTGCCGGGAGGAGTTGGAAGTGCTCCAGGTCGTAGTGCTCGCCGTCGCCGTGCCAGTTCCAGAGCTGGAAGGTGACGGTTCGTTCTTCGTCGTCGGTGGTCCGGTGGACTTGTGGAGGCGTCGAAGCCGGGCGGTCGCGCAGCAGGTCGTCGTAGTGGCGTGTGCTGACCAGCAGCAGGCCGGCGGGACGCAGCACGCGGCGCATCTCGGCCAGGGCGGCGCGTACGTCCTGCTCAGTCAGCAGATGAGGCAGCGAGTTGTCGGCGCAGACGACGGTGTCGAACCGGCTGTCAGGAAACGGGAGGCGTCGCATGTCGGCAGCGGCCGTGGGCAGGTTCAGGCTCCGACGGGCGGCCTCACGGGCGGCGCGGGCGGCGGCGCGGGGGCTGAGGTCGGTCCCGGTGACGCGGTGTCCGCGCAGTGCCAGGCCGATGGCCTGCGTACCGATGCCGCAGGAACAGTCGAGGACCGCCGCGCGATCCTGTCCGATCAGGGCGTCCAGGGCGCCCCCCTGCCGACGGATGCTCGCGTCCCAGTCTGTATAGATCAGGTGGTAGTCGTCGGCCAGTTCGTCGTAGAAGTGCGCCACCGATGTCTCGGGCATGGCCCGAGATTACCGCGCCTGCTTCTTTGGAGGTGCCGCTCGTCCGCTCGACCGGCGCGAACGTTCTCACTGACGGCAGCACCGTCATTTCCCGTGAACATCCGCGAGCGCGTTGATCGCCAACTGTTGTTCACACTCATCGACACACGCCGCTGCTGAAGGCGAACGAAGCCGGCCCGGCGACAGGAAGGGCACCGATCGACCGTATGTGACAAGTGACGTGCCTCTCCGGTGACGACCGGGCTGCTTCGACCCGAGTCCTTCAGATGCTGGGTACCCCGCCCCATCGAGGCGGTCATCGCCCACGACGCGGATCAGCCCGTGACGGAGCGCGCGACGCGGAACCCCACGTCGTCGACCTGGAAGCTCGGATGACTGCGGCGCCGCGCGGAGGCCCTGCAGCTCCAGTGCTCGTCGAACCAGCCGCCGCCGCGCAGCACCCGGTAGCTGCCGTAGACCTCCGCGTCATAGATGTCCCAGCACCAGTTCCAGACGTTGCCGAGCATGTCGTGAAGGCCCCACGGGTTGGGCCGCTTGCCGCCCACGTCGTGGATGCGCTCCTGCGAGTTGCCCCGGTACCAGGCGATCTCGTCGAGCGGGCCGTAATGCGGGCCGGTCGTACCGGCACGGCAGGCATGCTCCCACTCGGCTTCGGTCGGCAGCCGGTACCCGTCGGCGGATGCGTCCCACTCGACACCTTCGCCGTCGGCATGCAGGTGGTAGACGGGTACGAACCCCTCGCGTCGGGACAGCGCGTTGCAGAACCGGAGGGCGGCCCACCAGGAGACACCCTCGACGGGCAGCCTGTCGCCATCGGCGGTGCTCGGCCGTTGACCGGTGATCTCCGCGTACAGCGCCTGTGTGGTCGGGAACGTGGCGAGCCGGTAGGGCGCGAGTTCGACCGGCCAACTGCGCTGCGTCCGTCGGTCCGACAGCGTGATCCGCCCCGGAGGGATCGCGATCATCTCGATTCCCGCGCGTGCGTCCATGAGTACGTGATCTTACGGGCACCTGTCCCGAACGCCGGCGGCCGACCTCTCTCCGCCGCTCACAGCGAGGGATCGAGCACGTCCCCCCATGGACGGCTCTGCTGGGGCCCGGCTCTGGTGACATGACGTCACCTGATGGAGTCGGCAGAAGCGTCGTACTCGTCTGCCGTGACCCGCAGCGCACCCTTGCCGCCACCGACAACGTCACAGGGCGCCATGGCCGAGGGACCCTCGGAGTTCGAAATCTCGTTGCCGCTGATGGCGACCGGGGCCGATCCTCCGCGTATGGACTTTCCACAGCAGGTGATAGAGCTGGGCGACATGACACTGCGCCGTTTCGACCGCGAAGCGGACCTTCCGGAGTTGTTCGGGGTCATCAAGGAGTCGCTGGAGCACCTGGGCCCATGGGTACCGTGGGTTGCCGAACACAGCCTGGCCAAGACCGCCGACTTCCTGACCCGCCGCCACGAGGCCTGGGACGAAGGCCGGGATTTCACCTACGCGATCGTGCTGGACAGGGCCATCGTCGGCGCCTGCCAGCTGTTCCGACGTGACGACAGCCCGGTCGACAGCCGCGAGATCGGCTACTGGCTGCACCCGGCCGCCACGGGCCGCGGCGTGGCCACCCGGGCCGCGCGCGCCCTGGTCGACCAGGCCTTCCGCCTCCCCGGCGTCGACTACGTCGAGGTCGTCCACGACCCGGCCAACCGCGCCAGCGCAGCCGTCCCCGCCCGACTCGGCTTCACCGAACACCCTCGCCGCCTCGCCGAGGGCCTCGACCCGGCGGAACCCGGCAAGGATCAGGTCTGGCGGCTGACCCGCCATCAGGCGAACGTGGTCTCCCCAGAAGCCTGTTGACGGAGACAGGCGGGAGCTCCGGAGCCGAGACCGCCGACGTCGGCCGTTCGCATGCCCGCGAGGTACACAGCGTTCCCCCGGAGGGGAAACGGTCGGGGCGGCAGCCGATCTGTCCGGCACAGGCCCCGTCTGGGATGCTGAGGGCCGGGATCGACAGGGGGCAGAGGGTGTATACGGAACCTATGGCGCGAGCCGTTGTGGAACCAGCAGTACTCAAGCTGGCACGGCAGTACCCCCGTGGCGGGTCGTTCTCCACGACGGTCACATACGGCGGGGACGACTTCACCATGTGCGCCCACATACGGGCGCAGTGGGCGGCACCCGGGCAGGTGAAGATCGCAGTGGCCTGTTGGGTCGTCAACATGGACACCGCGCGCTATCTCGGCGACAACCCGCCTGCCAGGGAGGAGATGCGCCTGCCGCCGGAAGGCACGGCGGAGTGGGACGAGGAACTGACCGGCCGGGTGATCGGCCACCTCGCAGCTCGTATGAACGCTCCTGCCGCCGCCCTGCCGACCACCGACGGACACCTCACCATCACCGTGCCTCTCGTCCTGACGTAGTCACGGGCCGCCTCGCGATTGACCTTGGCCATGCCGGGCGGCATGAGAAGGCCGTGCGAGTTGTCTGGGGGGTGAAGATCAAAGAGGTCCGCGCGGTCATGTCGCATCAGGCCCGTCCGCACAACGGCCTGCTGTCTCACCCACCAGTCAACTCCCCGGGCCAACGCGCCTCATGATGACGGGCGAGATCTCCGAGCCGATGAGAGTCACGGATCCTCATGGCCGGGGCGTGTAAAGCCGCAGCTCAGGAACTATGGTCCCCGCACGCGCGGGGGTGGACCCGGGGCCTCAAGGACGGCAAGGTCGGCGTCCTGATGGTCCCCGCACGCGCGGGGGTGGACCCGGCCTCGCCTACGTGTACGGCGCCAAGGGCAAACGGTCCCCGCACTGCGGGAACGGTCTCCGGATCACGTCGCGCTGGACGTCACACACAGCGTGGCTCCCGCTCTGAGGGGTTGCCCCTCTTCGCCTTCGGGCGGAGGGGGCCCGTTCGTGCGTCCGGGGGGGGCAGGCATCCTCTGGGGGGCACGGAGTGCCGTACGGCCTTCTCCAGCGCTGCCTCGGCCTTGTGCCGGTCCTGCCCGGTGGTCTGAGCGTGGTCGGCGATGGCTTGCTGTGCGGCGGTTGCCGCCGTTGCCACGGTGAGGCGGCCGTCCTGCTGCTCGGCCCAGGCGGTGCGCTCCAACTCGCCTAAGGGTTAGCCTAGTTAGCTGTGTGTCACGGGCTTGGATCTTACGGTGCGTCCCCAGCCGACGACTCGATCGCGTCCAGCGCGGCGTGCCAAGGGAAAGACCGCGGGTCGCCCTGCTTCGGTGGGTGTGGCTCGTACCCGGAAGGACCGTCGAGGAAGGTCACGCCCTGTGCCCGGAGGTCCGCGATGCTGCGGGCCACGGCAGGCTGAGCGCCCTGCGCGCGGTTGAAGTACGGCATCGCTGTCACTGGCACGCCCATGTGTACGCCCTCCGAGGGCAGCCCCAACGCAAGCGTGTCGGAGATGCCGTTGCCCCACTTGTTGAGGCTGGTGCAGGACAGCGGGGCGACGAGCATGGCGTCCGCCTTCGGTAGTGAGTCCATCTCGCCGGGCAGCTTGTACTGCGAGCGGATCCGATGCCCGGTCAGCTCCTCCAACTCGCCGATGCGCGGGTCCCACCAGCGGGCGGCGGACGGGGTCAGGACGAGACAGGTGTCCCAGCCACGAGCCTGTGCTTGGCGGATGCCTTCGTCGACGTACTGGGTGGGTCCGGCCGCGCAGGCGATGAGGTACAGGACGTGGGTCATGCGTGGAGTCCACATTGCACCGCCAGCGCACGCAAGTCTCCCGGTGGAACGGGCATCGCTCCGACTACTTCCTTCACCAGAGAAACGGTGCTGGGCCTGCCCTTGAACTCCTCCGGGGCCAATCGCGACGCCTCCACGAGGGACGCTGCCGCCGCTTCCTTCTTCCGTGTCAGGAGCTGAGCGCGTGCCACCGTGATGAGGTGCTGGGCCCGGCGCTCGGGCGCGAGGCTGCGGACCGCAGTGTCGTCCATGTCCTCGGCGGCGTCCAGGGCTGACCAGCCGTCCTCGAAACGGGTCAGGACGTCGATCCGGTGCAGCCCGACGTTCGTGGGTCCGAAGTTCGTCCAGTCCTGATTCAGGTCTGCGCCCTGTTGGTCGGCGACTTCGGCGGCCTGGTCAAGGTGGTCGCCGGCGGTTTCCACGCGGGCCGGTGTGCGGTCCAGGGCGGACGCGGCCACGGCGGCCGCGAGGTACAGCATTCCGAGAGTGGACAGGCCCAGCGGCCCAGCCGCTGCAAGGCCGCAACGAAGGCGGCGCGCGGCGCCGACGGCGAAGTCAACAGCTGCTGTGGGACGGTCCTGGTGTGCAAGGGATTTGGCGACCCGACGGGACGCGGCGCCGATGGCGACCGCGTCGCCGGACCGGTCGGCGGCGGCCAAGGCGCGGTCAGCGACGACCGCCGCCTGTACGGCCGTCGCCTGCCCGTACTTGTGCAGGAAGGACGCCGCGAGCTGGAGGACGCGCGAGTGCAGGACATGCGCTTCCCATGACTCGGCTCCGGCCTGTGCCGCAGCGCGCCCGGACCCGACGATCAGGGCAGGAAGGTCCCGCCCGAGCGCCCCGAAGTGGCACGCCTGAAACGCTTCGCAGCAGTACGTCAGCCGCCGCCTGAGTTCGGCTGGCGACGGCGGGGCCTTGTCACCGGAGTCCGCCTGGTACAGCACGTCGATGACTGCCAGCGTCTCACTGGGGGGTGTCGATGCTGAGGGCGCTGCTGAGGGGCCGTCGGTCAAGAAGTGCTCCAGGGGGACGCGCAGGACGTCGGCCGCTCTGATGAGCACCGAGATGCGCGGGTCCTGCTGGCGTTGGCCGCCTTCCAGGTCCTGTACCCACCTGCGGGTCTGCCCCATGAGCCGACCGAAGTCGGCCTGGGTGAAGCCGCGCCGCTCACGCCAATAGGCGATGCGGCGGCCGATGCGTCCAGTGTCCACGGACCGCCTCCGAACAGGGCACGCACTTTGCGTGCCCTCCCTTGTTGTACCGCGCCCTACCGTGCAGGGACAGCAGATCGCCAACCGACGGGGACCGCGATGACCGTGAAGTATCTACCGCCAGTCAGCGCACTGTCGGAACAGCAGCAGCGTGGTTGGCATTGCGTGTGGTGCCGTGCACCGCTCGGCACCGAATTGGGCGTTGACCTCGGTGAGCAGCGCGTCACCCCCGCCACCGGTGCCGCGTACGCGTGGTTCCCCCGTGAGTGTGTGGATGCCCTGGCGTGCTCGAGGCGGAGGGCGGCCCGGTGATGGCACCGCCGCGGCAGCGGATCGCGTACCAGCCCCCGGAGCGCGCGTATCTGGCGTACCTCGGGCACACCCTGGCGTGCGACGCCTGCCGTACGGGGGCACAGTGCGCGACCGCCGCGCGGCTCGGCCGCGCCTGGCGGGAAGCACGCCGATGAACACGCCCATCGGGTACGGGTACTGCTGGGCCGAGAACCCCGGCACGTACGCCCGGTGCACCCAGCCCCCCGGCCACACCGGCCCCCACTACGACTGGCGCGCTCCCGGCGACCGCAGGGAATGGCCGAACAACCAGACCACCACCCCGCACCGCATCCGGAGGGACGACGAGTGAAGTGCCACCACAGCGGAGGTGTCCACGACTTCGCGATCGAGACCGACGGCATGGCCCGGTGCCCCGAACACGGGGTCACGCTCCTGTGGCACGGCGAACCGATCACGGACGCCGAGCTGAAGACCGCGGCAGCTGCGGAGTCCCGGATGGACGAGGCGCTCGCTCTGGCCGAGGAAGCACGCGCCGATACCCACAGCGCCCCATTGCCGGGCAGCCGCCGATCAGCCGTATCTGTCCGACGGCCACACCGCCTGCCGACGTACCGGCTGTGGGTGTTGACGTGTCCTTGGACGAACGTCGGAGCTACGGGGCGGGGTGAGGCCAGCGATGACGGCATGGGGTGCGCGCCCGCCCGACCCCGCCCGGCCAGCAGGCGCGAGGCCGCCCGTAGCCGCTTGGTCCACCGGTCGGACCGCCGTGTCAGCATCGTGCACCGGGCCTCCACCCGTACCGCCTCATCGTTCACGTCGACCGACACAGCACCGCGATATCCGCGATCGACGGGAACAGCCCGCTGATACCGCTCTCGCAGTTCGTGCGGGACCTTGGAGAAGAGTTGCAGGAGGGCCGCATGCCAACAGGTGCTGAGAGTGAGGAAGAGGCTGTGTGGTGGGTCAGATGCGCCGATGGTCTCATCGGTTCGCTTTCGTCACCGTCCGGCGACCAGCCATGGACGATCGCCCGATTCCATCCCGGGGAGGCTTGGGAACGCGTCCGCAGCTTGTTCGAGGCCCAGGCAGAGGCCAGGAGGTGGGGATTTCCCGAGGACAAGGTCAACGCCGTCGCGGCAGTCAACGGAATGTCCATCGAGCTGCAACCGGTGGGTGCAGGGGAAGTGATCAGGCCTGTCCTGATCTATATCGATGGAGAAGAGGCCATGTTCCGCGACTGATCCTTGCGAACCTGGCGGAAGCGTCGGGAGATGGACAGGGCTGTGGTGCTCGGAACGACGTGTCTCCTGGCAGTCGGGTCCTGAACAAGACGACCCTGTCCACCAGGAGCTTCGTATGCGTGTCCATTCATCTCGACCAGCCGCCGTTCTGTCCTCCTGATTCCCGCCGTCCGTGTGGCGACCGAACTCCGTTACCTCCACCGGGGTGTTGCCCGCATCCGGAGTCTGCCCGGTCCGAAGGACGCTCCCAGGACGGGGCGGACCCGTTGTTGGCCGGGCAGGTGGTTCAGGCTCCAGCGGGCGGTGATGGTGGCGAGGGCGAGGGTGGCCTCGGTCATCGCGAAGGTGTCGCCGATGCACTTGCGGGCGCCGGTGGCGAAGGGGAGGAAGGCGTTGCGGGGAGGCTGGGGGCGCTCGGGGTCCCAGCGGTCGGGGTCGAAGGTTTCGGGATCGGTGTGGAGATCGGGGCGGTGGTGGATGAGGTAGGGGCTGTAGGCGACGTTGGTGCCGGCGGGGAGCGCGTACCCGCCGAGGTGGGTGTCATGGGTGACCGCGCGGGTGAGGAACCAGGCCGAGGGGTACAGGCGCAGGGTCTCGGTGATGATGCGTTCGGTCAGTTCCAGGCGGGGCAGATCGGCTGGGGAGGCCGGGTTTCCGCGCAGGACGGTGTCGACTTCGGTGTGCAGCCGCTGTTCGATCCCGGGGTGGCGGGCCAGTAGGTCCAGTGCCCAGGCCAGGGTGCCGGCCGTCGTCTCCGTACCGGCCAGGAAGACGGTGAGGATCGTGTCGCTGATTTCCGCGTCCGTCATCCCGCGGCCACCGTCTTCGAGGTCGCGGGCCGCGACCAGGGCCGAGAGCAGGTCGCCGTGGTCGGTGCGATCGGCGCGCCGTTCGGCGATGATCAGGTCACAGGTGTGGCGTAGGCGCGTGTGGGCGCGCAGATAGGCACGGTTGTCCGGAGTGGGGAGCCGGTCCAGCGGCGGGGCGAGAAGCATGCGCCGGAAGAGCCCGCCCGCGATGGTCTTGACGTCGGCGATGAGCTGTCCGAGCTCGGCCGCGGGCAGGGAGTTGGAGAACAGGGTGGCGGCCGTGGTCCGCGAGCTGATCGACATCATCTCGGTGGGCACGGCCAGGATCTGGCCCGGCAGCCAGGAACCGGTCACCTTCTCGGTGCAGGCGGTCATGGTCCGTGCGTAGCCCGGAAGCCGGTCGGGATGGAAGGCGGGCTGGGCCAGTCGGCGCAACCTGCGGTGGGCATGGTGCGGACAGCTGCTGAGGCCGTCGCCCAGGACGTCACGGAAGCGGTCGAACACCGGGCCGCCCTTGTCGAAGATCCGGTCTTCCACCAGGGCCTGACGGGTCAGCTCCGGGTCACAGATCACGACCAGTGGCACCGGGCCCATGTGGACGCGGACCAGTGGTCCGTGGGCGGGCAGCGACCTCAAGAGGGCCAGTGGGTCCCGTACCAACGGCACCAGGTGGCCAATCAGAGGCCACGCGCGGGGGGCCGGGGGGATCAGCCGCAGGTCTCTCACCCGTGGTCCCGATGCTCTCCGGGTCCCGGCCCCAGGTGTGGTCCCGCTCATCGCGCCTCCTCCGTACGACAGTTGGCGTCCTTCTCGGTCACGGTCGGCGAGGTCGGACGGGGGTGCGGTCCTGGTCCTGGTCCTGCGGTGTCAGGGCGGAGACGATTCCGTCGACGAGCCGGGCGCACGGGCCGATTCCGCTCAGCTCCATGCTGCTTGTCAGCGTGCCGATGAATGCGCGGCGGATGGGGATTCCCTGCCGGGGAGGCAGGGAGTAGCTGTCCCAGACCGCGTGGTAGGTGTCGATCGACAGGACGGTGTCGGCGTTGCCGGGCGGGTTGGGGGCGATTCCGGGGCCGGCGATGGTGTGCTCCCAGATGCGGGCCGTCAGGTCGGCGAGTCGGGTGACGACGTCGTGAGCGGCCGTGGTGTCGGTGGCGGCGGGGGTGGCGACGGCGGCGGTGTCGGTGGTGAGGGCGGCGGCGGTCAGGAACAGCTCACGCCACAGGGGCGCCAGTTGCGGCAGTTCGTCGGGGGTGGTCGTGACACAGGCGCTGATGGCCCTGTGCGCTGCGGTGGCACAGGCTCCGGTGGTCGCGGTGCCGGTGCCGGCGGTGACGACGCGTCGTGCGGCCCGGTCGGCGAGTTGATCGACCCAGCGCGTTTCGGGTGTGTCGTCCTCGTACCACAGCGGTTCCCATCCGAGGCCGTGGAGCATCTCTCCGTCAGCCAGCCTGGTCCGTGCGATCGATCCGAGCCGGGGCCCTCCCGCGCTCAGGGAGAACGCCCGCTGACAGTCGCCTCCGGTGGTGGACAGCGCGTGCAGCTGGGCGCGTACGTCGTAGCGGGGGGTCACGACGTACCAGGCGAGCGCGCCCATGGCCGTCTCGGCCACCTCCTCGTGCCCGCCTTCACCACAGTCGCAGGCCAGGACGTCATCGACGACGCGGGCGCACGCGGTGGCATAGCCGGTGAGTGCCCGGAGTCCTCCCGCGGCGACGGCCAGCAGCGCCTCGTTGCAGGTCTCCCCGTGGGCGTAGTCGGTGAGGATGCCGATGATCTCGTTGTAGCGGTAGGAGTTGTCGATCGCCCGGCGGATCCGGTGGCAGCGGAATGAGGCGTCGAAGGTTCCGGCACCGTCGTCGTCGAGCGTCCGGTAGGGCGGTGAGCCGAAACCCAGACGGAAATAGGGCAGCATGGCCGCGTCCCACCACCGGGCCCACATGTACTCCTGGGGGGTCGGCGCACCGCCCGCGTCGGCCAGGTACCGGTGCGGGTCGGGGAGCGGGACGGAATCACCTCGCAGGGCGTCCTTGGCGAGCATGACCCCACATGTCAGGGCGGTCTCCCGGAGTGCGAGGTCGGCGGCGCGGCCCGCCACGGCAACGGCTCCCTCCGCGGCGGCCTTGACGTGCAAGTCCCGGCCGCCCGCCCCGGAGTCGTCGGAGGCACCGGCGTAGTCGATGGCGCTGGCGAGGATGAACACGGCGCCGAACAGGTCCAGGAACTCACCGGTTCCGCGCGGCAGCCAGAACGTGTTGATGCTGCCCCAATAGTCACGAACCGCTATCAACGCGGCCTGGGTGGCGTCCGTGGCGTGCCGCGCGAGGTACTCGGAGATGATCGGCCCGGCCTCACCGCCCTTGGCGGGAATGGCAGCGGCGAGCGCGGTCAGCCTGTCTCCCACGGGGTTGCCGGGGCCGGCCAGGATCTGCCGGACGGCTTCCGTGGCGGCCAGGACCGCCATCGGACCGCTCTCCTGAACGCTCTTGGTGACCTCCTCGCTGAACAGCGCGTCCATGAACTCCGCGCAGAGACGGTCGCCGTCCGGCGAGCCGGGGATCCGCGACGACTCGTACGGCCGGTAATCGGTGGCGGTCACGACCTGTGCCCCGTCCAGGACGGGGTGCCCGGGAGGCCCCATGGCAAGCCGCGCCAGCCTCTGCCGGCACGGCTGGTCGGCGAGGCCGTCGGCCAGCCGCGCGAGGCTGTCGGGCACCGGACCGCGCCGCTGCCGGACCACGAGCGGGTCAGGGAACCGATCCGACCGCACCCGCGCCGCTTCTTCTCTGCCACGCATGGTCACCTTCCAGGAGTGTCGTGGCTCCAGCTGCCACCCGATGAGGGATTCCGATCGTGGTCAGTGGTCGTAGGAGATGAGAGAGCGTGCAATGACCGCTCGTCGGCTGGAGGGAACCGCCTGCACCCGGCCGGGCCGGCCAGGTGAAGTCGGCCCGGCAGGGTCGGCGCTAGGCGAAGTCGGCGGCGGGCTCGATCCGCCCGAGGAGGTCCCGCCATTCCGGGGCCGACAGGACAGAAGCGGCTCGGCGCAGGTCGACGGGGCGGCCTGTGCCGAGGGACGCGGCGATCTCAAGGAGGGCGAGGAGGGGGTCCAGGGCGCCGGGCTCCAGGCCGTCGTCCTTGAGTACCTCCGGTGTGCGGAGCAGTTCCACGATCTGGTCCCAGTCCATCGACGCCGGGTGCCCGGCCGGCTCAAGGATTCCGGCCAGGGCGGGGTCGCGGCTGAACCGGCACAGCCAGTACCCGTCCTGGCAGTGGCCGAGAAGGATGATGGCCCGCCGCATCTGGTAGTTCCCGACACCGGCCAGCAACTGCCGGGCGATCCGGACGCCTTCGGGCAGAGGCCGGCGACGGGAGGGCGGCTCTTCGACGACGGCGTCGACTTCGATGGTCATGCGGCCACTGTGCTGCCCGCACGGGTCCCGCACGCCGCTCACGCCGATTTCTCACTCGAAGAGGCGGTCCCGGCACGAGCGACGAGGAACGGAATCCGTCACAGGTTACGAAGGGTCAGGCGGGCCCGGCGTACGCGATGGCCAGCACGGTGAGCGTGCGGGTGTCGTGGCCGAGGAGGACGACCGCGGTGACGTGGCCCTGGGCGACGGTACGGATGATGCCGTCGTCCTGACCGTACGGCTCGGAACGCCCGAGCGGGTCCTCCTGCGCGTCGACCAGGATGAGTGCGAGGTCCCGGCGGGCAAGCTCGGGGAGCTGTTTGTACGTGTCGAAGACGTCCGCGGGAAAGTGGAGCCGGTAGGTCACGCCGCGCCCTTGCCGTGATCCTGCGGGCCGGTGCGGTTGCCGCGGCGGCGGGCGGGGGCGGTCCGGTCATGGCGGGGGCCGGCATCGCGCAGGATGTCCGCGGTCATGTCCCGCGCCTCGACCCCCTCGGGCAGAACGCCACGGACCTTCATGCTCACCCGGACCGCCTCGATCATCGGCCGCGCCCTTTCCAGGTCCTCGGCCGCGGACGCCCATCCGTCAAGGACGGCGGGAAGACTGTCGATCGGGGTCAGGTTGACATCCTGGAGGAGCTGCTGGCGTGACGCCGAGTGGGGGAGCGCGACATGCAGCCGGTCCACCGTCCAGTCCTCGTGCCCCATGTGATGTCCCTTCACGTGCGACGTGCTGTCAGGTGGCCCAGGGTATCCGTCCGGGGTCCGGCGCTCGGGCGCAACCCGGAAGGCCGCGTTCGCCCGGAGGCGGCGGCGTGGTGCCGCTCACCGCCGTTGCCGTCGGAGGCTCCGGTCATGGGCGAGGGCTGTCGGCGGTGTTCCGGCGGGACCGGCGTCGGCCGCGTCTGGCGAGCACCATCCTGATCGGGATCAGCGCCAGCCAGGTCCAGATGGCCGCGGTGGTCGAGACATAGGCGATCGGCACCGTTGCCGCGAAGACCAGGGCCGTGGTGCTCAGGTCGGTGACGAGGTCGAAGCCGTAGGGGCCGGAGGGGCCGGAGGCGGGACCGTGGAGGTGGGGACGATACCCGGAGGCGATCAGAGCGGCCAGTTGCAACAGGTTGATGATGACCATGGTGGTCGCGTACAGAGCGACCGCCAGAGGTTGCGAGGCGTACTCGGACAACATGGTGGTGGGGAAGGGGACCAGCGCGATTACTCCGAGGCCGGCGAGCGTGAACCGCATGCACAGCCCGTCCGTCCGGCGCGTCAGTTGCAGGATCCGGCGGTGGTCGCGCCAGATACCGGCGAGGATGCCGAAACTCAGGGCGTAGGCGCCGATCTTGGGCAGCAGATCGTGCGCCATGCGGCGGAAATCCGCCGCGTCCAGTCCGGCGGTGACATGAATGTCGAGGACCAGCAGCGTCATGGAGATGGCGAAGATTCCGTCGGACAGGGCGGTCAACCGGTCCAGACTCTTTTCGTCCGACTTGTCAGCTCTACCAGGTACAGCGTGAACAGTCATTGCCGCAGGCTTCTTCATCGCAGCCGCCGCGGGCAAGCCGAACCGCGTGGGGCGGGAGATCCTTGGTCATGTTCACGAGTTCGGCCCTGGCTCACCTTCAGGGGCTGATGGCCGGTGACGGTCGCTCCGCCGTGAAGCGGGAAGTCAGCGGCGCCCCCGCCGGGTTCCTGCGCCCGGGGACAGTACGACCTCCTCCGCGCGGCCGGTGCCGGCTCGGTGCACCGCCGGGACAGCCCGCTCCCGCTTGACCCGCCGGCAGCCGGACACAGTGGTCGCGCCCGCGCACTAGCTTGGTCTAGACCAAGAAGGGTACGCTTCCGTCGCCACTCATGGCGGCCCGTCGCCATGGAGTTGCTGCTTGACATGCGCATGCCTGTCTGCTTCGAGCGGGCGGGCACGGACCCCCACGGAGGAGTTGTCATGAAGAGCAAGAAGATGCTGGCCGTCGCCATCGGCGCGGGGATCGCCCCGCTCCTGGCCGTGAGCCTGCCTGCCGGCAGCGCGAGCGCGCACGGCTACATATCCTCGCCTCCCAGCCGGCAGGCCCAGTGCGCCTCCGGTGTGGTCTCCTGCGGTTCCATCAAGTACGAGCCGCAGAGTGTCGAGGGCCCCAAGGGGCTGACCAGTTGCAGCGGAGGGAACGCCGCCTTCGCCGAGCTCAACAACGACGGCAAGGGCTGGAAGGTCACTCCGGTCAGCCGGACGACCAGCTTCAACTGGCGGCTGACAGCACGGCACGCCACCAGCACCTGGCAGTACTACGCGGGTGGCCGGAAGATCGCGGAGTTCAACGACGGTGGCGCCCGGCCCGGTGAGACCGTCACCCACCAGGTGAACTTCGGCAGCCTGACCGGCAAGCAGAAGGTGCTGGCCGTGTGGAACATCGCCGACACGGCCAACGCCTTCTATGCCTGTGTGGACGTGAACGTGAGCTGACACGGTGCCGCGCCATCCGGCCCTGCCGAACCGCGACTTGGCGGGGCCCGGACGGCGCCCGGTGCGAACGGTGCGCCGCCCGCTCCGGGCATCGGGTGGCTCGTATCCGTGCGCAGGTGATCGCGCCCGTTCTCTCCTGACCGCAGCCGCGGGGAGGCGACGGGCGCGATCGCTCGGTCGGCCGGGCCCGGCGGTGTCCGGGGCACGGGAGCACGCCGCTCGCGGCCGGTGCCCTCCCGAACACCCACAAGCTCCCGCTCGGAAGGACGGATACGAGGACGTCGCCCTCCCCACCCTCCACGGGATCCCGCGACAGACACCCCGCCCAGCAGCTCGACCCATCGCTCGCCCCTACGAGATGAGGCCCCATGAACCGGCACAAAGCCACCGTCCGCGTGGTCGTCGTGACCCTGCTCGCCACCGGCCTGGCCGCCGCCCCGGCAGCCGCGACCTCCGCCGCCACCGGGGGGAAGGCCCGCGTCGGCGCCGACTGGGCGGCGCAGTCGATCGTCTTCACCGCCGCCGCGGGACAGGCCAACGACCTCCACGTGATCCCCATGGATCTGGGCGCAGGGGTCCGGCGGATCGGCTTCCGCGACGCGGTCCCGCTCGAACCCGGCGACCACTGCGCGTACCTCGCACCCGGGGACGACACCTACGTCGTCTGTGAACTGCCCACCGGCAAGGCCCGGCCGGACCGGATCGACGTCTTCCTCGGAGACGGCGACGACAGGATCGCCACCAGCGACCCCGGGGTCGCCACCGTCCACGGCGGCCCCGGCGACGACGAACTGCACGCCCACACTGCGCACACGGTGCGGGGCGACGCGGGGAACGACATGGTCATGGGGCGCGTGATCCTGGACGGCGGCGACGGCATGGACCACTTGATGGGCGACGACAGCGACCAGCGGCTGTGGGGCGGCCGGGGCGACGACATGATCGAGGCCTACGGCGGTGCGGACATCTTGTACGGCGGCCGGGACGACGACCACCTCATGGGCGGGGAGGGCAACGACATCGTCCTCGGCGGCCCCGGCGACGACACACTGCACGGCGAGGGCGGCAACGACCTGGTCGGCGGCGGCCCGGGGAAGGACACCGTCGACGGCGGACCGGGCCGGAACATCGTCCTCCCGTAGGTGCCGCGGGACCGGCGGGCCCGGCATGATGCCGAAGCGCAGGAAATCCTCAGCACCCCGCTGACCGGCCTCCGAGGTGTCCTTGACCAAGGGTTCTCCCGTGATTCTCCTGTGGGCCACGTCCGCGCGGATACGGTCTTCGAAGGGGCCACCGGTTCCGTGTGGTGGTCGCACACGGCCGGCGCGTCCGCGATGATTCCAGCGGCGCACCGGCCTGCGACGGTCCTGCCGGCACGCCGTGGGAATCGGAGCGACACGGTGCGGAACCGCACGTATTCTCCGAGCCGTGACACCGACATATGTGCTGGACGGCACGCAGATCAGAACGCTGGAGGACTTCTGGCGAGTCATCGGCGAAGCGATCAATGGTCCCGGGGGCTACTTCGGTCGAAACCTCGATGCCTTCTCCGACTGCCTCAGCGGTGGCTTCGGAACGCCGGACGACGACTATGCGGTGGAGTGGCGCGACCACCAGGTGTCTCGCGAGCATCTCGGCCATCCGGAAACAGCTCGTCAGCTGGAGATCCGGTTGTCACGCTGTCACCCCACGAACCGTCCTTCTGTCAGCGCTGATCTGGCCGCGGCGAGAGAAGGACGCGGACCCACTGTCTTTGATTGGCTGGTCGAGATCTTCGACGATCGTGCTCCCGGCGTCCTGCGACTCCTGTGACAGGCCATGAGGACGTGCGGACGGCCGTTGAGCTTGTGCGGGCGCGGTCGGCGGCAGCGACGGCGAGGACACGGGGGCCCGCGCCGTCGCGCGCGTACACGTCGGAGGCCAGGAAGCGGTGTACACCGGGGGAACCCGGTCGCGGCCTCAGGAATCCCGCTGCGGAAGCACCGTTGAAAATGTCACCCCGGTGAGCTCCTCGGAGACGGTCCACAGGCGTTGCTGTGCGGCCCGGTCGTGGGAGTCGGGGCTGGAGGTGACCAGCTTCGGGTAGCCGCGCATCTCCCTCCGGCCGCCGGGGCCGTAGTACTGGCCGCCGGTGACGGCCGGATCGGTGGCGGCGCGCAGGGTGGGCAGGGCGCCCATCTCGGCCTTCTGGGTGAGCAGCGGTGCGAGCCAGGTGAGGGGCACGCGAAGCGCGGCGGGTGTGTAGCGGGTGAGCTCGGTGTTGGACACGCCGGGGTGGGCGGCGACCGCGACCGTGGTGCCGTGCGGTGCGAGCCGGCGCTGCAGTTCGTACGTGAACATCAGGTTGGCCAGTTTGGCCTGGCCGTAGGCGGCGGCGCGGCCGTAAGAGCGCTCCCACTGCAGGTCGTCGAAGTGGATGGCGGCCCGGATGCGGTGGCCGATGCTGCTGACCGTCACGACGCGGGAGCCGGGTACGGGCAGGAGCCGGTCCAGCAGCAGGCCGGTCAGGGCGAAGTGGCCGAGGTGGTTGGTGCCGAACTGCAGCTCGAAGCCGTCGACGGTGGTCTGCTTCGGGGTGTACATCACGCCCGCGTTGTTGATCAGAAGGTCGATGCGCGGGTGGGCGGTGCGCAGGTCGGCCGCCGCGGACCGGATCGAGTCCAGGGAGGTCAGGTCGAGGGCCTGGACGGTGACGTCGCCGGCCATGCGGGCGGCTGCTTGCTTTCCCTTCTCGACGTCGCGGACGGCCAGGACCACCGTTGCCCCGCGTGCGGCGAGCACCCGGGCGGTCTCGAAGCCCAGCCCGGTGTTGGCGCCGGTCACGATCGCGACCCGGCCGTGCTGATCAGGGATGTGCTTCTCGGTCCAGTTGCCGCTCACGACGCACTCCTGAAGAAACCATCGGTCTGTTATTTGCTGGGGGGATCAACGTAAGAGACCGCCGGTCTTCTGTCAAGAGACCGATGGTCTCTAAGATAGGCTGATGACGTGACATTCCAGCGGGCGCGAAGCGCGGAGCAGCGGGAGATCCGTCGCCGGGCGATCCTGGACACGGCGGCGGCGATGCTCGACGAGATGACCGTGGCCGAGGTGACCCTCAACGAACTCAGCCGGCGGGTGGGCCTGGCCAAGTCGAACGTCCTGCGGTATTTCGAGTCGCGCGAGGCGGTGCTGCTCGAACTGCTGGACGTTTCTCTGGAGAACTGGCTCGCGGAGCTGGCGGGGGAGCTGGCCGCGGGCATCGAGGCGTCCGCGGCACCGGAGGCGCGGGCAGGCCAGCTGGCCGAGGTGCTCAGCCGGTCACTGGCAGACCGGGTGGTGCTGTGCGACCTCTTCGGCGCGCAGGGCGGAGTCCTTGAGCACAACGTCTCGGTCGAGGTGGTCAAGCGGCACAAGCGTTCCGCCCTCACGCGGCTCGCGGCCATGGTCGAACTCGTGCGCCGCCATGTGCCCGAACTCGGCGACGGCGCGCAGACGTTCTGCCTGATGAGCCTGGTCTCGGCGGGTGCCCTGTCGGCGTACGTACCGCCGCCCCCCAGCCTCGTTGCCGCCTACGCGGACGAGCCCGCCCTCTGCGTGCTCCACCTGGAGCTGCGTGACGCACTGCGCGTCTCCTTCACCTCGGCGCTCCTGGGCGTGCTGCCGCGCGCCTGAACCTTTCCGTCAGGTTCACATCGGACGCAACACCGCACTCAAGGGACTCGCCGGTGAACTCCCGGCCGTCGTCCTCAGCGGCCGTCCCGGCCTCCTGATCAGCACCGCCCGCTCCGGTTCCAGGAGTCGGGCAACAGCCCGACCGGTAGACGCGACCGAGGGGGCAGGGAGTGAATTCGGCGAGGACCCACGGGCCCTTTCACCGGAGCTCCCGCAGGAAGCATCCGGCCGGCCTCGCGCTGCACGAGGAAGCGGTGGCCGCGGCGCGGTCCATCGATCCGGCCGAACCTGTCCGTGCGGATGTGCTGTACGGGGCCCCCAACACGTGCCCGAGAGAGCTGTACGGTCTGGGTCGACGCGCCGAAGGGCTCGCCATGCGCGCCGAGATGTTCGCCATCGGCCGTGCACAGGCCGAACTGTCCGGAGCCCCCGTGGTCGAAGGGCTGCATGAGTGGGCTGCCGGACTCTCCGTGGAAGGCCGGTACGCCGAGGCTGCCGATGCCATGACCGAGCTGGTCGCGGCAATTCTGCCCGACCGGCCCAGCAGTGGGGCTCGCATCGGGTCACTCCCGGTCAGGACATCTCGCCGTCGTGGTCCGGGCCGGGGTAGGTGTCGGGCCCGGGGTAGGTGACGGGACCGGGTAGGTCGGGACCGATGTGTGGTGTCGGTCATCCATCGGCGGCTGCCGGTTCGATGTCGGTGGCTTGTCGGTGAGGTCCGGCAACGTGTGGGAGACGGCAGTCCGGAGCTCACTGGGCGGCCCCGATCGCGAGGAGCCACCATGCACATTCCCGTCACGGTCATCGGCGCAGGACTCGGCGGACTCACGCTGGCCCGCGTCCTGCACGTCCACGGAATACCGGCCACGGTCTACGAGGCGGAGTCCTCCCCGACGGTGCGCACACAGGGCGGGATGCTCGACATCCACGACTACAACGGACAGCTCGCCCTCAAGGCGGCCGGCCTGATGGACGAGTTCCACGCCATCGTCATGGAGGGCCGCCAGGCGACGCGGATCCTCGACCCGGACGGAACCGTCCTGTTCGACAAGGCCGACGACGGCACGGGCGGACGCCCCGAGGTGCAACGCGGCGAGTTACGACAGGTCTTGCTCGACTCGCTCCCGGCCGGCACCGTCCGGTGGGGGCACAAGGTCAGCGGAGCCCGCGCCCTGGGACCGGGCCGCCACGAGGTGACGTTCGCCGGCGGCGGGACCGTCGTCACGAGCCTGCTGGTCGGTGCGGACGGCGCCTGGTCACGGGTCCGGCCACTGCTCACCACCGCCACACCCGAGTACGCCGGCACATCGGTCGTCGAGACCTACCTGTACGACGCCGACACCCGCCACCCGGCCGCCGCGAAGGCGGTCGGCGGCGGGATGCTGATGGCGCCCGCGCCGGGCAGGGAGATCTTCGCTCACCGGGAAAGCGCCGACACCCTGCACACCTACGTGGCGCTGACCAGGCCGCAGGACTGGTTCGCCACCATCGACTTCACCGATGCCGCCGCGGCCGCCGCGCGGATCGCGGCCGAGTTCGACGGCTGGGCACCGGAACTCACCGCGCTGATCACCGATGGTGACACCGCGCCGGTCCTGCGCCCCCAGTACGCCCTGCCGACCAGTCACCGGTGGGACCGGGTGCCGGGGGTCACCCTGATCGGCGACGCCGCCCACCTCGCGCCCCCGAACGGCGACGGCGCCAACCTGGCCATGTACGACGGCGCCGAACTCGGCAGGGCCCTCGCCGCGCACCCCGAGGACATCGAGGCCGCGCTCACCGAGTACGAGCACGCCATGTTCCCCCGCGGCGCAGCGGCCACCACCTCTGAAGGTGGAGAGATCCCGCGGACCGACTCCGAGTACAACACGGCGCAGGGCCTGGTCAGCATGATCACCGAGAAGAGCCGCTGAGCGAGCCGCTGAGGCATCGATCTGATGCTCTCCGTCCCGCCCTCGCTCAAGCCTGGGCGGCAGCGGCTCCCGAACCCCGAACGCATCGACGTTGATCAAGGGCGCGAGCGATGAACCGACTCCCGGGCGGTTCCGGACAGCCATCACCGTCTCCGCGATGGTGCTCACCCTCCTGTCCTCGGCCCTGGTCGGCCGACCGTCTGCGCCGCACCCGCCCCGGCGCAGGCGGTCAGCAGGACCCCGCGCCCACCGGGACCCCGGCGACCCGGACCTGACCGAGGACCGGGCGCCGCGTCACCTGCCCCATCCCCACGACGAGGAGAACAGCATGCGCGATCACGCATCCGCCCCCGTTCACGCGCGGACCGGCGAGTTCCCGCCCCCGGCAGGACTCAGCGCCGAGGCGGTACGCGGCCTGGAGAAGCCGCGACAGGACATACAGTTCCCCGCCGTCGACGACTACGCAGGATGGCAGGAACTGGTCAGGACCTGGGACAGCGAGGCCCGGACCCGTCTGGCCGGGATGGGGAGCGGACGGCCGGTCGACTCCTCGGAGGTCGACATCGACGGGGTCAGCGTCTACGTGGTGCGTGCTCCCGAAGCGGGCGATGGCGGCACGGCGGTCCAGCTGTACTTCCACGGCGGGGCGCTGATCTTCGGTTCGGGTGAGATGTGCCGCTTCGCAGGCGGTCTCGCCGGTGAGAGCAGCGGACTGAAGACCTATGCCGTCGACTACCGGATGCCGCCCGAGCACCCCTACCCGGCGGCCCTCGATGACGCTGTCACCGTCTACCGCCGACTCCTCGACGCGTACGACCCGCGCGACATCGTGGTCACCGGTGCGTCGGCCGGCGGGAACATCGCCGCGGCACTGCTCGTGCGGGCCCACGACGAGGGCCTGCCGATGCCCGCCGCAGCCGTACTGCTCACTCCGGAGGTAGACCTCACCGAGTCCGGCGACACCCATCGAACGCTGGCAGGTATCGACGAGCTGCCACCCTCCCTGGAAGTGGTGAACCTGCTCTACGCGGCGGGCCGGCCGCTGGACGAGCCGTACTTGTCGCCGCTGTTCGCCGACGACCTGAGCCACTTCCCACCCACGTACTTGCAGTCGGGGACACGGGACACCCTTCTCTCCGGCACGGTGCGGATGCACCGCCGGCTGCGCACGGTCGGCGTTCCGGCCGAACTGCACGTGGGAGAGGCGATGCCGCACGGTGGCTTCGGAGGTGCCCCGGAGGACCAGGAACTGGAGGCCGAGGTACGGAGGTTCATCGCCACGCATACCCGCTGCTGATGCCGCCGCCGTCAGCGCGTGGGCAGGCAGCCGGAGCGGCTGTGCGCGGGAGTGGCGACCTGCTCGACGGTCGTCATCGCGCACCACCGGCAACCGCGTCGGAGCGGAGAAGGTTTCTCTCCGCGATCATCGATAGGTTCGGGTGTGCGGGACTGCGGAACAGCTCCTGGTTCAGAGCGACTGAGGGCGTAGGGGCAGCCTGAAGGCGATCGCAGTCCCCATGCGGGCACTGGTATTCCGGTTGCGAATGAGCAGTTGACGTAGGCCAGGATGACCCCCATGAACCAAGAAACAGCTGGTGCAGCCGAGCCGATCGCAAGCGAGCCGAAGGGGGGAAGTTTCCGGCTGGCGGCGTACGCCGTGTGCATAGAGGACGGGCGGGTGCTACTCGCCCATCACGCGTCAGGAAACTGGACTCTTCCGGGCGGCAGGGTCGAGCACGCCGAGGATCCGTTCGACGCGGTGATCCGGGAGGTTGCCGAGGAGACCGGCTGCGACGCGGCGGTCGAACGCCTGCTGGGCGTGGACTCAAGGGTGATTCCCGCAGCCGCCGCGCGTGCGGGAATCACGCACCAGAATGTCGGCATCTTCTACCAGGTCCGTATCACCGGCGGCCAACTCCGCCCCGAGCCGAACGGCGAAACCGTCGAGTCGGTCTGGACTCCCGTCCCCGAGGTCGCACGCCTCCGCCGATCATCGCTGGTCGACATCGGCCTCGCCCTGGCACGGACCGTTCCGGCAACCGGCCACGTCGCACCCGTCCCGGTCGTCGGCCTGATCCAGAACTGAGGGGCCACCAGCATCCGCCCGGCCCGCTCGACGGTTCAGCGGAGTGCGCGGTTCTCGGCTGCCGCGATGCGCCCGGACGGTGGCGAAAGCGGCGTTATTACGGTGCCGAGTCGACGCAGGAGCCGCGAGCGTGGGCGGGGCGGGGTGGGTGTGAGGGGCCGTGCAGGCCGCGTCGCCCCTCCTCCACGAGCAGCGCAGAAGAGAGGCTGGCCCCGTTCCGTACCAGCAACGCAGGATCGACCGTGTGATACGCAATCCTCGCGGCCTGGACACGACGCCGATCCGGCAGGTGCCGACCTCGCCCAGGGTGCCGGAGTGCTGCCGGTCCACCCCGGGCGAGGACGTTCCGTCCTTGGGAAGCCCGATGTCCTCCACCGGCGGCCGCCCCCACCGCCGCCGCCCGGCCATCGGCTGCATCGGCTTTCGGAGCCCGTCCAGCAAACGGCCCCGCAGATGGAGACCGCCCTTCCCCCGATGGTCGGCGCGCCTATGGTGCGAACACCTCCCCGGCGCCGCCAACCCTCTCCGGCACATGGCGAGTTCATCCACCGTCGTACCAGCAGGACACCACCAGACGAGCTAGCTGCCCATTGACGTGACAAGCCCTACCAGGCTGCTATCCGGCGAGGACGTCGCCGAAGTACGACAGACCGGAGGGCCCGCCGACCGAGGCGGCGCCGAAGGTCGTCGAGCTGGTGGCGGTGATACCGCTCGTACCGGACTTGAAGAGCCAGATCGAACCCGCGCCGTTGTTCTCGGCGTAGGCGCCGACCACCAGTTCCGCGCGGCCGTCCTTGTTGCTGTCCGTGAGTTCGACGGAGGAGCCGAACTGGTCCTGGGTCTCGCCGGTGCCGGGCACGCCCGCCGTGTCCTGCGTGAAGCTCTTGGAACCGGTGCCGGTCAGCCCCTTGGCGGAGCCGCGCAGCACGGTGACCGTGCCCGTGGCCCGCTTGCTCCCCGTGGCCTCGCCCGGCGCGCCGATCGCGATGTCCGCGTAGCCGTCGCGGTTGGTGTCACCCGCGGCCAGGCTCCAGCCGAAGCGGTCACCCTTCGTGGCGGTGCCGGGGATTTTGGTGGTGGCCTGGGTGATACGGACCGGCTTGCGGGTGGACAGCCCGGCAGCGCTGCCGTACGTCACGGTGACCGCGCCTCCGGGACCACCGTTCGGTTCTCTGGCGGACTTCTCCATGAAGTTCCCGGTCACGATGTCGCCGTAACCGTCCTTGTCGACGTCGGAGATGACGGCCTCGTAGCCCCCGGCGACCTTGCTGGACGACTTGAGGCCGGTCTTGCCCCCCTTGTAGAGGACACTGCGGGTCCGGTACCCGTCGCCGCTCTCCTCCTGACCCATGACCAGGAGGTCGGTCGCACCGTCGCCGTTGACGTTGCCCGCGACGATCTGGTCGGCGTTGATGCCGGTCTGGCTGTAGGTGTCGATACCGACGAGACCCGCCGCTTTGCCCGTCCGGGAGATGGGTCCCTTGAATATGTTCAGCTCGGGTGCGGCGATGTTGACGGCGGCCAGGTCGGTGCGCCCGTCCCCGTCGAAGTCACCGGACGCGAGGCTCCAGCCCAGTTCGTTCCGGTACTTGGGCAGCGGCGCCGAAATGTCGACGGCGGACTTCAGCCCGCTCGCGCCGCCCCAGACGACGGTGAGGACGCCGAAGGAGTCGGTCTTGCCGATCCGCTCGCCGTGCACGCCGACCACCAGGTCGGTGTACCCGTCACCGTCGAGGTCACCGGTGGTGAGGCGGTCGCCGAAGTAGTCACCCGTCTCCGGCGTACCCGGGATACCGCTGGTGGCCTGGCTGATGATGGTGCGCTTGGACTTGTCGAGCCCGTTCTTGGTGCCGTGGACGACGGCCACGTACCCGGCCTTCGCCTTTCCACCGATCTTCCCGAGGGGCGCGGCGATCGCGAGGTCGCGGTAACCGTCGCCATTGAAGTCGCCCTGCATCCCGGACGGCGCTGCGACGGCACTCCCCCCGGTGGCGAGCAGCAGCCCGCTGACGAGGGCGGCCGAGGCGGTGGTCGCGAGGATGGTGCGAAGGTTCTGCTGCATGCGTGTCTTTTTCTCCTACGGCACGCCGGACGCCGTGACGGCTGTCCGAGTCGGTATTCCGAGCCGGTGACATGCGGGGCCGGATCCTGCCTGGCCTCCGACCCCGCACACACGCATCGCTCGGTGCAGGTGTGACCACTGAAGGGCCCTGGGGGTTGTACGGCTCCCACGCCGTTGTTCCACCGCCTGGCCGGCGGGGTTGTCGCCAATCCGCGGCCCACTCGTCCTGGAGCGGCGCGCCGAACCCTTCCGCTCCGGTGGCCGCGCCCGGGAAGCGGTCGCCGAGTGGTACGGCATCCCGCACGAACACTCTGGTGATCCCTCTGTGGCGCCGGGACCACACTCGTCCGCGACTCCCCTTGCTCTGCCCGTTCTGGTGCCCGATAAGGACAGGGCTGCGGATGCGCCCTACGGAGCAGCACGACATTTTGGGGTGAAAAGGCGCCGTTCACCGTGCGCCTTCGGCCTCTGTCGGACTCCGTGTGGGGAGGGGCGTCCTCGGTGACTCCATGGCCTTTCCGGCGGTGCGTGGCGGCGCCGTGGCGCCGCCCGGACGTCGTGCTCGGTGACCGCGACGACGACCGCGACCGCGACAAGTGCCATCAACTTCGCACTCATCTGCCGGCGTCGGCTCAGGAACCACCGTTTGTGACGCCGATGCGACAGCAGCTGTTCACAGCGAAATCCTCCGCTCATCGGCCTTGAGCCCGCGGAGCGTCCACAGTCCGTACAGAGCCAGCAGAGGTTTGGCGGCCATCCACTCGCCAGGTCGGTAGTCATCCGCGCGCACGAGCTTCTCAGCCAGATCAGGGCGCTGTCGCCGCAAGTACGCACGGGCCTTGAGCGCGTGAGCCGGCTGGGAGACGATCTTGATGCGATCGACGTCCTTGAGCAAGGGGATCACGTTCGTGATGTTCTCCCACGTCGTCGCACTTCGGTCTTCGAGAAGAACGGTGCCGTCGAACTCCATTACCGACCTTGCGTAGTCAGCCATCAACTGGGCCTCCGCGGCGCCGCTGCTGGTCTCACCACCACTGAAGATCACGCGGGTGTCTCGCGTGTTGCCGGCGGCAACGGAGCGAACGCCAGCACGGACCCGCCAGCGGTTGATGAAGTTCGCCGTCGGTTGGGGGTTCCGGTAGCCCAACACGACCACAGCCTCGGACGCGCCCCCGCTGCTCCCCACGAGGGCATGGGACCAGCGCCAGTTCAACCACTCGCCCCAGGCCAGGGCCGCAGCCCCAGCCATCGCCAGTCCTGTCCTTCGTCGCATGCGGCGACCCTATGACGCCGCGGCATCGGACAGCGAGGGCACGAGCCGCGCTTTCGACGGCGCCGAGGCGCTCATCGACGGCATCGAGGCTTCGCCCCGTGGGCGACGGCTCGGAAGAAGCCGGCCTGAGAACTCGTAAAACGCTCTTGTCGAGATGCCCTGGCTGTGCGCTACCGGTGCGATGACTCGGCCGTACGTGAGGGTGTGGGTACGCGACCGTGGAGTGTGGACGTCGCCGTCCGCCGGGATGATCGTGTTACGAGCGCTAACGCAGGAGGTCTGTCACCAGGACTCCGGGCAGGGCGGGGCCGGAGGCTGTGCCGGAACCCGTGACCTGCGACGTTCTGTGGCAGTGAACCGGGCCGGTAGGGCGTGTGTGGCTCACGTAGTCACCTGGGACTCATCGGCATCTTGCTTGCGCAACCCATTTCGATGCCGAGGCGTCCGTACTCTTGACGGACGGCTGTCGATCACTCGGGAGGGCACGTGGCGAAGAAGGACCTGACAACGGACGCGGCGAGGGAGAAGGACCGCGAAAAGTGGATGGCTCGCTTCCAGGTACGGCTGGCCATGCAGCCGGGCGTGGACCGGGCAGTGGTGCTCCAGGCGGTCAAGGAAGTCACGACACACTGCGCGGATACGGGAGAGCACCCGCGGACTGCTTTCGGCGACCCTGATGCCTACGCCGTGCAGGCTGCCGAGCGGCTGGTACCGGCGGACCGGGCGGCGAGCGCGAGGCGGCACGACGCCGCAGTGGACAAGCTCGGCTCCGTGCTGAAGAGGGCCCGGGACATCACCGGTATGTGACCGGTTGGAACGGCGCACGCCGCGGCTCGGCGCACGGCACTGAAGCAGCCTGGGCTGTTGGGCGTCCGCGCGTGCGCGCTGCTGGTGACGGACGGCGTGGCGTCCCGGTGACGACCATCGAGCTGCGCCCGGTCGAAGCCGCAGGTGAGACCTACGGTGCTTCGGCTGACCGACCACGATCCACCACCGTGGCAAGGGAACACCGCGAGTCCGGTTGCCGGCCTTCTCGAGCGGGAGTGGAGGGCTGCGCCCGTCGATGGCCGGGGCGTGGGCGAGGCGGCCCTGCCACTCCTGGACGACCTCGTACAGGGTTCGTCGTCTCCGGCTACGAAGCCAGCGAGTCCATCGACACGGCGGAGCCGCGGGGAAGACGCCGGTGAGCGGGCAGCCGTACGCGGACCGCTTCCCCGCGTCGGCCGCGAAAGTCCTCGACCCCCTGCGCCATCACGTCGGAGACGCCGTGCGGGGGCCTGGCGTGACGGCCGCTCACCGGCCGGTGCTCAGTCGACGCCGCTGAGATGGACCCGGCTGGTGCGGTCGTCGACCTGGACCACCGCGACCTTCAGCCAGTTGAGGTTGTCCTCACACGGCGCGCACACCTGACCCCTCGCGGACCCTCGCCAGCAGATCGGGCTCCGGCAGCCCCAGATGCGAGAACGGCGTCGATGGATTCGTCCTGCGGGCGAGTGGCCGTTCCCGCAGGCTGAGTGGTGCCTCCGGCTTCAGCCGCGCGACGAACTCGTCCACCTCGCCCGCAGGGACGTGGCTCCACGCTCATCGGGCGTCCCCGTTCCGGCCGATGTCGGTACGTGTGCTGTGCCGTCCCGGTTCCTTCGGAGGATCTCGTCGTGATCCGCACCGTGCCTTCGACGGATACCCGGGTGGTACACCCTACTTCGGTGCCTGGAAGCCACCGATCTTCTGCTCAAGCAGTTCGGCCAGCCTCAGCGGGGTGCGGTCCTCGAACATCGGGCCGATGAGCTGCACTCCCACCGGCAGACCCTCGGGCGACCGGCCCGCTGGAACAGCGGTGGCGGGCAGACCGGGCATAGTGGCCAGACCGGCCCAGACGAGCTGGTCGAAGTACGGGTACTCGACGCCGTCGATGTCGATCCGACGTTTCAGCAGGTCGGGATCGTGGTCGTGCGGGAACGCGGGAGTGGGTGTGATGGGACACACCACGGCGTCGAACTCGGCGAAGAACTGCCGCCAGCCATGGCGGTGGAGCTCGCGAAGCCTGTTCGTCTCGATCCAGTCGCGGTGGCTGAACACCATGCCGCGCAGCCGCGTCGCATCGAGACTCCGGTCGTCCGCGCTCAGTCCGGCGACGTGCGCCTGCAACTGCTCGTACGCCTCGACGGGAAAACGTGCAACGGAGCCGGAGAACAGGAACTGCGTATAGACCACCGCGGCTTCGGCCAGACCGGGCAGCAGCGGACTGTCCCGCTCGACGCGGGCACCGCCGTCGACAAGCGCGTCGGCCACCCGGTCGACGCCCGCCCGCACGGCGGACCCGGTCGGAATGAGCGGATGCTCGTCGAGGACCAGGACCCGGAAGTCGCTGAGCCGTTCGTGGCGCGCGGGCGGCAGCGTCACGTGGTGCGCCACACCGAGCGTCAGCGGGTCCGGTCCGGCCATGACGTCGAGCAGCAGCGTGAGGTCGCGAGCGGAGCGCGCCATCGGACCGACGACGGCGAGGTCCTGCTCGACCGGGAGGGCCGGCCCGGGCGGCGGGACCATGCCGCGACTCGCCGCCAGCCCGAGTGTCGGCTTGTGCGCGTAAACGCCGCAGAAATGCGCGGGGGTGCGCAATGAACCGGCGAGGTCGGAGCCGATGGACAGCGCGCCGAATCCGGACGCCAGGGCCGCCGCCGAGCCGCCGGAGGATCCGCCCGACGTACGAGATTGGTCCCACGGGTTGTTGGTGGTGCCGTAGATCTCGTTGAAGGTCTGTATGTCCTGCAGTCCCACGGGCACATTGGTCTTGCCGAGCACCACCGCGCCCGCGGCCTTGAGCCGCGACACCTGCACCGCGTCCTCGGCCGGCACGAAGTTCCGGTGCGGCGGCATGCCCCAGGTCGTGGGCAGCTCCGCAATGTCGTACGACTCCTTGACCGTCACCGGAATACCCAGCAGGGGCCGGTCCTCACCGCGGGCACGCGCCCGGTCGGCACCGCGCGCGGCGGCCCGTGCACGGTCGAAATCCGGCACACAGATCGCGTTGATTCCCTCGTCGCCCTGTTCAATACGGGCGATCGCCTCGTCGGTCAGTTCCGCCGAGGTCACTTCACCGGCACGCAAGGCAGCTGCGAGTTGCTCGGCCGTCGCAAATATCCACTCCATGAATCCGACCGTACGGGCCTGTGGGGGAGGGCACGAAATGTCGCTTCGTACAACGGGGGTGGATCTCTGAATACCCATCTGCCTGGCGGTCCTTGACCCGATGGCCGCAGTGCTGGTGGGACTCGTGCGCTGATGCGCTGATGGACGGGGACGGCGAGTTCAGGACCGCGGCTGTCAGGCCCAACGCCTGGACCGGACGGCGTGGCCGACGGCGCCACCATTCACGCATTGCCGGCCGCCGGACACAGTGAGCGGTCCGTGGCCCGGCAACTCGGCCTGAGCCAGAACACGATCCTGCGCTGTGTGAGGGAGCGGATCGTCTGGCCGGACGCGGTGGAGCCGCCGTTCAAAGGGCGCCGGGCCCTGAGGCAGGAGGGCGACGAGGACTCCCTGCCGCAGGGCATGGTGGCGATGGTGGGGTCGGCCTGCCGGTGGGCTGCTGCCGAGGGCAACCTTGAGCAGGCCGCCCTAGCCCCGGGGCTGTAGTTCGGTGGATCCGGCGCTCAGCATTCGCACGACCGGGGAGCAGCGCTCGCCGCGCGGCCCCGTGGCCCTCCGGGCACGCATGATCTGTCCCGGCGCTGTGCGGCCCCCTGCGGCATTCTGAAGGCTTCCGAGCTCCCGACGACGAGCACGGCTTCTCGTGCCCCTGACTCCGGCCGGACGTCCTGGGGTTATGACGACCGCCCGCCGAACTGCCAGTTGTGCACCTCGATGTCGGCGTACCGTTCCGGGGTCAGGACGGCGCGTGCCGTGTCCGGGTCCGGCGCCCGGAGCAACGCCGCCGTGCCCAGCCAGGTGGCACCGTCATCGGAGAGCAGTGGCCCGTAGGCGATCAGCTCGTCCCTGTCGGGCGGCACCGCGAGATCGGCGGCCTGTCCCGTGCCGAGGCCGATCACCAGGTACCGGTTGCCGCCGGTCCGGCCGCCGGGGAAGTCCCACATGGTGCGCGCCAGCGTGTTGCGCCACCGTCGCAGCAGCACGTCCCGGTAGACGCCGGCCTGGTAGCCGGGCTCATCGAAGGCGAACGCGCGGGCGGCGACGGGATCGGGCAGGTCAACGATGTGCACGCTGCCAGTGGGTGTATCGCCGACCAGGGTTGGACCTCGGGCGATCATTTCCTTTGCGTATAGGTCCATATATGACCAATGCTCTTCCAGTAGCTCGTCGCGCAGTGGCAGGGAGCCGGGCCTGTCGCGGTGGTAGCAGAGAAACTCCATGCCCATAGGGTCTCTTCAACGAGGTGACCAGGTCGAGCGCATTTCACTGCCAAGACCACTGGACAGCCTCACCCCCCGGACGAGCGCCAAGATCATGGACGGCCTCGCACCTGCGGAGCGCACCGTGGGTTGCGTGTCGGGCTGTCCACCGGAGTCGTTCTGACCAGCGGGTTTCGTGGTCGACCCCACCTAGGTGTCCACGACGACGAAACCCAGTAGTCCACCCCGTCCGCCCTGTAGCAGTCCCGCCATCGAACTGCCACTCGGCAACGAGTAATTTCGCATCAGCCGACCCCTGGCGGTGTGGGGCGAGCAGTGCCGTCAGCTCGTCATACCGGGGGTCGATACCTTCATGACCAGGATGGCGCTCGATGCCGACGGTTCCTGCTTCGTCTACTACGAGTATTAAGTTGGCTCGGATGAGTGTGCAAGGGCGGAGCTACCGATACGTCGGACCGGCCGACCTGAAGGCTGCGGTACGGCCCGACAGCGGCGGCTGTCGGATCAATACGGCGGCTGGCTTCGGCAGCTGGGTCGCCGAGCGATCGGCAGAGGAGCTGGTCGAACCGTTTGCCTTCGTGGTCGGCACGGATGGTGTACTTCGGCTGGCGCCGCGACGAAGCGAACACGTGGCCTGTGCCGGCGGGGAAATGGTCCTGAGCGCCGGGGAGATGAGCTTTACCCGCGAGGCGGGCCGATGGGCAGTGGGCGACGTCAGCAACCACTCAACCGGGTACTGCCCGGACGTCATCTCCTGGTCAGCAGTCGCTCGTGCTCTGGATGATATGGGGCTCGGGCGTCCGTCCGGCTTCACCCACGAAGTGGTGTTCCGTCGCTGTCCCGGCTGCCAGGAGCACAACATTGTGCGCGAGGACGACTTCGTCTGCGTCTTCTGCGGCAGCGATTTGCCGGAAGCCTGGAACGTGGATCCCGCCGCATGACGGCCATGGGTCATAGCCACTCGTCGATGGCTGCGACGACGACAGTTGCATCGACCCGGGGGCCGCGTGCAGCGGCGGGAGGAACTATGCGCAAAGCGGGCGTTTTTCCAGGCGTCACCGTTCTCCTGTCGAAGGGTTTCGTGTGTTTGCCATCTCTGTAGGAGTCTTGGTTCTTATTTTTGGCACCTGCCTCTTGGGGAATTTCTGGAGCCTCGCGAGTCGAATATTCGCATCCGTCTCAGATTTCGTGAACCCGGGGTCGGCAACAGTCAACACCTTTAGGGCGATCGGCGCAGGAATGATTCTTATCGGGTTCTTCTGGATTGCTACTGCTCTTACTGAATTCCGATAGAGGATTCCGGAATTTCGCGTTGGCCGCCAAGGGCTACTCAGGTCCGTTTCTCTGGACACCAGAACGAGTAGGTGGCGGTGGCGGTGCGTCTGCTGGGTAGATCGCGTCTCATGACATCCGTCCCATGGAGTACTCATGCTGTCGAGCTCCGGTCCGACCACGTGATCAAGAGGTTCAAGCGTGAGAATCGCGGAGAGTGCGAGCGTGAGTGGCGTGCGCTGACGCTGCTTGCCGCACATGCACCGGGGTTGGCCCCGGTTCCTCACAGCGCGGACCTTGAGGCGGAGCACCCGGTGGTGGTGATGTCGCGACTGCCGGGTGAGCCGCTGCGGGGAAAGGTGCTCAGCGATCAGCAGCTCAGGGCTCTGGTCGCGGCAGTGAGTGAGCTGTACGCGGCTGTGCCGGCGGATGTTCTGGCTGAGGTCCCCGTCCGGCCTGGCCGGCAGCATCAACTCATCGCCCAGATCCGTGCCTGGGTGCCGCAGGTTCGTTCGCGGGTCGACGGGGAGGTGGGCGTGGCCATGGACCGCGGCCTTGAATGGCTGGCCCGTTCGGATATGGAACGAGTCGGCAGGCCGGACGTCCCGAGGGTTTTCGGCCCGGGGGACGGCAACCTCGCCAACTATCTGTGGGACGGTACCCGCGTGCGGGTGGTCGACTTCGAGGACTCCGGTCTCAGCGACCGACCCTTCGAGCTGGCGGAGATCACGGAACATGTGGCTGCCTGGGTTGGTCCGCCCCTCGCCGCAGAGACATTCCTGAGCTTGTTCGACCTCAATACTGCCGAACGCGCTCGGCTGTCGGAATGCCGCAAACTGCTGGGCTCGTATGGCTGTTCCTCCTGTCCTTCGGAGACCCGCAGCCACCCCGTAACCCACCGGGAACGACCGAGCGGCAAGCCGCCCGACTGCACAACCTTCTTGCCTGAGGTCATACACCGAGCGGGCTTCCGTGCCAGGACTGACCACGAACTCGTCGCTTTCATCACCCGGGAAAGGTGAGCGTGACGATGGTCGACATCGACCCCATGCCGGCGCTGCCGTTGGATCAGTCCTGCTGGTCCAATTCATCGGCGAACGCGCGGAGGGCATCAGCCAGCTCCTTCTTCGTGGGCAATTCGTCCACCTTTCTTTCCAGGCCGTCGATACGCTCCGCCAGGTCGTCCAAGCTTGCCGGTGCCGTGGGACCTGTTGTGGGCCCGTTCGTAGGGACCGGAGTCTGGGACGGGCCCCCGTCCGAACCCGCCGAACCTCCAGTGCCCGAACCGTCGGAGCTGCCAACGTCGGTGCCGCCCGATCCGCTGACAGAACCGCTGTCCGTACCGCCCGTATCCGTACCGCCCGAGTCCGTACCGCCCGAGTCCGCGCCCCCCGAGACACCGCCGCTTCCGGGGGCGGGGGTCGCGGAGGGCACGGGCGTCGGGCCGGCCGGTCCACCGTCCTGGTCGGCCACGGCAATCGCCCCGCCCACACCCAGCACCACGGCGGCCGCCGCACCGACCAGCGCCACCCCCACGCGTCGAGCCCGTATCTTCCGCATGTGTGTCATGCGACGGACATTAGCCACTGATCACGGCGGACGGATTCCTTCCGCCCATTTCGCGCAACAGGGGCCTCATGCCGCAACGCGGCGGTCCCCGGAACCCACTCGGCCCGCCCTGCGATGCGCGAGCGGGCAGACCGGAGTCGAGGCAGAAGCGCACGGCTCGGCGTTCCTGAACGCGCGTTGGCCGCAGGCGTCCTGACAGCCAAGTCGTCGACCCACGGGCTTCGGCCTGGCCTCGGCCCGAACACGATGCCGTCGGCGCGGACGACCGAACTGGGTGGGGCCGACTGCGAAATGGGGTGGCGGATGCACTCCTGACAGAGCGACGATCTCTCGGTACTCCCCGATGAAAGGGCAGTTATGGGTGACGTCGCTCCGAGGGAGCTCATCGCGCTCGCCGATGACGAGGGGAACAGCGTCACCGTCAGTGTTCTGGGGCGTGATCCTAGGTGGAGCGCAGGGCTCGACGCCGAGATAGTGGTCAGGACGCCGTTCGTGTCAGGCCGTATCCACTTGGTGCTGTCCGCCTCGAAACTGGATAGCTGGGCGGGCGCGCTGAACAGGCTTGACGCCGGTGAGGACGTCGTATGGATGGAATGGGACAGGGGTCCGTCCATTTCCCTCCAGCTCACCGGCGAGCGCGACTGTCCGGAAGTGGTCATAGAGGACGAATCAGGCTCCATGGTCACCGTACGTGTGCCGCTCGTCCCGCCGGATGACTGGATTGCGGATCACCGGCAACGCCTGAACCAGGTGATGAACCACTGGGTGCCGATGCTGTCAGCGCCCGATCCGCGATCCTGGCGGCGCAGCAGACCGGAGCGACGGGCCGGGATCCACTGAAACCTGCTGTACGAGTTCAGGGATGTCGTTTGGCGGACCAGGACCTGGACGCCCGGCCGCCGCCCGGCCGAAGCCGGGCCGACGTCCGGCCGACGCCGGGGCGGCGAGAAGGTTGGTGTGCGGGGCCGACGGAACCGGGTAACGTCGTTGTTATGTTCTTCCAGGCGCCGATTTACGAGTGAGAGTGTGATGGGCCCCTGCTGACGTCCTTCGACGTCGCCGCCCGTCCCCCACCGATGAATCCGTAGATCACTTCACATCATTTCGGGAGAACCCATGACCGTGAGCAAGAACATCAACAACCCCGTGGGCATGGGCGGTGGCCAGCGCAAGAGGCTGTCCCGCGCCGAGCGGCAGAACAACGGTCCGCACCGCAACCTCGACCGCCAGGGGGCGGCCGACCAGAAGGCGGAGCTGGTGCGCAAGATGCGCGAGAAGGCAGGCGTAGCCGGGGACGCAGGGCAGGCGGGCGACGACACCGCACAGAGCTGACGCACCGCCGCCGCCGGGCGGCACCGCACCGGACCCTGCTGTCGTATCGGGGCGCTGCTGCCGTAGCGGGCGCGACCGGTCCCGCCACGCTCTCGGCCGACCACCCGCGTCTCCGCCGGTCACCCGGGGCAGCCGCAGATTCGCCCAGTCCCGTCACCGCCACCACCCCAGCTGCACCAGCAGCTCAGCACGTTCCCCGTGCCCGGCCCGGGTGGCACCGCGGCCAATGCTTGCCCCGCGACGTTGAGGCGGGGAAGCGGCCGAGGGAGCGAGGGCTCGCCGTCCCTCCTCGTGTCATGCCGCTGCCTCGGGAGCGTGGCCCGGCCCGTTCTCCTCCTGGATCTGTCTGTCTGCGACGATGGGGCGGCCATGTACCTTCGCCCGTGAGGTGATCTTTCGGTTCGGGCACCGGCCGAACCCGGGGGAGCGCAGCGCGGACAGCCTCCCATCCGTGCGCAGCGAGGGAACCGCACGGCCGGCCAGGGAGCCCCGGTGCCCCCGCCCCCATTTTCCGGCCGCCGTGCGCATACTCTCCGCAGCCGCGGGCACCAGACGTATGACCCGAGTTCAAGCAGGCACTTCCCCCGGCCTGCTGGAGCCACCCGGCCCCACCAGCCTCCCCTCGCTGGTGGGGCCGTGGCATATCCAGGGCTCCTGCTGCGTCACCGACTTCCAGACCGCGCACCGCTGCGTACCCGCGGGCCGGGCCTCGTGCTCGGGCGACGCGTTCACCTGCTTCGGGGCCGGGCGGGAGCGGGCATGTCCGGTTTTTAGGTCGAGTGACCTATAGTTGTATTCATGAACATTGATCAGCTGGTGCATGACCCCGAGGGCCCGATTCTGCTCGTCGGTGGATACGGGACGGTGGGCGCGGAACTGGCGAGGGCGGCGCGGGGACGGTGGCCGCTGCTGTTCGCGGGGCGTTCGCCGGGGAAGGCCGCGGAGCTGTGCCGGGAGGTCTCCGCCGAGGCCCGCCGGTGGGACCTGTCCGCCCCCGAGCCGTTCCACGCCTCCGTTCGAGCCGTGGTGAGCCTGGTGAACGATCCGGACGACCGGGTGCTGCGGGCGGCCCTGGACGGCGGAATCCCGTATGTGGACGTGACGCGCTGGACGGCGAGGATGCAGCGCGCGGTGGCCCTGGTGTCGCTGGGCTCGCCCACGGCGCCGATGCTGCTCTCGTCCGGGTGGATGGGCGGGGTGGTTCCGCTGGTGACCGCCGCGCTCGCGGAGCGGCTGGGCGGCGTGGAGAGCGTCGACACCGCGATCCGCTACGACCTCGCCGACCGGGCGGGGGCGGACTCGGTGGAGTTCATGGACCGGCTCGGCGTCGACTTCGAGGTGCTCGAAGAGGGCCGGGGCAAGGTGGTGAGCCCGCTCACCAGCGTTCGTACGCTCGCCATCGGCCAGGACCGCACCAGGGTCGCCAGGATCGACACCCCCGAGCAGTTCACCCTGCCCCTGACCCTGGGAGCCCGTACCGTCACCACCCGTATCGGCTTCAGCAGCAACTCCTCCACGTCCACCCTGATTGCCCTCGGCAGGACCGGATTCTTCCGGCACGCCCGGGGTGACTGCTGGCGACCCGTGCGCCGCCGCCTCCTCTACTCGCCCGGCGAGGGCGGCACCGCGGCCGTCCGTATCGAGGTGCGCGGGCCGGGGGGCTCCCTGACCGCCACCGTGACCGACCCGCGCGGCCAGGCGCACATGACCGCCGTCGGCGGGCTCCTCGGACTGCGGCGCGTACTCGGTGACGACGGCGCACCGGCGGCGCGGGCCGGGCTCGCCTTCCCCGAGTCGCATCCGCTGCCCGCCACGGTTCTGCCGGCCCTGGAAGCGGCGGGCGTCCAGGTCGACGTCGTGCCGTCTTCCTCCGCGTCTTCCACGTCTCCCACGGCTTCCTCCGCGGAGGCCGCGTGACCACCGCCAAAGGCGCCGCGCGCCGGGCCGCCCTCCTCGACGCCGCGGAGGCCACCCTCGTCGGCAGCGGGTACACGGCCCTCTCACTCCGCGCCGTCGCGGACACGGCGGGCATCCGACTCGGCCACCTCCAGCACTACTTCCCCTCCCGGGACAGCCTGGTCGCCGAACTCCTCGCCCGCATCCTCCAACGCTCCCTCGACCGGGTCACCGAGGTCGTCCCGGACGGCAGGCCGGACGAAGTGATCGGTCTGCTGCTCGCTCAGCAGTCCGACACCCAGCTGGTCCGCGTCTTCGTCGAACTGTGGGCCCTCGCGGCGCGTGACGAGGCCGTCGCCGTCGCGGTCCGCGCCTTCTACCGCCAGTACGCGGATCTGCTCGCCGACCGCATCCGCACCCTCGCCCCCGGCGTCCCGGAGGAGGAACAGCACGCCCGTGCCGAGGTGTTCATCGCCCTGATCGAGGGCAGCACTCTGGTCCGCTCCGGAGTGGCGGGCACCCCGTCCACCGCCACGGACGCACTGATCTCCCGTACCGCCCTCGGGATTCTCACCGGAGGCGGATCCGCCTCTGGGCTCCCCGGCCCGGCGAGGCCCGCGATCGGCCCCGACGTACGCGACTGAACATCGGCCATGCCCCGGTCGTCGCACTGCCCGACCGCCGTGCCGAGGGCGATGCCTCCGGTACCGGAGGCATCGCCGGCGCCGCACCCACGCGGTCCGAACACCGAGCGCACCGTCGGCAGGGCCGGTACGCGCACGAGTCGCCCGACACCCGGCGCTTCCCTTCCGTGTGTCCTACCAGTACGTGGCCGGTCCCGCGAGGACCCAGCCGGCGTCGGTGGACTTGACCCGAAAGCCCAGTGCCACCTCGATCTTCTGCGCGCGGTAGGTGATCTCGACGTACGGATGGCTGTCGGCGGGGTCCCAGTGGAAGTCCGCGAGGTCGAGTTCGCCGAGCCAGGACAGGTCCTGCTCCCACCCGTCGGCAACAGGGCTGCCGCTCGCCTCGTCCTCGTCGGTGCTCGCTTCGACGGAGCCGCTCCACAGCGACTTGAGCACATGCCGGACCGGGTAGTGCTCGATGAGTTGCTCGGCCTCAGGGATGCTCCCTGCCCTGAGCAGGCTGAAGTAGTGGCGAATGACTGCTTCGATGTCGGTCTTGGCAGGGTGCTCCATCCAGATCTTCACCGCGAGATCATAGGATTTTTCTTTATGGTCCGACCTTGAATATCCGGGGAACTGCACATGGGTGGACACACCGTTCCTCGCAATGCCCGCGCAACGGTCCTCGAACGGATGACCGGAGGCGCTTCGGCCATCGGGAATCTGCCTGAAAAACATCAGTCGCAATCCGGGATGGGACGGTTCGGCTCCATCGAAGTCTGACGCAGGGAAGCAGCCACGGGTGCTGCCCTGCGTATGGGCTCCCGGCTAGACTGAATTCGCGGTGATGGTTCAGCTTTCGGGGGCGGAGACAATGGCAAAGGCTGTCGTGGGACAGGGTGTGCGACCGGTACGGGGTCGGCCGACTCGGAAAAGCGAATGAGGTATCGCGCCGCGTCCAGGCATGGCCTGGACGGCACGCACCGTGACCTCGTGAGACAGCGCAATATCGGCCTGCTGAAATCCGTCGCGGCGCACGAGCACGGAGCCCCCGCCAAAGAGCTGGCCCGCGAGACGGGTCTGCCGCTCCCCACCGCCTATCACCTGCTGCGCGCCCTGGTGCACGAGGGATATCTGCGCCGTGAAAACGGGCTGTTCTTCCTTGACGAGGCGTTCCTCCTCGTGGCACGTACCGATGGCGAACTCGGCCATGAGTCCCGCGATCGGTTCCTCGCGCACCTCGCCATCTGCGCCACGTGCACGGCCGATGCCGATGCTCAACGGCACCTGAAGCTGCTCTCCGAAACAGCGGGGCCGACCCCTCCGGCGGCGACCCCTCCGGCGGCGACCCCACCGGCGGAGTCATTGCCGGTCCCGCTTCAAGAACCAACGGGTCCGTCCAGTGGACCGGACGACCACCATGCCGAAGGCCCGCATCAGCAGGTGGGGGATGCCCATGGCGAAACTGACCGTTCTGATCCCCTCCCCGCTGAACTCGCGGCCCAGGCCATATCGGCATTCGGCAAGGGCGCGGGCACGGTTTTCGAGGGCCTTGACCAGTTGTTCCGGGCTCTCGGTCCGCCGATTGATGACCACCAGGAACTGGACCGGACACAGCGGAGCGGCGAAGGCGGGCGACGGTGAGGGAGCAACGGGAGACCGCCGCATCGCTGGGCGGACTGGAAGTCGCGCGCGCCTGGGCCGACGTACCGGTAGATCACCTCGAAGTGGCGCTCAAGGCCCTTGAACCGCAGTTGATGCGTGACCACGAGTACCGCATGGCCCAGCAACAGATCGAGCATGAACTTGAGCTGAAAGCGATAGAAGTGGGAGAGAATCGAGCAAAACAAGCACACGCTCTGTATCTGGCCGGCCTTGCAGCGGGCTTCATCATCACTGTGGGCATGCTTGCCGGAGCGGTGATTGTTGGCAGCAACGATCAGCCGTGGATCGCCGCGATGCTGTCCGGTCCGAGTGTCCTCGCACTTGCCACCGTCTTCGTGCTTCGGCGCAATGACGCTGCGCAGACTCTCGCGGTGGCGCGCAGCCAACGTGTGACCGTTGACGCGATGGCACAGACACCACCCACCACTCCCGGGGCCACCCCGGAGGCCGGCATCGTCTGACCTTCATCCGTCCATCAGGGCGGTGATGTAGGCATCCAGCCGCTCCTCCACGGCTCGCGTCGTCAGCTCGGTCCTCCCTGCCTCCCGCCATGGCTGCGCCACCCATCGCACTTCTTCCGAGAACGCCAGTCCGTCCCGCACCTGCCAGTACAGCCGCTCGCTCGCGGTCGCTGCCAGGACCCCGCCGGCATCCTCGTACGCCTCAGCGAACCGCAGGCCCCACGCCGGGCCGTGCAGCAGCGCGAGGTTGGTGGAGCAGTGCGCCACATCGAGGTCCGCCGGGCCCCAGGAGGTCACTGCCCAGTCGACGACACCGGTGATCCGGGGACCTGTCGGGCCCGGGGGCGGGACGTCGAACAGCACGTTGCCGGGGTGGAAGTCCCGGTGCAGGAATCGCCCTTCGTAGGGCGGCGCGGGCCTGCGGATCACGTCGGTCGCCGCGGCCCATGTCGCCGCGTCGGCGCCCTTCGGAGTCACGACGGAGTCGGCTGTCGACAGCGCCACGTACCCCCGGGGCCGCTCGGCGGGACGCACCGCGTGGATCGCCACGAGTTGACGGGCCAGCAGAGGGACGCGCGACTCCAATCCCTCGTCGTCGAGGACCGTCCGGCCCGCCAGATGTGTCATCAGGAGCGACGGATATTCGCAATGCGCGGCGGTCGGATCAACCGCGACCAGTCCGGGAGCCGGTACGTCGGTCCCCGTGAGCAGGGTCAGGGCGCCGGACTCCCTGGCCAGCCAGTCCTCGGCGTGCTCCACGCCGACGAAGGTCCGCAGCACCAGGTCACGGGTGCCTCCGTCCCGCCTGCCGATGGTGAGCCTCCGCATTTCGGCGGTGATGCCGCCGTGCAGCGCTTCGGTTCCGACGACCCGTTCACCGGCCTTCAGGTGCCGGTCGACCCAAGCCAATGCCAGCGGCCGGACAGCCGCGGCCTCATGGTGATCCGTCACCGTGCCACCTCATCATCCGGACGGCGGCACACGCAAAAGCTTTCCCTTGAAAGCGATGGCAGCCCTGCTCCATTCCGCGGCCCGGCTCAACGGCACGCTCGTAGCTGCCGCGAACACCGTTCAGGAACTCGCAAGGAGCCGTGGCCGCAGCCGGGAAGGGCGAGGCCGGGCCTGGGCGTATGCTGAGCACGGCAGGTTGCGCCTGCCCGCTCCGAGTCATGGTGGCCCACGTCCACCGTGACGGCGAAGACAAGGTTCTCCGAATCGCGCAGCAGCGTTCCGCCAGGTCATCCAGTATCCGCGGCGGGGCGGGCGTGGGTCGTCCCGCGAGATGGAGCTCACGATGACCACGAACCGTCGCCGCAAGGCTGAGATTCACGCCTACCAGGAAGCCACCGGGATCGCGTATCTGGTGGCCCGCCGACAGATCGCTGCCCTTGCCGAGGTGATGGAGCAGCATCCGCGGCTCAACTCCTTCGGCATCGGCGTCTTCAACCCCAGGCGCAAGACGGCCGAGCAGCGCCGCACCGACCTCGCCGCCGGCCGCGAGAAGTTGGCCGGAGCCGTGGCCGTGGTGGCGGAGACGGCCGCGTGGCTGCGCGAGAACATCAGGCCGATCAAAACTCCTACGGTCAGCAGCTACACCGTGAAGCACGTGATGGAGCGGACAACCGGCAACTACGTCACCAACGGTGAGCTCATCGCCGCCGCTCTCATCGTCGGCTACACCTTCAGGTACGAGGAGCCGAACGTCCTGTTCGGCATGAGCGCCCGGGACCTGAAGCTGATGAACTGAGCACCCCGGCCGTGATCCCGACGGCCGTCTGAACGGGCCTTACACAGGCTTCGCCCTCCGCGTCGGCTTCGTCGTGTGCCATCACGTTCCGAAGCCGACGCGGAGACACGTCGCAAGCCGGCACCTCCGCCATGACTCCCACGGCTCGTGGCGGCCGGGTCAGTAGCCCGCTCTTCCCCTGTCCCCAGCACACGCTCGCAGCGTGCGGTCAGTGGTGTGATGGCTTCATGCGACGTGAGAACTGTGTGACCAGGAACCACATAGAGGTCTGGCACGAACGTGCCCTGCCAACAGCTCCAGAAAGGGTCACACTCGGGACGGTGGTGCGCGGCTCTCTCCTGCCGCTCCTGGCCTGGGCCGGCATCGCATGCTTCGTGTGCTTCGTCTACGACCCGGTCGCGGCGATGGTCCTCGGCGGGCTCCTCGCGTTGTCGTTCCTCGTGGGATTCGGGCTCCGTCGCAGGGCGAGGCACTCTGTCCGCTGCAGCCTCTACGGCGCGATGGGCGGAGTGCTCGACAAGTCCATGGCCGGATTCTGAGACGTTGCGGCGGAGGCGGCCCGTCGTTGAAACGCCACCGCCTGCCCGGCCGGACTCCACGTCGCGGCCTTCCTCACCTGGTCAGCACGACGATCCGGGAAAAACGGCCTCCCGGTACGCGTCGCGATACCTGCGCAGCCGGGGGGTGCGTACGGCGGGCAGCCCGACCAGGGTGTCCTCGAAGGCGTCGTGATGGGGCGTCAGCGGACGCCAGGGGCGGGGCGGCAGGGGGTAGTCGTCGCGCAGGACACCGTCCGGGAGCACTCCGGTCGCGGGCATCGGCGCGGTCTCGCCGGGGTGGGCGAGGTACGCCCAGACTCCGCTGTCCAGCGGCACCACAGCCCCCTCGTCGACCGGCGGACGCCAAGGCTCACCCGTGAGGGGGTGGCGGGGGACGAGGAGGATGTCGGGGCGTGGCCGGGGCAGGCGGATCCCCGGGCCGGCCAGTCCCACGGAGCGGGCACCCGGCCCTGCGGGGAGACACCGGTCGACGGCGTGGCCGAGCAGCTCGGCGACAGGGCCGGCGGGGAGGGTCACCGGGCTTCCCCCGGTGGTCGCGGCGAGGTGGGCCAGCGCGACCCCGACCGCCGCCTCCCAGCGGCGGCTCCATGACCCGTCGGTCTCCACGGGTGGGACGCGATGCTCAGCGTGTTCCAGATCGTCCCAGTCGGGAGGCGGCCCGGCCGGGAGCAGCCCCGAAGGGCGGCGTACGACCGCGTCGGGCTCCAGCCACACCGTCTGCCACAGTCCGCAGTCGTCCATGCGGGTCGCCACGGCCCGGCCGCACCCCTCGCACGCCAGGTTGGGTCCGGCCCGGCCGTCCACACCCCGGCAGTAGCCCTCGCACTTCCCGGGGATCAGGGCCATGGACCGGGAGTCGCCGGGGGCGATGACGATCCTGTTCCGCGCGCCGAAGGAGACGGAGTACACCGGCGCGTACACGCCCTGCCGGGCAGCCGTGTCCTCTCCGACCTCCTCCCACAATCGCCAGGGCGGTCCGGTGGGCCGGGGGTCAACGGCGTACGTCGCGGGCTCCATCAGCGGAGGGTGGAGCTGCTCCCACCCCCCGTGGTGGGTGTGGACGGGAAGGGCGACCCGGGACACCGGCGCCGTCAGCTCCGCGCCGCACCCGGCACACACGAACACATCCAACAAGCTCTCCCTCGGACCGGTTCCCGGGGATTGTGCCTCGCCCCGCGGCGGAGGATCCACCAGATTTCGGAACGGTGCCGGGTCGGCCGGCCCCGGGGTACGAGCCTTGCTCCAGTGCGAGGAGTTCCGACTCCTGCGGGGGCCACGTGCCTACGGGGTACCGTCCCCGGTCCGGCCGGACCGGATGACGACGCTTCCGCGAGGGGAGGCGGTCCGCGCACGTCGCCTACCGCACGGCGACGTGATCCCCGGTCGACGACTTCGCCCCGGAGGTGGAGTTCCCGTAGTACGTCCACCGCCACGTCCCCGGCCCGGTGGCCTTCACCGTGGTCCTGAGCGCCCCCGTACTACTCGACGTCGCCTTCTTGACCGTCTTGTACGAGGAGGCGCCCGCCGCCTTGAACTGCAGGCTCACCGTGCGGTCCGCGTACCCCTGGTACGTGTGGGTGTCCCAGTTCGCCCGTGTGACCCGCCCGGTCACGGTGATCGTCCTCCCCTTCGCGACCGGTTCCGGCGAGGCGTTGACAGTGACGCGCTTGGCCCGCTTGACCTGCAACGGGAGGTTCTCGTCATCCATGTCGTAGGCATCCCCGGCGAGATGGACCTGAGCAGCGGTCTTCCAGGTCCCGGCGTCCTCGTTCCCGAAGCCGGTGTGCCGCGGGTCGATGTACAGCCATTCCTCGAAGTCGCAGATTCCTTTCGCCTTGTCCACGACCTTGCAGTCGCTGCCGACGATGGCGATGTGGATCGTGTCGCTCCTGTCGAGCTTTGGTCTTCCCCATCTTCGAACCCGCCCGTTCCTTGCAGCCTGGACCGAGCGCGTTGGCGCGCCGGCCGGAGGTTCAACCTCGTGGCTGACTGTGGGGCAGGGGAGGGCCTCACGCGGTTGTACACGGTGCGGCAACGATTCGATCACCACGGCATCGCCCTTACGTCGTCGCGTAACGGGACGACGAGACCGATCAGGTCATCCATGAGCTTCTGTGCTGCCAGGTCCGTGAGCGGGCCCGGAGGCTGGAGCACCCGACCTTGGTGGTGCTGGACACGCAGGCGTTCACGCGGCTGCTGGGGTTCCTGCCCCACGACCGGTCCGGACCCGGCGAAACGGGCGCCGGGCGCCGGGCGCCGCAAGCGGGGCCTGGCTGTGGACATGGTGGGCCTGGTCATCGCCGTCGCCGTCCTCGCTGCGAACCGTATCCTCGCTGTTTCCAACGAGGTCATCGGTTCCGCCGGCCCCGCGGTGTGGCACGGGTCACCGGAACCCTTCGGCTCGGCCGGAGAGGTAGGTGATGTGAGATGTGATGAACAGGGAGATCGGGAGCGGATGCGCGCACGGATCAGGGCGGGCGACCGCGAGGCTTTCGCCGCGCTCTACGAGGAATACGCGCGGGCGGTCTACAACCACGCCTATCGGCTGTCGGGCGACTGGTCGACCGCCGAGGAGGTGCTGTCCGAGACCTTCCTGGCGGCCTGGCGTACGCGTCACGCCGTCGAGCCGGAGGGTGACTCACTGCGTCCGTGGCTGCTCGGGATCGCTACCAACAAAGCACGCAACGCCAACCGCGGTACAGGGCGGCGCCTGGCCTTCCTGGCCCGCCACCCCGCCCCGGAACCGGTGGCGGACATCGCGGATGCCACGGTCGGACGCATCGACGACGCACGGCGGCTCGCCGCGGTCCGGCAGGCACTGGGCGGACTCCGCCGCAAGGAACGCGAGGTGCTGGTCCTCTGCGTCTGGTCCGGGCTGGACTACGCCGAGGCCGCCAAGGCCCTGGGCATCCCGGTGGGCACCGTACGGTCGCGGCTGTCCCGTGCCCGTACCCGGCTGCGCCGGCTCACCGATGGGGAACTCGGCCGGACACCGGAGGGGGCCGCGCGGGAAGCACGGCTCGGAGAAGCGGTCCGATCCGGCCGGGAACCCCGCCCCGGCCGCGGAGAGGTAGAGAGCAGGGCCGCGTTCGTGGCCCTGCCCATCCAGGAGGAAGCCCGATGAACGACCGTACCTCCGGCTCCGAGCTGCCCGAACGCGAGGAACTGGCCCGGCTGCTACCGGCCCCGGCCGAACGGGACCTGCCCCCGGGCCGTCATCTCCACCACAAGGACACCCTGATGCGTCTGATCGACCAGGACGGCGACCGCGCCCCCGCCCGCCCCCGCCCCCGCCTCCTGCGCCCCGCCGTCCTGCTGCCCGCCGCCGGGCTGGCCCTGGGCGGAGTGCTGCTGACCACGCTCGCCGTGACCGGCCAGGACCGCGCTCCGGCACCGTCAGCCGCGGGCACGGGTTCCCACGCCGCGGCCCCTCGTGGCGCGGCCGTGCTGCTCGACCGGATCGCCTCGGTCGCCGAGAAGAGTGACGAACGGACGGTCACCGGCCACCAGTTCGTGTACGTCAAGACACTGCAGACCGAGAACGACGGCGTTCTCGGTGGCCCGGCGAAACTGACCGAACCCCGCGAGCGTGAGGTCTGGATGTCACAGAAGGCGGGACCGGTCATCGACGTCGGCCTGATCCACGAGGACGGCTCGTACTTCCCGATCAAGGTCGGGGTCCCGGACGGCCGGCCCGCCGTCGGCAACCCGGCGGGCCTCGACCGGCCGACCTACACGTGGCTGGCCTCGCTGCCCACCGACCCCGACGCCCTGCTCCGGCGGCTCACCACAGAGATCACCCGGGACCAGGACTCGCGCGACACCCCGGCCGAGGACCGGGACCAGGCTCAGGACGCCTTCGACACCATCGGTGAACTGCTGCGGGAGACGGTGATGCCACCGAGGACCGCGGCCGCCCTCTACAAGGCCGCGGCGAAGATCCCCGGCGTGACCGAGGACTCCGACGCGACGGACGCGGCCGGCCGGCACGGGATCGGCGTGGCCCGCGACAACACCCGGACCGGTGCACGCACCGCCTGGATCTTCGACTCGACCACCCTGGAGTACCTGGGCGAACGGAGCTACCTCATCAGGGACACCTCCATGGGCAAGAAGGGCACGCTGATCCATGTGTCGGCGGTCTTGGAGCGCGCGGTGGTCGACGCCCTCCGCGAGGAGCCGTCGACGACGACCTGATCCCGACAGGAAGCTGCCGGGGCGCGTGGCCACGCGCCCTGGCACCGGCCGCAACCGCCCTCTCAGAACGTGTCCCGTCGGCGGTGGCGCGCTGGAACCATGACGCCTGGCCGCCGGTCGCCGACTACCCGGCAGCGCTCTCCACCTCCAGGGAGACATCCCCGGCGGGCGCCGCCCGGTCATGGAAAGAGCCGGAGTGCCGGCGGATACGGACCGGCTTCGGCCTGAACCGCACGCCATGGGAGTCGACATGGACGAGGCGAACCGCCCCTGGTTTCGCGGAAGTCCGGAGATCCTGTTCAGACGGACTCTGCGAGAACCGGGGCCGATGGAGCCGAACGCGGCATAGAGTTCGGTGCGTTGGGTGGGAGACTCCGCTCGCCGTCGAGGAGGTTGCGTGAGCAGCACGGTCCCTGCTCCACAGGGTGATCACAGACCGACGGTCACCGCGTTCGACTCACAGAGTTCGGAGTACGAAAAAGCGTTCAGGATGTTCCTCGCCCACACCGAGGGCAAGGACTCCGGCAGCGCCCATCTGGCGTCCACGGTCGCCGCCCTGCCACGCCGCGGCATGTTCATCGACGCGGGCGCCGGGGCCGGCCGTGCCACCGCCGCGCTGGCGGGCTCCTTCGAGCGCGTCACCGCCATCGAACCGAGCCCCCACCTCAGGCACCGGCTGGTCCGTGCCTGCCCGCAAGCACGCGTCCTGGCCGACTCCATCGCGACCGCGGTTCCGGAGGAGACGGCCGACCTGGTGCTGTGCGAGCACGTCCTCTACCACGTGGACACCGGCCAGTGGCTGCCCACCCTGGAGCGCCTGGCTTCCTGGACCGCCCCGGGCGGCCGGACCGTCGTCGTGCTGCAGAATCCCGATGGCGATTGCATGCGCATGCTCCGGCACTTCACCGGACACCGCTACGACTTGCGCAGCCTCATCGCACCGTTCACCGCCAGCGACATCCACCGCGAGTGGCGCCTCACCCTCACCACGGTCGCCGCGACCGTCGAGGCCCCCGACCTGGACACCGCGCTCACCATCGCCCAGTTCCTCCTGAACGACGCGCCCATGCCCACGCCGCCGCCCCGCCTCGACGACCTGGCCGGCTATCTCCAGGACCACCACCGGACCCCCGACGGCGGATACCGCCTCACCTGCCCCCAGGACTACCTGCACATGGAACGCGCCACATGACGAGCACCGCGTTCCCTTCCACCGAGCCGCCCTCCCCATGACGAACCGCCCGGCCCGGCGGTCGGCGGAGGAAGTCGACGTGGTCGACCAGGCCGTCGCGGACCCGGTAGGCGACCAGTACGCGGAGGGGGGCGTCCGTGATGCGGTGGGCGATCTCGTGGTCCACCACCCGGTCGCCCTCGGTGAGTCGGCCGACGCTCTCGGCCCGGCAGAGCGCGTCGGACCTCTCCGGGCCGGTGCAGTACGCCCTCCCGTCTTCGTCGAACCTCCCTCGCCTCTGCCGTACGACGTCTCAGACCCTTCGTGGGCTTGAGCCCCCCGATGCCGCCCGGCCCGGCCCGCTCCAGGACCGGTACTTCACCTGTTGGTGTCGTTGGTGTCGTGGGTGTCGGTCGGGGCCCTTGGGGTCGCCGGGGGTGAGGATGGTGTCCACAGGGCCGCGCGGCGGCTTTCGACGCGCTGGGAGCACGTGTGGTGGATGACCAGAGGCAGTACGAGCAGACGTACAGGGAGCTGCTGGCGGTCGTGGCGCGTCTGGATGCCCTGCGGCGGGGCGAGGGGCGCGACCTGGACCCGATGGCGACCGCGGCGATGCATGCCGCCAGCCACGCGGCCTGGACCCTGTGGCGCGCCATGGGGCGGGAGGTGACGGCTCCGCTGTTCGGCGACAGGGGTGATGAGTTTCTGGATCTGGCCAGGGTGTGGGCCAGTAGGAACCCCGCGGACCCGGCGATGGTTCCGGCTCCGGCTCCGTCTCCGGAGTCCCTGGCCTCGTCTCCTGAGTGTCCGGTGTAGCGCTCGACGGTGCGGTGGAGCATCGCCCGAGGGCCTCTGGTTCTCGGGGGGTTGCGCGCCTTTGCCCGGCGGCCGTGTTCGGATGCCGGTCCCGGGCGGCCACCGCGTGCCCCGCATGCCCGCGCAGACGCACGCGGGGTGTTGAGGACGAGGGCCAGGAGCGCGATGTCGTCCGGGCCGGGGAGCCGGCCGAAGTGGGGACGGCCCGGCAGGGCAGGGGAGAGTGACGGTCCGTACGACGCATTCCCTTGACCATGTTGCGGTCAAGGGAATGCGCCGTGTCTTGCGGTATGTGCCGTACGGGTCAAGTGGGTGCGCGGCGCGGCGGGTGCCTTACGTGGCGGTGCCGGGCCGGCGTTTCACTCCTAGCCGAAGATGGCCTGGAACGTTCCCTTGTTCCACGCGCGTCCGGTCTCGCTGTTCGAGAAGTAGACCGGGCCGACGCGGTCGATGACACCGGCGAAGGTCGTGTCGCTGGTCTGCTCGGCGCCCTGAGAACCGGTGGCGTTCACGAGCCCGCCGCCGTCGTTGGCCAGAGCGGCGCCGGCGCCGCCGAGCAGGATGCCGGCGACGAGGACGGACGTGGTCAGAGCTGAGCGCATACGCATGACTACTCCCATGGGTCTTTGGAAGGGCGCGACGCGAAGCGGTCGCGTCCGGCCGTTCAACGCCGTGGAGGGTTCACGGGGAACGGTGTGTCACTCCAAAGGGCTTGCGCGGGCGCCCGGGTGGCTCTTCGCGACGGGTCCGGTGCTGACGGGGCGAGGGGTGGGCACCGGGTGATGGGTGGGCACGGGGTGATTGACGCCCGGTGCCCGGTCGGTTCCGGCCCGCCCGGTGACCGGGCGGTTTCCGTACGGGTACGTGTGACCGTGTGCTCCGTACGCCTGCCGTGGGGCCAGGACCGGACGCCCGACGGGTGGCATGCCCCGTACCAGTGCTGCGAGGTCGACTCAGTATCTGGCTGCCGCTGAATCCTCGGGCCGGCGCCGTGAGTTGGTCCTACGCCGTTCGGTGCCTCGTGCTGCCCGGCGGGCGGCGGCCGGAAGGGCGAGCGCCGCGCCGGCGAAGAGGGCTGCGAGGGCCGCCCATCCAGCTGTGCCGTGAGGAAGGACGAATGTGGTCAGCAGGGCCGGGCCGAGTGCCTGACTGACAGAGATTCCGGTCTGGTAGATGCCCTGGTAGGTGCCGTGGGCGTGGTCGGGGGCCAGGTCGTAGGAGAGGGTCCAGCTGCCGGCTTGCGAGGCGACCTCGCCCAGGGTGAGCAGGACTACGGCGGCCAGGAGGACCGCGGCGGCGATGGCCGCTGAGCGGTGGGCGGCACAGGCGGCGGCAAGGCACGCGGCTGCGACGAGGAGGCCACCGCGGCGAAAGGCGCGCGCCGCCCGGGCCGGGCCGGTGATGCCGCGGGCGGCACGGACCTGCAGGGCGACGACCAGGGCGGTGTTGGTGACCAGGAGCCAGCCGACCATGAGGTGGGGCGCGTTCGTGTAGGTGAGGAGCCACAGGGGCAGGCCCACTTCGAGGACGACGTAGAGCGTGTTGACGACCGCGTTGAGCGCGGTGACAGCGAGGTAGGGCAGATCCCGAAGCAGGTGGGACGCGCGCGGCCCGGACAGGGCGGCGGCCCGTGCCGCCCCGGCCTGCGCGGCCGGGGGCCGGGCTGCGGTGGAGATCCGGCGGAGCGGGATCAGCGCGAGGAGGAACGCGGCGGCGCTCACGCAGATGGCCCCTCGGTAGGCCGCGTCGCTGTCGAAGGTGAGGACGACCGATCCGAGGGCGGCGCCCGCCCCGATCCCCACGTTGTTGACCGCCCGCAGCAGGGCCAGGGCGCGGGTGCGCAGGCCGGGGTGGAGGGCGTGGGCGTACAGGGTTCCGCGCGCGGTGGCGTTGGCACGGCTGCCGGCCGTGGCCAGGCACGCCAGCGCGAGGAAGACCGGGAAGGAGCCGGCGACGGCGTACAGGGCGATCGCGGCTCCTTGCAGGAGGTGCAGAACGGTCAGGACGGACTTGGCGTTCCAGCGGTCGCACGCGCGGCCGGCGGGGAGGGAGGCGAGGATCCCGCACAATCCCGCGACGGTCAGTGCCGGCCCGACCCGCGAGGCGGAATAGCCCAGGGCCTGGGTGAACCACAAGGTGCTGATCGTCAGGAAGAGGCCATTGCCGACGGCGTTGACCGACAGCAGCGCCGCGAGCCCTCGCACGGTCGGATCGCCGATCAGCCGCGCGGTCGAGGCGACAGCGGGCGGGGCGGCAGTGGGCGGGGCAGCAGTGGGCGGGGCGGTGGTGGGCGTATTCATGTGCTTCAGCACAGCTTCGTGCCGGTACGAGCGGAATGGATTTACCCTGGTGCTTAATGATTAGGTTCCGTCTCGGTGTGGCCGACCTCGCGGCGACCTCGTTCGCCTACTCGCCGTTGCAGGAGACCGTCCTGAGCCTGCGGATGTGGACCGGGCACGCGTGGCGCTTTCCCGCTCTCCGCGAGACCTTCGCCGTCCTGCGTCCGGCCTTCGAGCGCCTCGATCACGTACTGCTCACCTCGCTGGTGGCCCGTCGCCGCTACTGGGTCCCGGACTTCCTCACACCCCGGCCACGGACCTCGGCACCGGACATTCGCGAGGAGTTCGCCGAACTGCGCGCCACGGACCCGGCCGTGGTGCGAACGGGGCTGGAACAGACCTTCCCGCCGTTGCGCGAACCGGTCCCGGCCAGGCTGACCGACGCCTGGGACGACCCGGCACGCCTGCTCGCCGACCTCGCCGACGCCCTGGAGGAGTACTGGGCCTCGTGCCTGCAGCCCACCTGGTGGCCGAGGGCGAGGGCGGTACTCGAGGCCGACATCGGCCACCGCGCCCGCATCCTGACGGAGGGCGGCGCGAACGCCCTGTTCACCGGGATCAGCGCGCGGCTGACCTGGGCCGAGGACATGCTCACCATCGAACGCAGCGGTCCCTGGCCCTCGCCTCCGACCGAGATCCCCATCGACGGACGACGCCTGCTGCTGACCCCCAGCTGCTTCGCGGACGGCGTCTCCACCATGCTCAGCGCCCGGGCGCTGCCTCATATCGTCTACGGCGCGCGGGGCCTGGCCACCCTCGCCGAACGCCCCGCACCGCCGGCTTCCCGAGCTCTGGAACGGCTCCTGGGCGCGTCACGTGCGCGTCTGCTGACCATGCTCGCCGAGCCCGCCTCCACCACGGAACTCGCCCACCGTCTCGATGTCACCCCCGCCGCCGTCAGCCAGCATCTGTCCGTCCTGCGCGAGGCTCACCTTCTGGAGCGGACCCGCCACGGGCGCCACGTCCGCTACCGCCACAGCCCGCTCGGCGCGGCCCTGTGCGAACCGCACCTCGGCCACGGCACCGACAACTGAGCCGGACCTCCCGGACGAGAAGCTGCGCCCGGCGGTGACGGGGTCCGGAAGGACGGCGTCCAGGGCCGCCGCCCATCGGTCTTCCGGGGGTGCGTGCTGATGAAACCGAGCACCCACACCGTGCTCCCCGACCGCACGGCTGCTTCGGCGCCCTGCCCCCCCGCCGCCCCGTCATGGACCGGCCCCACCGCCACCCCATCGACTTCGTCGACATCGGCCACACCATCGTGAAGACGGTCGTACCCGGGATCCCCGGGTACGACCGTCCGGCTTCTCAGCGTCCGGTCAGCGCCGGGTGGTGAGCAGTGCTCTGGCGCGGTCGAACGCCGAGTCGCGGTCCGCCGCGAACTCCTTCTCGGTGAACACCGGTGTGCGCAGGTGCGGGGGGATTCCCGGGCCCTCGAAACTGTGCCCGCGGGAGTTGGTGTACTTCTCGTTGGAGAGGGTGAACGTCCAGTTGTTGGGCAGGGAGCGCGCGAGGGTGTCGGAGAAGACTCCCTGGGTGTTCTCACCGATCCGGACGGTGGGCGAAGGGCGTCCGGCCAGCGCCTGGGTGAAGGTCTCGCCGGCGCTGACGGTCGAACCGCTGGTCAGCAGCGCGATCGGACCGGTGTAGCGGGGCGAGTCGTCGGCCGGGACCACGCGCATGGTCTGGCGCGGGGTGAGCCGGGTGTCGTCCTGCGGGTTGTTCCGGGTCTGCTTGGCGTAGGCGGTGTACGGGTGGTCGGTGAGCCGGTTCGCGATCTGCAGCCCGAGCCCGTCCATCCCGCCCATGTTGACCCGCACGTCGATGATCAGCCCGCGCCAGGCATCGGGGCCCGAGGTCCGGGCCCGGGTGATGATCCGGTCCAGGACCCGGGCGAGCTCCGGGGAGTCGATCGCGTGCCCGTACTCGCCGGCCGTGTAGGCGATGAAGCGGCTCACCCGCAGATAGCCGATGCCTCCCGGCAGTCGCGCGTAGCCGATCGCGCCGTTGGCGTACTGTTCCAGCGGCCTTCCGCCCAGGTCGCGCCGTTCGATGAACTTCCGGACGCGAGCGTCGTACTCCCGGGAGGGTGCGGTCGTGCCGGGGCGGATCGTCTCGGCGTAGCGGCTGAGTTCGGGGGTGGCCGCCTCAAGTGAGACGTGCGAGTCCTGGAGCGGTGCGACCATCGCGGCCAGGATGTCGAAGAGTTCTCCGGGAGGTGTCGCGGCACTGACCTTCGGCCGGTACTTCGCGCGGGCCGCGTCCCAGTCGACCCCCCGGCCGGCGAAGAAGGCGTAATTCTCCTTGAACGTCTGCCAGAACACGTCGAACGTCGCGACCGGGCCGGTCGGCTGATCCTGACCGCAGAGAGCCGGCAGGGCGCTGATCCGGCGCATCCGCTGGGTGCCCACCGCCCCGTCGTAGCTGTAGACGGCTCGGGAGGCGGTCCGCGGCCGTACGGTCAGGACGGCGCCGTCCTGGGCGAACCGGACGGTACCGTCGGGGCCGGTCGCCCCGTCCTGGCGTACGGTCACAGCGGGCCGGCAGCTGATGGCCGTGGTGTCCCAGGTGCGCATCACCCCGTCGCCGATGGTGAGGGCGGTCCCGTAACCGTCCATCTGCCAGATCCCGTCCGCCGACAGGCTCGTCCGGGCCTCGGGCGCCCTGGGCGCGGCGGCGGCCGCGCCCAGCGTTCCGGCCAGCGCGAGGACGATCCCCGCCGCCATGAGCACACCACGCCGGGCCCGCCGCCCGGGTCCTCCGGAGCCGCCGGGCCCCCCGGATCCCGCTGATTCCCCGGTCCCGACGGAAAGCGCCGATATCGTCACTCTGTCCCTCCCCATGGATGCGGTCGGCCCTCATCGTCCCGTGGGCACGTGCGCCACCGCGTCACCCCGGAAGCACCGGACCGGTCAACCCGAAGAGGTACAAGAGGAGTCGGAAACCCTTAAGGGAGGCCGGTCCCAGGCCGCGACACGAGCCGGGTCCGGCCGGTGTTCGTCGAGGGGGTGGGCCGTGGGGCGGAGTCGCCGTGGTCCTTGCTGATGAACATCCCGGGCTTCCTCACGTGCTCCCGGCCGGGCGGGGTCCCGCCGGCCTTGGGCGTCGGCGAAGTGATCGCGGACTCCGGAACCAGCCGAAGGTGTGGTTTGCACCCGGTTGCTCTGGATGCGGGTGTGTGAACGCCTGACTCTGGTGCGGGCAGCGCAACACCCCCTCGAACCGCGCTGCCCAAACCGAGAACCAAGGAGAGCACATGGCCACGTACGAGACCGAGATTCACACCGGCGGGGGAGGGTGGCAGCCGGACGAGCCCCTCACGCTCTCCCTGGCCAACCGCGGAGAGGTCGTTCCTGCGGACGGCGCTCCCGCCACCGGTACGAGCGTCACCTGGTCCAGCGACGCGGGAAACGGCAGCGTCACCTTCTTCGACGAGGGCAGCTCGTTCCAGGGGTCGGCCCAGTTCCCGGGCGAGGGGCCGGTGGGCTACCGGGGGACACGGACCGAGTGACCCGCTGATCCGACTCGGTGCGGGCCCTGCCGGACACCCGGGGCAGGGCCCGCACGCGTCTGCGCCACCCCCTCCGGTGCCGAACGCGCGTGTTCCCACCGCACTGTTGCCGTTGCGGCGCTCGGGCGGGCCAGGACCCACCGGGGCGAGAACGTCAAGTTCCGCGCAACGCGGCGGGCTTCCCCTCCCACGCCATCCCCTCCCACGCCATCCCCTCCCACGCCATCCCCTCCTGCGGTGACTGCGCCTGCGGTGACTGCGCCTGTGACAGAACGAAGACGTCGCGGAGGACTGTCCGTAACTCGGTGCGAGATACAAATACTTCTGACCGCATGCACCGCGCTGCTCCTGGGGAAACACCGTGAAGTACACCCGTATCACCGCTCTCGCCACCATCGGCCTTGCCGCCACCCTCTCGCTCACCGCCTGCGGCGGCGACGGTTCCGCGAAGGACTCCTCCGCCAAGAACTCCACGTCCTCCTCGTCCCCGGAGGGCGGCTCGGGCGCGGCCGGTTCGGAGGCCGGCAACGCGAAGTCGGGTTCCGGTGAGGACACCGAGGCCCGCGCGGGCGGTGCGGACGCCGCGAAGGGCACGAACGGTGCGAACGGTGAGACGCAGACGGGCGGAAAGGTCACGTTCTGCAAGACGGCGGACCTGGCCATCGACGCCACGGACGCCGCCCCGGACAAGACCTCCGGCAGGATCGACATCACGATGATCAACCGGGGCTCGACCACGTGCTCGGCGACCGGCTTCGCGGGCGTCGACATCAAGGACGCCGACCACACCTCGAACCCCGTCGGGCGCGGTCAGGCCCAGCCGCGTATCACCACCCTGAAGCCCGGCGACGCCGCCGTCTTCGACCTCGCCTACGACATCGACAGCACCGGCAACAGCCTCGCGCACCCGACGAACATCCTGGTGACACCCCCGAACGAGACCCACACCGTGACCCTGAACTGGCCCGCGGGCGCGGGAGACATCAAGGGCGCCTACACCGACGTCGAGGTCTACCCCACACACACCACCGAGTAGGCGCGGCGCCCGAGGCCGGCTTTTTGGGTGTCCGCATGACGTACGAATCCGCTGCACCGCGCGTGCGGTACACCGAGACGGTCATCGCCGGATACGAGGACAGCCCGGGTGGTGCAGCGGCCTGAGCCGTACGTTCCGGACCACCCCGGCAAGCATCAGGCCGAGGCCATGTTGCCCACCTGGGCGGCCGGGACCTGGCGGCAGTCCTCTGCCCGGCTCGCCGCCACGGGCCCCGAGGGATCAGGATCTCCCGGACCCCGACGACGGACACCGCCTCCGCACGGCCTCGCCGCCCGTCCAGCAACTAGGACTGAACCTGTCCTAGACCCTTATTACCGTGCCCGTCATGAGCCATGAAGACACGTCAGCATTCACGTTCCGCTACTCGGCTATCACCTTCGACTGCCCTGACCCCGCCGAACTGGCCCGCTTTTACGGAAAGGCACTCGGCCTGCCTGTGGTCTTCTCCACCGACGATTTCATTCTGCTCGGCCAGGAGGGAGCTCCCGGGCTCGGCTTCAACCGGCTTGCCGACTACCGCCGCCCTACGTGGCCGGACCCCTCCCAGGAGAAGCAGGCCCATATGGAACTGGGCGTCGACGACCTGGACGCCGCTCAGGCCCGCCTGCTCGCGCTGGGGGCCATCAAGCCCGACTTCCAGCCGGACCCCGACCGGTGGCGGGTCCTGCTGGATCCCGCGGGCCACCCGTTCTGCGTGTCCACTCTGGTCTGACCATATCTACGAACACGGAGTGACGGGCGGTCACATCCACTGACCGCAGCCCGGCGGTGGCCGCCGGGCATGGTCACTCACCGCGTGGCGCTCCGGAACCGGGTGACCGGTGCGCGCCGGACGCCGGGCTGTCCCGGAGTCCGTTGCTCGGGGAGGACCGGTGCTGTCGAACGTGCCCCATGGCCGAGATCGGTCAGCTCCGGTGGCTCTCGCTCGCCTCGCCACGCGTGGAGCCGGGGGCGGTCCCGGTCTCTGTGGGAGGCTGAATGCGGGAAACCTCCGGGCCCGTCACTGCCCGTCCGCAGCGTCGTACCGAAACCGGCGTGACCGCTGACATCAGAGATGTTGAGCCAGAACCGCGGCTTGTGAACAACTGCCGTTCAATTGTCCTCGCGTCATGCGGCAGGACCTACCGCTCCAGGTCCTGCCACGAGGGTGAATTTTCGGAGGTTGCCCACGCCTCGATATGCGCCTGCCCGCGCCTCACCCGTCGAAGTGGAACCAGCGAAAACCATGTTCGAGCAGCGGCGTCAGAGCCCCGCGGTGGAGCGCACCGAAGCTCACGACCGCCTCGTCCTCGTCGCTGCTGACCGTCGCGAGCAGTCCGGGGGCCACAAAGAACCTCTCGGCCTCATAGGTCGGCAGGAACGGACTCAGCGGAACGGGACGCAGCATGTTCCACAGTGCGTCGAGGCGCGCAATCGGCATGCAGTAGGTGCGCGCGTGGTAGGGCGCGGCAATCTGCGCTTGGAAGAGGGTGAACTGCAGGAGGAAGCGGCTCAGCGGTTCCTCTTCGAGGATGGTCTCCGGGGCGCAATCATGGGGGTCTTCGGTGTGCCACACGCGGGGATCTGCTTCGTCCGGTCCCTCGGGCGGCCACGGGATGGACCAGTCCATGGAGGCCCCGTCCCCCACGGCGAAGACCAGCCGGTCGCCGAGCGGTCCGGAGGTGAGCTCAGGCCGCCTCAGTACCGGGTCGTGAAACCTATGGATCGCCGGGCGGAGACGGGCCAAGCGGTGGAAGGCGCCCAAAGCCTCAGGCAGGCAGGCCGGTCCGCCCGCTCTGCTCCCGTGCTCGGCCGACTCCGTCTCCTCGGTGGGGAACCAGCCGAGGACGAACGACTCCAGGGCTCGGATCGGATCGGTCTCCACGAGGTCGACCCACTCCACCCCAGGTACCGGCCCAGGTGCCGGGGCCGGCCGGACAGCGTCCAGCACCGCGCGGCTCAGTGGTTGGTCGAGCTCCAGTACGGCGTGGCTGAAGTGGGCCGACGGCCCTCCCCTGCCTCTGCAACGCGCGGTGCCGATAGGGAGGCAGCCCTGGTCCAGACGGGCGAAGAGGTGAGTGGGCGGGGCGTCCCGGAACTCGAACCGTGTATGCAACGCCGGACCCATGTCCCCGTGCAGGAGCACTCTGGTGGAGTCCTGGATGCCACTGACCCTCGGGCCGCCCCCAGGTGTGACGATGACGACGGTCGCGTCGGCCCCTGTCCCGATCAGGGCCGGGCCCACCTCGTATCGGAGGAGCCCGGCTCCGGCGACGGACAGTGCCGCGGCCTCGGTGACCAGGGGCGGAAGCGTCTGCGTCATGCGGTGACCCTATCCAGGGGACAGGCCGGCCGGGTGGGCTGCCGACTTCATCGAGCGCGCCGATCCGGGGCGACTGGGTTGAATGTCAATGGGTGCGACTGCTCATCTTGTGCGAGCGAGGTGTCGTCTCGTGAGGTCGGTGCCTCTGGGGGGAACTGGTGGTGCTGGTCGGCAGAGCCTGTTGATAGAGCGCCACCAACACACCGTGCACAGGCTGGTCCTCTGTACTCTCCTCGGCTTCATCGACCAGTTTGGTGAGGGCCTCGCCGAGTTCCTTTGCCTTCGCAGGGCCGAGACGCAGGTGGCGCAGTGTCAGATGGGTCTCGGCGGGAGAGAGGTCCAGCTCCTGGGCCACTGCGGCGAGCATCGCGGCGGTGCCTGCCGCTCGGGGTTCGGCGACGACCATGTGACGGGCCGTGCGTTGGTAGTACTGCTCGGTGCCGCCGCGGACCTGGCGGGTCTCGGCGACATGGATCAGCCCGGCTTCGCGGAGCACTTTGAGGTGGTGGGCCACGTTGCCCTTCTTCGCGTCGAGCTGTTCCGCGAGCTGGCTGGTGGTGGCGGGCCGGTGGCCCAGGGCGAAGAGCAACCGCTGACGCAACGGGTGAGCGAGCGCCGCGAACTGCTCAGGCGCACCGATCTCCAGAACATCCTCAGGAGGCGGCGGATAGGAAGACTGATCACGCATACCAAAAGTGTCTAAACTCTTTGACGCTTTCGCAAGGGCAGTGCTCTACTCCCTGCCATGACGACTCCCACAAAGCTTCCGTCGGCCCCTGTCATCGACGAGACAGCCCGGCTCCTGATCGAGCACTACGTCTTCCCCGAGATAGCCGAACAGCTCGCCGGCCTGTTGCAACGACGCCTCGGCGAGGGCGCCTACGACGTCGATGACGCCGAGGACCTCGCCCGGCTGGTCACCGCGGACCTGCAGTCCGTCAACAGCGACCGACACCTGAGACTCAAGCATCACGCCGACCCGGTGTCCCCGAAACAGGGGGCGGCCACCCGGGACGCCATGCGCCGGGACTTCGACACCTCACTGGGCGGTGCGCCCCGGGTGCAGTTGCTCGACGGAGGGGTCGCCGTGGTGGAGCTGGCACCGATGCTGTTTCCGCTGGAGTGGGCCGCCGAACCGTTGAGCGCCGCGCTCACCCTTGCCTCCCGCGCCCAGGCGCTGATCGTGGACCTTCGAGGCAACCGGGGCGGCGACCCGGACACGGTCGCCTTTGTCTGCAGCTACCTACTGGACGAGCGCACGCATCTCAACACCATGTACTGGCGCGGCGGCGAGCGCAGTGAGCAGTCCTGGAGCCTGCCGCACGTCCCTGGAGCGCGCTTCGGCGGTAGCAAGCCGTTGTATGTGCTGTCCAGTGACAGCACCTTCTCTGCGGCCGAAGAACTTGCGTACGACCTTCAGCAGCTCGGCCGTGCCATAGTCGTCGGCGAGCGCACCCGCGGCGGCGCACACCCGTGCAAGGGCTGGACCGTGCACCCACACCTGGAAGCCACCATCCCCTTTGGCCGCGCCATCAACCCCGTCTCCCACACGAACTGGGAGGGCACCGGTGTACAGCCGGACATCTCCTGCGCTGCTGCTGATTCCCTCGACCACGCGCACGCCCTGGCCCTCGCCCGACTGGCAGGCTGACCCAGTCCAGCATGTCGACAGCACCGCACGCAGCGCCTTCCTCAGCCACCTCGCCCGGCTCACACCGCAGGACGCCTCCTGGCTGGCGTCCCGGGCCGGCCGTGCCCGCACACCGTCATCGGACCGCACCCGGGAAGAGCACACACCGCCCCCGAATGAAGGGGCGCGGCAATGGGCACCGGGTTCTGTCCCTTGACGATCGCTTCAGGTCACCGGCCTGTCAGGGACAGCCAGGACAGCGTCCGGGATTCCCGCGCCCGGTTTCGGTGCACGGGTCCGGTACCGGTGGGATGCTGGCTGCTCGAAGGTTGCGTGGCCTTCCCATCCCCTTGTGACGCCGGGACGCACGGACGATCGCTTGATGAACGGTGAGCAAGGTGGAGCCTGCCTGACAAATGATCACCGAGCCGGAATGCGCATGCTCGGTCCAATGGGCTTGCCGTCCTGACGTCGGCCCGTGAGTCTGGACCGGTGCCAGGACAAGGGAAGAGAAGGCGTCGACAAGAGGCCGAGAACCGGCGGCTGGCCGCTCGTACCGCGCCGGACGCGGGGCAGTGGGAAGTGATCGTTGAGACTCGGGACCAGGCGGAGATGCGTACCCAGTTGCGCCGCCTCCGGGAGGCAGGAGTCGACGGGGCGATGATCCGGATCGACACGCTGTGCGGGCGCCTGGCGCTGCCGACCACCTATCGGCTGAGCCGGTTCGTGACGGACCCCGGGAGGGAGTCCGCGTACAAGCACTCTGATCATTGATCTTGTGGCAGGTCGAAGTGAGTTGACGGATACGGCAGGGAGCGAATACAGCCCCCTGTTGCCGCGGGTGGATGGGCGTGGTCCTCCGTGCGCGATCTGCGCAGGCGTTACGGGTCTTGGCAGACCATCCGAGAGCGGTTCGCCTGCTGGGAAGGGCACGGGGCCTGGGCGAAGCCGCTGGACCACTTCCAAGTCCCGAAGCTGCTGGACCACTTCCAAGTCCGCGACGACGCGGTAAGCCGGGTGCGGTGGACCGTCTCCGTCGACTCCGCGGTCAACCGGGCTTACCAGCACGCGGCCAGCGCCTGCAAGAAGGGGCCGCAGACGGGGACGAATGGCAAGGTCCGAACCGCTCACAAGTGCGCCAGGCCCTCGGCCGGTCCTGGGGGCGGGTTGACAGTCAAGATCCCCCTCGGCGTCGACGGCCAGGGCCTCCCTCTCCATCGTGCTCACGCCCGTCAACGTCAACGACGCCACCGCCTTCGGCCAGGTCCTCGACAGCATCCGCATCCCGCGCACTGTTGCGGGCCGACCTCGCACAACACCGGCGCGGGTGCTGGGCGACAAGGCATATTCCAGCCGGGCGATCGCGACCAGGTTCGACAAGCTCGCCGATCGCCACCGGGCTGGAATTCTTCTGGTGGCTCTGATCCTGTAGGTCCGCGAACCCACTAGTTGATCATTTGTCAGACACGGCCCAGTGCGGCTGGCTGGCACATCGACTCAACTTGCACAGGCTGCCAGCACCTTGCACCAATTCGCTAGCCAACTCTTCTGACGCCTCTGACGGCGGTACTCTCGTAGTTCCTCATCAGCCCCGAATAGACTCCAACACCTCCCCGACCGGCGAGAGCTGCGGATCGGCCGCGTTCCGGCCGCCCAGTTTGAAGCCGGGTGCTCGCTGCTCCCGGTCGGCACCCCGGCCACTGTCTCGCGTGCTGCTTTGGAGCGCCTTGGTAGTCGCGGCCGGTCTGTTGCACGCCGAGGGCGGCGGCCGGGTCCACGGGCTGGGTCGTCTCCCAGCGACGGGCCGGTGGGATCCCCCCTTTTCGTGCGGATGTGGGAACCCTCTACGCACGCCCGTGAACAGTCGAGTTCGCCGGAGGGTGTGCAGCTCTGCGAGCAGAGGCCGGTGCAGCCGGTCGAAGACTCCTGTTTCCTGCCAACGGTCCAGATGACGCCAGCAGGTCTGCCCCGAACCGAACCCCAAAGCGCCACCTCGCTCACTTGGCCAAGTGCCCCGCAGAGCATGGACCGCCGGAGCAACGGGCGGGATCGGATTCGAGATCATGTGCCCTCAGCCCAAGCTGCCGACGGTACGACCAAGTACGGTGCGGAAACGTTCCCGCCCCGCCTCGGTGCTCGCTTCCCACAGTCCTGCGACGTCACCGGACACCGAGAGGGACTGGAGCCCGTGCTCCTGTGCAAGAAACCCGGCGCCGAGCACGTTCTGGTCCATCATCCCCATCGCAGTGAGTGCCGCATGGCCACAGGACACCGCGTCATCAGCGCTTCCGGAGCCATTGGCCAGTAGGGCATATCGCAGGACCAGCGCGGCGAAGAAGGTGTTGATGCCGACGACATCGGTGACCACTTCGTCATCCGCCGGCCGCAGCTCGGGGAACCGCTCCAGCACACGTACACGCTCCGGGGCGTCGGAGCGCGGGCGGTCGACATGCCATAGGTTGCGTACGGACTCCAGGTAGAAATCAACGTCGCCCTCCCGGCCCGCTGACCCCACCCGCAGCCCCACAAACAGGGGCGCCATGCGTTCGGTACAGGCGGCTACGTACAGACGGACCATCTCTCCGTCCCCGCCGCGAAGGGTCTCCACGACGGCTTCGTCCACCAACTTCTTCATGGCCCCGCCTTTCCTGTAAGCCGTCCGTACGGGCGACATGCTCGCAGCAGGCTGGAGCGTCACAGCGCCTGGGGTACCAGCATCGCAACAAGGCCAAAGCTCCGCAGATGTGACGGAGCGCTGAAAGCTCCGTTTCCGGGAATCAGTGGCCGCCGAGACCCCATGCGTCGAGTCCGCCGTAGATATGGGCCTGCCGGCAGTGGGGGGCGGCGAAGCCGACGGCTTCGCCTCGGTAGATGGCGATGAGCGAGTCCTTACCCCTCCACCAGGTGTCGGTGAGTCCCTGGACCTCGGGCACCTGCTCGAATCCGTCGAGGTCCACCTGCTCGACGGCGTCGCCCTTGATCTTCGTGATGCTGCTGGCCCAGTAGCCCGCGTGGTGGGCCAGGGCCAGGGCTTCCACCCATCCCTCCGTGCTGGCGTGCAGAGGTGCCCATTGGTCGGCGTCGATCCCGAACTCGCCTTCGGGTCCGATCATGAATCCGTGGGCCATGGACACACGGCAGTCGCCGGCCGGGAAGCGCCACCCGTCCGTGGCCGAGCCCTCGGGAACGTCGGCTTCGAGAACGCGCGGGCCGCCCTCGTACGCGGGGGCCGGGGGCAGGGCGATGCCGCCCCAGAGCTCCTGGAAGGCCACGGCCCGGTCGATCTCCGCACCGGGTATCCCGTGCTTGAGCCATAGGTCCTGATGCCGGCGGATGTCCCGGCGGGGAACCCGCAGCCCGTGCGCTTCGACGAAGTACCGGGCTCGGCGGCTCAGGCCTTGTGGTGCCCGAGGGGCCTGAGGCACTCGCGCGTCGACCCTCACGGCTGGTTCCTGTACCGGGAGGGGTGAAGCACCGTCGCGGCAATCTCCCTTACGCGGTCCCGGGTGATTCCCGTGCGTTGTTCGACGGCGATGGGGTGGTCGGTGGGTTCGAGTTCGACGAGGGGGCGCTCGCCGACCGGGCGGGTGTGGACGTGGGTCTTCAAGTTGAGAGTCGTGGGCGTGTAGGCCGAGAGGTCAGTAGTGAGCCAGCCGAAGTAGGGCTCCTCCGCTTCTCGTCCGGTGGTGTCCCACAAGTCCGCCGCGCGGGAGAAGTTCTCACGACTGAGCGAGACCCACACAGTCCAGGAAAACACCTCGTCGCTGCCGACGACCGGTATCTCGATCAGACCCTTGACGAAGTAGTGCTGTGCCCGGATCACGCACTGGTCGGATGAGAGCAGGCAGTCGTCCGCGTCAGCGAAGGCCGGATCCCACACGGCCGGGGCCTCGGCCGTGTAGTTCATGGGGAGCTCAGGGTGGTGCGCCCCACAGTACGAGCAGAGGAATCCGAGATCGCTGGTCATGACGTGGAGCCTAGTGACCCCCCTTCGCCACCCTCGATCGGCACCCTCCAGCACCACCGATGGGCGTGCGGCCGTGCGCTCGCCGTCGTGCCCGCACCTCGGATCGAAAGGATCCCGCGCGGTGGCTCCTTCCGGCCGCCTCCGCACAGTGCACCCATGGCGCCGACTGGACCGTCACCAATCTCCGCTGGAAACTCACCGCGGACGACAAGGAGCGCACTGCTCGGAGCCCCTGGCCGACGGCTGCACGGACACGGTCGTGAAGCGCGAAGTCGCACCGTAGCCCCCTGCACAGCGCCACCGGTGTCCAAGTGGGTTTGGGTCTCCGCCTCGACCACCCCTGCACCGTCCTCCCCCGCTCCGGCGAGCTCCTGGCCGATCCGCGCGGCCAGGCCCGCAGCGAGCCGTGCAGACAGCAGCGACCCCTTTCCCCGACCGGACCAGGGCCAGGCGCTGGGGCCGGGCCCCGTCGATCCGAAATGCGGCATCGATCCAGGGTGGAACAGCTGACAGGCTGTGCCCATGGGCATGGAGGTGCTCAGCACAGATGACTACGAGTCGGTGCATCGTGCGAGCCGAGGTCTGGCGGCGCGGTACGGGATGGTGACGCTCAACGCCATGATGGAGGCATGGGAGGCGTTGGTGCAGGATGTCGAAGAGGGCTTCGATGCCGAACTCGTCTGGGAGTACGCGCACATGCTTCGTTGCCGCGGCTGGCTGGCGGAGGCATGGCCCGTGTTCACCGACAGGATTCGGGCCGCGCGGCAGACGGAGCTTGACGCGCTGGATGCCCGCTTCCAACTGTCTACCGTGCCGTTGCACGGCCAAGCGGGCGATACGCGGTGGCATTCGAGGCGACCGCTTCTGATCGTCGGCGGAACTTCGCTGGAACTGCCTGGATCCTGGGTCCTTTGACACGTGCGAGCTGATGTCCGCCGGACCCCAGGGAGGCTGGTTTCCGCATACGGATAGCGCCCTGGCGGCTGCTCGGCCGAAGCGATCCGAGCCCGGTGTGGTACGTGGTGGTCATCTCGGTGACATAGGCAAGATCAGTCGGCCATCGTGCCCCGACGTGTCCAGCGGCATCGGTGCTGCGGCCGGGTGAGAACTCGTCTTCGTGCTCGTACAGGACGTGCCAGTGGCCCGGGGAAGTGGCTTCCCCTTCGCGGGGCGGCGCGCGCCGTGAGGAGCACTACGAGACGTACTACGCGGGGGAAACTGCTGATGCTGGGCTTGCGCAGTCTCTCAGGCCGGAAAGGGCCTCGGCGCCGTGGAACGGCGGGTACCGGATGAAGCGGCCTTCCTCGACTGGAGGAAGCACGAGGACCTGACGACCGAGCAACTGGACGCCCTCGACCACTTCCGCGCTGGGGCCAGGGCAACAGCCTCATGGTCGTTACCGGGGGAACGCCCTGTCTTCTGCCTGACATGCCGCGCTCCAGCCTGGACCTCGACGTGGTCCGGACACTGGTCAAGCCCCCGGCCTGCTCAGGCGGTGGAAGCATCGCCGCGAGCTCAAAAGGCTCCAACAGGGCGACCGGCCGCAGCATTTTGCCTTCCTGCGCCCGCGAGTTCTTCGGGGACGACGGCGAGGCCGGGTACGTACCAGTTGGACGATCCGGGGAGGTCGAGGTTCCCGGGCCCTTCGACGCGGCCGAGTTCGTCGACGCGGTCCCCCAGCTGCGGCGTACTACCCGGGCTGCGCGTTCGTGGTCCCAGGTCGGTGACACCGGCTCGATGAACCCCGCGATGACCTGGACGCGGTCGCCGCGGATGTGCTGGACGGTGTACTTGAGGGCGCGCTCGGAGTCGATCCCGTCGTGGCTGTAGTCGGGCGCACTGGTCATCCCGGTTCCTCCCGCCCCGCCTGTCCTGACCACTCAGGGCAGCGGCCCCTCGCCCGGCGGCGACGGCACACGGCGGCGGTCGGCAAGGTTGCCGACTCTGAGGTCTCCGGTCGTACGGTACGCATCATGACCGTAGAAATCGCCGAATTCAGCGACGCCCACCGCGATGGGCTGTACGCCCTGTTCACCGCTGAGGAGTATCGGGACCAGGCGGAGAGGCTGAAGCTGGATCAGCACCTGTACGAGAAGCGTTACGTGGCGGTGCGAGGTGAAGAAGTTCTCGGCTTCACGGAGGGAACGTTCCTCGACTTCAGCGAGGACGAATCGGGCAGCTACCCGGCGCCGCGGGCACGGGTCCTGACACTATTGGTCTCCTCGGCCGCACGGCGCGAGCGGATAGGCAGTGGCTTGCTCAGCCGGTTTGCCGCTGACGCACGTGATGCCGGCCTCGACGCCGTCGTGCTGTACCCCGACCCGCATGACCCGGCCGGCAGGCTCGCGTTCTTCAAGAGATGCGGTCTTGAGAAACTGTCGGCCGGCGAGATGCTGGGGGCCCGTCTCCGAACCGTGCTTGCGAACGCTCAGTAGAGCAGTGCGGACCGGGCGGCGACGAATGTACGGGTTGCCGCACCGACAACGCTGCCCGGCTCTACACGGGCGCCGTCGATCGACGCGAGTATCCGGGCGCCGTGGTGCTCACACCCGGCGGCAGCACCTCCGACCCCGTCGAGGATCGTCACGGCGTCGCCGGGTCCACCGCACGGGGTCGGGTCTTCGGCGTGGGCGGCAGAACAGCGGTCAGTGGGCACGGTGCCTCCTCGGTGTGTGCGTGTCCGCAAGTCTTGCAGCGGCCACTGACAGCAGGGAGACGGTCTGCGTGGCGTGACGACCTGCTGCCGGACATGTGCTCGTCGGTCATCGAGTCCGGAAGGCCGCCGAACGTGCCGTGGACGGCGATGCACGCCAGCTCGGCCGTGCGCGCCGACGTCGCCGCGTCTTCGGCCATGAGTGTCAGCAGCGGGTCCTGGCACGTGGCGCGGCCGTCGTAGGCCGCGCCCATGACCCTGCCCAACAACCCGTGGTCGGGGGGGCGATCGTGCGGCAGCGGTAGGCCGGCGCGATGCCGCGCAGAACAAGGCCGCTTCACGCCCCGATCGGACTACGTTCCGAGAGGTCGAGAGCCGTCGTACCGCAGATATCAGGGCCATATCTGCGGTAAACGGTCAGCCGACTCGCCGCGCTGTTAGCCGTGCATCAGACGTTACGTAGCGGAAGGCGTGCGCAGCGGTGTGCGGCCGACCTCGATGGCTTCCGCCGCCTCCTCCTCGTCGTAGATGAGGGTTCCTTCGCCGCGGCACTCGTCGCACCTGTCCCAGACGAGCTCGGGTTCGTCGTCGTCAGTGCCCCGAATGACTTGCACAGACCCGTCGCCGTCGCATTCGTAGCAGGTGAACTCGTACTCGCCGGGCACCAGTTCCATCGCGTGTTCCTCCCCAGGAGCGTGTGGACCGTGATCCTAGCCAGCCGCTGAGATAGATCGTCACGGACCGTACAGAACGTGCGATCCGACGCCGATGTTTCTCAAGCCTCGGGTCCCAGGCCGCCCGCCCCCCCCGTTGCCTTCTTCGGGGCTCCGCAATTCGGCCTCCGGCCTTCGGGTCTGGATGCGTGCCTTCAAGCCGGACCCGTTGGGTGCTGGGGCCCGATATCCGCCGCTCCCCGTGCTCGCTGCGCAGGTTCGCAGGCTTCGCTACGGAAGGAGTTTCGCCCATCTCGCCCATAGTCGGAGGTCGCCGCAGGTTGCGGTTGTTGTCCGGCTGCGGCCGGCCAGGGTGTCGAGGGTGGCGCGTACCTGGCTGCCGAGGTAGGCACACACGTGAGCGGCGTGGCCGGTTTGGTACGTGAGCAGCCGGAAGGCGGCGAGGTCCCGTTCCTCGGTGTCGTCGTCCGCGTCTGCCGGCGCCGCGGCCAGGAACTCGTAGGCGCGCTTGTTCATGACGGTCCGAGCGACGGTGCGCAGTGGCGTGGCGTGCAGCGCTTCGACAGCGGCCGGACGTCCGGCCGCTGAGGCGTCCAGGATGACGGTGTGCAGGGTGAGCGCTGCGAAGGTCCCGAGCAACCGCTCTCCTTCGGGTACGCCCAGGCCGCGTTCACGGAAGTCGTGATGGCGGCGATCCCGGCGCCAGGTTTCCTGGTCCATGAGGGGCAGCAGGCATTGGCTCAGGGCGCGGCACTCGCGCCAAACGGCGCTATCGCGGGCACTGTTCACGGCTGTTGAAGCCCTCTCGGAGTACCTGTGCCCGTCGCAGCCGGGCAGGCCCTCCGACAACTGCACGGCCCCGTGCCGGAATCGCTCTGCGAAGCTCCCGAACCTGCGGGCATTCCGCCTCTTCGGCAGGCGAGCCCCGATAGCTGTCCCGGAAGTGGCTCACTGGCGAGGTGCGACGGCCAGATACACCCGCCGACCGTCCGCTCACTTCCGCCACCACCGTCGCAGCACCTTCTCCGCCGGTTTCCCACGAGGTGTGTACGCGAGCTCCCGCGCGGTCTCCCCGCTTTCCGGCCAGTCGTCCCACATCCACCAGCAGACCCCGGCCCACCAGTCCTTGCCGTCGAAGGCGGTGAGCAGAGCCTGATAGGCCGCCGACTGTTCCTCCGCCCCGGCGTGTTCGCTGATCGTCCAGGAGTACGGTTCCGCGGCGGTGCCGTGCTGGCTCGTATAGCCCGCCTCGGTGAAGAGGATGCGGCGCTGGTGCCGGGCCGCGAACGCGGTGAGTTCGGTGACGATCGGTTTCCAGCCCTTGGCCAGCCGCGCGGGATCGGCCGTGGCGGATTCGGCCAGTGGCCAGTACGCGTCGATGCCGATCAGGTCGAGCGAGGTCCAGAACGGGATCCGGTGGTACTCGTCGTAGTTGGCGGCGTAGGTCAGGGTGCCCCGGTAGACCTCGCGCACCGCCTTGATCACCCGGGTCCAGCGGGGCCGGTCGCCGGAGGTGCCGGCCAATTCGGTGCCGACGGCGAACTGCGCCACCTCCGATTCCGCCGCCAGCGCGGCGTAATGGGTGATGAACCGCTGGTACGCGGTGAACCACGCATCCGGGTCCGCCGGGCGGATCGCCGCGCGGTCCCCGCCGTCGGTCAGATCCACATGCGGTTTGAGCAGCACCTTCAGTCCAGCCTCGTGGGCCAGGGCGATGATCCGGCGCAGACTGCGGTCGCTCGCCGTCTCCACGGTGGTGTGCATGGCGGACCGGTCCGTCCCGTCCTGGTACCAGGTCGGGGTGAAGACCACCCATCGGGCGCCGGTGCGGGCGATCTGCCGCAGATAGCGCCGGGCCTCCGGCCGGCCGTAGTCGTCGACGTCCCACGCGGGCAGGGTGATTCCGCGTATCCGGTCACCGGAGCGCGGGGGGCGCGGGCCGTCCCCGCCGCCGGTCGTGCATCCGCTCAGTATCGCGAGGGCGGCGGCCGTCGCCACCACCGTCGTCCGCCGCGGTGTTCGCATCAGGGGAGGGGCCTTTCCCGGGCCGCAGCCCGCAGGACGTGCGCCGTTCCCGGCCCGCGCGGGGCGGACCGGTAACGGCGGGGACGGTGCTCTGGGACAGGGTGGGTCAGAGCAGACTCTCGGGGTTGACGAAGGTGTAGCCGAGTGCCGTGAAGCCGTCCACGATCTCCTTCAACGGAGCCACCGGGTGGGTCGGGTGGTAGTAGAAACTGGCGAAGCCGTCCCGTACCGCCAGGTTGGCCTTGGCGCTCTTGATCAGGTCCTCGGCCAGCCGGGGCGGGTTGTTGTTGGAGGCCAGCGGCTCATAGCTGCCGATGTTCTCCGGGAGCACCTTGGTGCCGTAGACATCGGTGACCGGGTACGGGAAGAACTGGCCCAGGTAGCGGGTGCTGTCGACCGGCGCGCCGGTCAGCGTCCCGGCGAAGTACAGCGAACGCTCCAGCCGTGCGTCGAAGTTCTGCGCGAACACCTTGTAGTCGGTGGCCGAGGCCGCGTAGTGCGGGGTGGTCCACAGCTTGGGCTTGGGCAGGCCGACCGCGGCGAACTCGTTGAGGGCGGAGGTGATCCGGCCCTGTGCCCAGGTGGTGGAGTCCTCCGCCACCGGCCCGTCGTAGACCACGAAGTCGTTGGCGTCCACATGGGCCTTGAAGAACTCGAAGTCACTGGCGCTGAGTCCGTTGTACGGGTTGTCCAGGTTGCCGTACTGATGGGTGTAGCCGTGGTCCATCAGCACGGCCCCGTTGGCGAGCATGTACTTCAGCGTGTTCACCAGCGCGGGCCGCTGCGCGAGCCGCACCGTGCGCGCCACACCGTTGTTCTGCACGCCCTTGGGGTCGGTGTACACCGGGATGACATTGATGCCGTACTGGATGTTCTGCGACTTCAGATAGTCGGCGATCGAACGGAGCTGGGTCGCGTTGGACATCGGGGAGATGTCCTCCAGGCGCACCAGGGCACGGTGCTGCTCGGCCGTCGCCGGTGCCAGCGCGTCGAAGAGCAGGTCCTGGAAGGCGATGATCCGGTCGGTCTCCGAGACGAAGGTGAAGGGGATCTCGCCGAGGTAGGTCAGGTTGGCCGAGCGGATCGCCCACGGGAAGGCCGTCTCGGTGGCACCCGCGGTGTCCACCGCCGTGGCGAGCTCGGTCACCGGCGGGGCGTCCGTGCTGGTACTGATGACGGGGTGGAGCACGCCCGCGTCCTGCCCGGCCGGGATCTTCCGGGTCAGTGTCTGGCCCCTGTACTGGACCTTGGTGATGTCGCCTACGCTGCCGCCGGTTTCGTAGAACGAGGACGTCGGGTCCCAGCCGTACTTGTACTCGAACTCCTGCAGGCTGATCGAGTTGGCCATGTTCCAGATGTTCTCGCCCATCCAGATCACCGGCCGCTCGGAGAGCAGGATGTCCAGATAGAGATCCTGCGGCACCGCGTCCGGTATGTCGTCGCCGTAGTAGGTGGAGCCCACGTAGACGGTGGCGTCGAAGGTCTCCAGCTCACCCGATACGTAGTTCTGGACCGGCTTGGCGGTCACGGTGCCGAACCGGCCTCCGAGGTTGGCCACGCCCATCGCGTACAGCTCGCCGAGGTGTCCGAACGGGCCCGCGTTGTCGTACAGGACCAGCGTCTTTGCCTGGCCGGGCTCGGGAGCGGCCGGTGCGTTGCGCGCCTTCGGCCCGATGGCCCTGGTCAGCCGCGGTAGCAGTTTGCCCGCGCGCTTCTTCGTGCCCTTCTCCGCCCGCCGCTCGGCGTCACCGGACCGCTGTGCCGCGGCCCAGCCCTTCAGGTCCTTGGCCTGAACGCCGATGGGCGATTCCTGAGTCACCGAATGGTGGTCGCCGTCCCCCCGGCCGCCGGCGACGGCCGCCGGTGCCAGCAGGCTGCCCCCCAGCAGAGCGGCGACGGCCAGGGCGATCAAAGCCAGCCAGGCCGGCTGTGGTCTACTCCTGGGTTGTCTCATTTGTTTACCCCCTCGATTTGGGTACCGCGTCGCTTGACGTGGAACTGGGCGCAGGAAGGAGAAAGAGACATGGCTGATTCGCGACACAAGAGCCATGACTCGGTCCTTCATGGAATTCCACGAGCGGATTGCGAAGCTCAACAGCCGGGATTGTTCGCTCCATTCCCTTCGGATGTCAATGGGCACTCCGGTGAAAGATCAAGGTCCAGGTTTTCCGCCGAAGAACCACTTGCGGGGCCGCTTCTGGTACTTTCCGTAAGCGCGCAGGGGCCGGTTCCGTTTGGGGACGTGCCAACCACTCCTGCGCCGAGCTGAAGGTGGGGGGAACCGATGTACGGTAGGTCTGCGTTGGGGTCAGCGCTGCCCTTGGTGGGGCTGGCCGCGTCCATGGAGGAGATACCCGGGAGCCCGGTGGCCAGTGCTTTGCAGGCGACCGCGGGGGCGGGATTCCTCTTGTATCTTCTGGTTGTTCTCGGCCTGTTCGTGGCGCGTTTGCGATTACGTGTCAGGCCCTCCGTGACCGATGCCGCCGCCGCTGGGCGCCGGGGTTGGGCCGCGGAGAACGGATCGTGATCGTTGAGTCCCTGATATGGGCCAGCATTGCGTTGATCGTGTTGGCCGGCACCTACAATTTCAGCCTGTTCCTGCTCTCCCGTCGCAAGGTGCCGCACCGACCCGACAAGGGCGAACAAAGATTCTATGTTTTCCTTCTGGCCTGCCTCAATGAGGAGATAGTGCTGGCTGAGAGCCTTGCGCGGATCACCGCTCTGCCGGCCGAGAAATGTGTCGCCCTGGTCATCGACGACGCCTCCGACGACCGAACGGCCGATATCGCGCGGGCCGCCGATCCCCAGCGGGTCTGGCTCCACCAGCGCTATCTGCCGAACGCCCGGCGCGGGAAGGGCGCCGCGCTCAACGACGGCGTACGACTGCTGCGTGCGTCACCGCTTCTCCAGGGCCGGAACCCGAACGATGTGATCCTCTGCGTCGTGGACGCGGACGGCCGGCTGGACGGGCACGTGATCGACGCCGTCGACCCGTTCTTCAACGATCCGGCGACCGGCGCAACCCAGATCGGTGTCCGGATGTACAACCGGCGGGAGGGGCTGCTGGCCCGGCTCCAGGACATGGAGTTCGTCGTCTACGGCGATGTGTTCCAGAGCGCCCGCCGTTTCATCGGCAGCGTGGGCATGGGCGGCAACGGCCAGTTCATGCGCCTGTCCGCGCTCGACACCCTGGGCGAGGATCCGTGGAGCGACAGTCTCACCGAGGATCTGGACCTGGGGGTCCGGCTGATCGCCCGTGGCTGGACCAACCAGCACTGCACCACGGCGGCCGTCTCCCAGCAGGCCGTCCTCGAAGTGCGCCGACTGATCCGCCAGCGGTCACGCTGGTTCCAGGGACATCTCCAGTCGGCCAACCTGACCCCGCTGATACTCCGCGATGTCGGGGGCCGGGCGGCGATGGACCTGATCTACCATCTGTCCAGCCCGGTGCTGATCCTGCTCACCTCGCTCCTGCCCCTCTCGTTCCTGGTCGCGCTCCTCGGCACGATCGCCGGATCGATCAGGGCGGGCCGTCCGCTGGTCTCCGTCATGTGGTTCCTCGGCCCGTATCTGCTCTCGTTCACCTCGGCCTGGATCTACGGCTTCGTGTACCGGGTGCGCGAGCGGTCGCTCACCGCGATCCAGGCGGTACTGCTCGGGCATGTCTTCATCATCTATGGCTACATCTGGTTCGCCGCCGGCTGGATGGGGCTCTGGCGGACCGTCACCGGTAAGCGAACCTGGCTGAAGACAGCCCGCAGCTGACCCGCGTCGGTTCAAGGTTTCACCCGTACCACTCGCGTACGATCCACGCCGCTCAGGGTCCCACCCGTACCATCCGCGCGACCGCACCGCAGTGCGACCCGTCCGTACCGCCACCGGCCCGCCCGTACGCCGGTGTTGTACGCGCCGCCGGTGCCGCCCGACGAACCGCTCCTGCTCCTTCCGTTTGTCTCGTCAAGGGAGAGCCATGTCCTCATCGGAGAACCCGCTGTTATCACCCGTGGACAACGCGTCCGCGCCGCACCCGGCCGGGGACGCCCCGGAGCACTCCGCCGCTGCCCCCGGCACGGTGCGCGCCATGCTGGTCCTCGGCACCCGCCCGGAGGCAATCAAACTGGCCCCGGTCAGCCGGGCGATGTCCGCCTCCCCGCTCTTCCAGCCGATGGTGGTGACCACCGGCCAGCACCGGGAAATGCTCCAACAGATGCTCGGCCTGCTCGAAGTGGGAGTGAAGACCGACCTGGCGGTGATGCGGGACCGGCAGCGGCTCTCCGAGCTGACCGCCCGTCTGATCGATGGCCTGGGCACGGTCATCCGAACCGAACGGCCGGATCTGGTGGTGGTCCAGGGCGACACCACCACGGCACTCTGCGGCGCTCTCGCCGCCTTCTACGAACACATCCCGGTGGCCCATGTCGAGGCGGGGCTGCGCACCGGTATCCCGGACAATCCCTTCCCCGAGGAGCTGAACCGCCGGCTGATCGGCCGCCTCGCGAACTGGCACTTCGCCCCCACCGCACGGTCCGCCGGCCATCTGCGGGCCGAGGGCGTCCCCGACGGACAGGTGATCACCACCGGCAACACGGTCGTCGACAACCTGCTGTGGGTGCTGGAGCGGGGTGCCGGGCGGAGCGCCTTCCGCACCGATGGGCGACGGGTGCTCCTCACCCTGCACCGCCGGGAGAACCAGGGTGACCGGATGCGCTCCATGGGTGCGGCGCTCCGGCGGCTGGCCGACCGGGGAGACGTGGAGATCGTGCTCCCGCTGCACCGCAGTCCGGCGGTACGGGAGGCACTGCTGCCGGCACTGGAGGGTCACCCCGGGATCTCGGTGGTGGATCCGCTGGACTATCTGGACTTCGCCGCCACTCTCGCCGCCTGCGACCTGGTGATGACCGACTCCGGCGGGCTCCAGGAGGAGGCCCCGAGCCTGGGCAAGCCGACGCTGGTGCTGCGGTCCACCACCGAACGGCCGGAGGCGGTGGAGGCGGGGGCGGCCCGGCTGGTGGGCACCGACCCGGAGGAGATCCTGACCGCCGCAGTGCGGCTGCTGGACGACCCGGAGGAGTACCGGAGGATGTCGGCGGTCGCCAACCCGTTCGGCGACGGACATGCGGCCGACCGCATCGTGGCACGCCTCACCAGGGACTTCGGCGGCACCCCGGCCGTCATTCACGGGCAGAGGACGCCGCCCACCGACGGCAGGCACGAGGCACCGGGCGACGACGAACGCGGGGCGGGATGACCGCGTACCGGCCCCGGACGGCCCACGCGGCATGGATGGTCCGGCGGTACCGTTTGCGCATGTTGTGGCGCTCCTACCGCCGGACCAGCGGGCTGCTGCTGGCCGTCCTTGTCGTGGTGAGCACCGGCCTGGTCACGGCACTGCTCCGGGAGGAGGGGCACGGCACCGACTCGGTCGAGTCCTGGCAGGACGGCATGGTGTACGGCCCCTGGCAGTCCGTCTTCCACGGCTACGGCGCCAATACCGGCACGGTGGACGCGCTGACGCTCACTCCGCGCACGGCCCGTGAACAAGACCGTACCCACGCCTGTCTGGTCATCTCCACAACCCGGTACGGCGTGCTGGACTACCGCGCCCGGATACGTACCGCCGAGCAGTTGCGCGAGCCCGACCCCAACCCGTGGGAGGTGGCGTGGCTGGTCTGGTCCTACGACGACCCGGAGCACTTCTACTATCTGGCACTCAAGCCCAATGGCTGGGAACTGGGCAAACGGGACCCCGAATACCGAGGCGGACAGCGGTTCCTCGCCACCGGTATGCCCGGCTTCCCGGTCGGTGACTGGTCAGAGGTACGGATCCGGCAGCGCGGTGCGCGGATGACGGTGGCGGTGGACGGCCGCGAAGTGGCCGATTTCACCGACCGGGAACGGCCGTACACCTCGGGCAGCATGGGTGCCTACACCGAGGACGCCCAGGCGGAGTTCCGGGATATCAGCGCCTCGTCCGGGTCGTGAGACCGGCCACTGCCCGCCGGGCCGCAGAGCGTCTCACCCCAACCACCCCCGTACCGGCGTACGGTTCACCGCCGCATGGGCAGCCGGGACACCCTCGACCCCATCCTGGTCGTACCCGACCAGGATGGGGAGGATCCGCCGGCCAACTGGCTCCCCGAGCCCGCGAGATGGCCGTCGGCCACGGGCCGGTCCAGGACGTTGTGCGTCCCGGTCCGGTGCCACGCGATGCGGCGGGCTCCTTCTCCGAACTACGGGTGGACGAGCGCCGACACGCTCCTGCATGTGGTTGACAATGAGCGCATGGACGTCCCTGAGTTGCTCGAATCAGCCTCCCTGCTGGTCCCGGAAGATACCGCCACCGAGAACGACATCACGGTGCGAGACATCTGGGACTACCTCGCCCATGACGAGTGGGAGATCGCTCTGGGCCTGCTGGAGGAACTCGGAGACGGTCGCTCGATCCCTCTGGCGTTCTGGGAGAAGCTCGCCGAGGCGGCTGAGCAGCTCCGACTGGAGCGGAGCGCGGCCTGGTGCCATTGGCGGTGCTCCGAGATCCGCAATGGCGTGATCCGAGCAGACCTGAAGCTCCGCCCTGCTGGCGCGGGCCGACGCACGACACCATTCTCCGGCACCGGGGTTCTGCGACCCATGTGGGACATCGGACACCTCTCGCCCACCGGTGAACGTGCGGTCAGCATCGCCGCGCTCTGGGGTGAGAGCATGCCCATTCTGGAGCCTGGCGGGCAGGCCACAGTTCGCCTCGTGCCTCTCACCCCCTCCCATTGGACGCACGTTCGATCCGGCCAGCAGATCACCATGCACGAGGACCGGACCGTGGCCGGGATCGCGGTCGTTCTGGAGGTTCATCGCCCTGCAGCCGTGCCTGGAGAGTGAAGCTTCCCCTTGATCATGGGCGCCTGGAGACTGGGGCGTGAGAGCCCACTGGAAGCGGTGCCAGGTGGGAAGCAAGTACACGAAGCGGTAGTCCGAGGTGGTCCGCGGACCGACGGTGGACGTCATGGAGGTCGCGGAACGCGGCGGTGAGGTTGGCGACGGTGTGCCAACAGGTGTACGCGGCGCGGTGCTCCGTTCGCAGGGCGGGTCGATGGGCGGCCGCGTCCTGGTTTCGGTCGGCGATCCGGTACAAGGTCCGCACGGTGACGACGGCTTCCTCGTGGTGCTGCCCGTAGTCGTGCCTTCGGTGCGGCTTGGGCGGCCGCGTCTGCGAACTCCCGGGTCGTCTGTCCGCGGGGTGGGCTCGCTGCCGGCAGGCTCATTCCGCGCAGGTTGCGGCAGTAAGTGACCTGGTTTCCGGCGTCCTTGGCGACCTTCAAAGCCCTGAGGAAGGACAACTGGCAGCCGGCCGTGCTGCCGCTCGAATATCGCCATCCAGCCGGTCAGGCAGGCCGGGGCGGAGGTGGCGGAGTGTATGCCGTCACGGACATGGTTGATGGCCCGAGCCCGCAGGTGAGGGGCGACGGTGTTGACGAGGAAGGCCGCTGCCATCAGCCGGGCGTGCCCGGCCGCCGCCTAGCTCGCCGAGGATGTCTGCGAGGCGGTCGGTCATGGTGTGTACCGTCGCGACTGAGCCCGGTCTGATCCGGCCCGTGGCAGCGTTCGCGTTACTCCGCACTCCGCTTGGGCCTTGTCCCCGGACCACCGTCAGGACGGGCTCTTGAGGGGAGTGCTGCCGTCCCTGTTGAGCGCGCTCCCCGGGCGGAAGAACCGCTTGGCGCCGAAGTGGCCGCGCTCGGCGGCCATACGGAACCAGGGCTCCGACTCCGCGAGTCCGTCGCGCTGCTCGACGAGCCTGCCCATCTCCCACATCGACTCGACATCACCGTTGTCGACGGCCGTTCGCAGCAGACGTTCCGCCTCGTCGAAGTCGTTCTGGATCTTGGCCAGCATCGCCAGGCCGCGCAGCGCACCCGGATCGCCCGCCGCCGCGGCGACGCGGAGTTCATCGACAGACATCTTCCGTCTGTTTCGGAAGGCCCCGTTGACCAGGAGCAGGATGCCCAAGACCCACAGGATCCAGCTCACCTGGGTGAGCGTGTCCCGGTCCGTCGTCACACCGATGATGCTCAGAACCGCGGCAACGAACAGCGCAATGCCGGCCACACCGACCCCTTATTCCGCCCACCCTGACAGGGGCAGAATAGGCCCCCTTCGTTCTTTTGCCGAGGGCGGAACCGGCCAGCGGCGTGGGCTCGGTACCCGTGCCCACGCGCCTCGTGCCCCTGAGTGTCGTTGATCGGCTCGATCAGCTGCCGCACCGACCTCAGGAGGCTCCCGCCCTTGTGCTTCTTCTCGCGCTTGAACGAGGGATGCGGCAACTCCGCTCCCCAGAAAGCCAGATGGACCTCGGACGCCCTGGAGGCGAAGCCCTTGTCGGAGATCACCAGCAGGCCCGGCCGGTCCGTGGCCAGGCGCGGTTCGCGCTTCGATATCGTCGGCAGCGCCGCCTGCTCGGCCGGACTCGGGTTCGGCGGTGCCCACGGGGCAACACCTGCCAGTACATGCCGCCGCCGTCATCGCCGCCCTGGCACGAGCGCTGGACCTGAGGGCTACACAATGACCAGCTTCCTGACCCACCGAGCGCGCGTGCACGACGCCGGCCTCCCTCTTTGCCGTCGGCACAGCGCGCTGCGGACCTGCATCACCCTCTTCGCGCCGTACGGCTTCCGGGCGACCTACCACCACCTCACGCTCAGCGCCGCGATCCCTCGGAGGCTGGAGGCGGACCCGGACGCGCTCGTGCGGGCGGTTGAGGAACTGCATGAGGCGCGGATGCTGTGGCTCGCGCGGGTGGAGGAGTACGCCGCGCAACGCCGGGCGGAGAAGCGGGCCGGGCGGCGGGCTGTCCCGAACCCGCGACCGTGGTGGCTACGGAGCAGGTGGGACGGCCCGGACCGCGCTTGGCACGAAGACCCGTCTCGCCACCCCTCACTACGACTGTCTGAGTACGTCCGGAGACAGCACGCGCCGGGGGAGGGGTTGTCCCTCGCTCCTCGGCTGCCCGGATGCCACCGGGCCTCGTCCCCGTGGTGTTCCTTTCTGATCCGGGTGACCTGCCCGCGGTTGTCGGACAGGTACCGGGGAAGCAGTCACAGCACATGATCGGTTGAGGCCACCGGCTTCGGTTGCCGAAGGTTTGGAGACAGCTGTGAGCAGAGTGTGGACGTACGGGCAGGACAGCGGCTACATGTCCCGGCAGTCACTGGTGGGCTTCACCGTGGAGGCCGCCGACGGAGGCATCGGGCACGTGGACCGCCAGCAGGACCAGCCCGGCATGCAACACCTGGTCGTCGACACCGGCGTGTGGAAGTTCGGCAGGAGCGTGCTGATCCCGGCCGGTGCCGTCATCGCCATCGACACCCAGGCGCAGACGGTGAAGGTCACACCGTCCCGTGAGGAGATCAAAGCCGCTCCCCGCTTCACTATCGACAGCGAGACGGCCGACCGTGACTACCTCTCCGCGGTCGGCGACTACTACCTCTCCCTTGGCCACTGAGCCGAACGGAGTGCACTTACCGGCAGGGCAGGCACCGTTCCCGGGCACGCGCCCGTTCCGTGGCGCGACCGTGTAAACGGCGGGGCCTGCCCCGCAGTGCGAGGAAGGCTTCAGTCTGCGGGCCAACACCAAGACCGTCGAGGGCGCCCAGTATCCGGACCGCGACGCCCAGTTCCGCTACGTCAACGAGCAGGCCCGCGCCCACCGGGACGCGGGAGACGTGGTGATCGGTGATCAGCGTGGATACCAGGAAGAAGAAACTGGTGGGGCAGTACAGGAACGCTGGACGCGAGTGGCAGCCCCAGGGTGAACCGGTCCAGGCCGAGGCTCATGATCTCCTGGACCGGCAGGGGCCGTGCAAGGCACTCCCGTACGGGATCTACGACACCATCGCGAACACCGGCCGGGTCAGCGTCGGCACCGACCACGACACCGCCGCGTTCGAGGTCGCCTCCATCCACCGCTGGTGGCACGCCCAGGGGCGGGACAACTCCCCCACGGCCGCCCGGCTGCTGATCACCGTCGGCGTGGGTGGCTCCAACGGCTACCGCACCCGCGCCTGGAAGGCCGAACCTGCCGCTCTGGCCGCTGAGACCGGCCTTGAGATCACCGTCTGCCACCTTCCTCCTGGGACTTCGAAAGGGAACAAGGTGGAACACCGGCTGTTCTCCCGCATCTCCATGAACTGGCGTGGCAGACCCACCGGCCACGAAGGCATCGTGAACAGCATCGCGGCGTCCATTTCCCGCACCGGACCGGCCGTTCACGCGGAACTGGACACCAGCCCCTACCGGCGTGAAGGTCACCGACGCCGAGATTGACGCGCTGCCGATGAGCCGGCACCGCTTCCACGGCGACTGGAACTACAGGCTCCACCCTGGCGGGCCCCAACCGACCTCCGGCCAGGAGACCGGCTCAGAAGCCGCCGCCGCGATCGTCGCCGAGCAGCCCAAGCGTCCGAACGGACTCGACGCCTCCCTGCTTCGCGATCCGGAGCTGACGGGCATGGCCATCCCGCAACCGGACGCTCTGGTCAACGTTGATCCCGGCGCCGGCACACCGACATGAGCGGCTTCGCAACGAACGCCGGAGCGGTGAGCGACTCCGCGTTCGAGGCGCGGGCGCCAAGGACAAGCTCTCCGACACGGACCGGATGCTGGCCGCCGTCCTGTGCCTGCGAAAGACCGGCACCCATGCCCTGCTCGCCCGGCTCTTCGGCGTCACCGGAAGCACGCTCACGCGGGCCGCCCCAAAGGCGCGGCCCCTACGGGCCGAGCACGCGATCCCGGCCTCAACCGCCGGATTCCGCACCCCGACGGAAGTGGCCGCCCACCTCGACAAGTACGGCAGCCAGCCCACGAGGGAGATCAAACCCGCATGTCGATTCTCTGCGAGCCCTAAGGTACTCGTACGAAGGCGGTCGCGAAGGTACTCGTACGAAGGCGGTCGCGGGCGGCACACCGGGGCGGCTGCCTGGTGGCTGGGCATGCCAGGCTGTCGGCCGTGGTCGCCCTCGGCACCGGAACCCGGGACGGGACATCCTTCCCCGGCGGCTCGGAGGCCGGGTGAGACGCCCGCCGGGAACCATCAGGGGCACCGGACTCCCGCACACCGATCCGCCCGTACACCGCGAGGAGACTCCATGACCGTATCCGACCGCTACCGCACCGCGTGGGAAGGCTTCTGGGAGCAGAGTTCCGGCGAGCAGGGCGAACCCTTCTGGGACGCGGATCCGGCCCTGACAGCGCGGCGTGACGTCGAGCACCTCACCCCGTACGCCGACCACTGCCTGCCGGTCGCCGACCTCGGGTGCGGCAACGGCACCCAGACCCGCTTTCTCGCCACCCGTTTCACCCCCGCCGTCGGCGTCGACCTCTCCGCCGCCGCCATCGCCCACGCCCGCCGGACCGATCCGGGCGGAGCCGCGACGTACGAGCAGCTCAACCTCACCGACCCGACGCAGACCGGCGCGCTGCACGAGCGCCTCGGCGACACCAACGTCTACATGCGGGCCGTACTGCACCAGAGCGACCCCGAGGACCGCCCCGCGGTAGCCGCCGCCGTCGCCGAGTTGGTCGGCGCGCACGGTAGGGCCCTGATCCTGGAGCCGACCGGTCAGGCCAAGGCGGTCATCGCCGCCGTCGCCGCTCAGCCCGGCGGCCCTTCCCTCAAACTGCGCCGTGTCAAGGAACACGACCTGCACCCCGGCGAAGTCGCTGAGGGCGAAATCGCCGCCCTGCTGCGGGCAGCAGGGCTCACCGTCCTCGGCGAGGGCACCGCTGCCCTCGCCATGAGCGAGACCCGCCCGGACGGTTCACCGGTCGAGCTCCCCGCCCGCTGGTTCGTCGCCGGCCGTCCCTGACCCGGATTCTGTACGGCGGCCCGCGCGAAGGTTGCCGGTGGCGAGCGTTGGGACCGTGATGAGCGAACTGACGAAGCCCAGGGATCGCGGTTCCGGAGGGCGGTGCGCCCATCGAGCTGACGACGAAGCCACACCGACCGTGTCCGCCACTTCGCACACCACCTGGGCCCGGACGGACCGCCCCAACTCTGCGGCCGCCATGTCGGGGGGAGTGAACAGTGCCGACCCCTTGTACGTGAAGTCCGCGGCCGCCGCCTGGCTGCGTGACCGCGGTGACCGGGCTGCCACGCACCGGTGCTCGCGGTAGCGCTGCCGGTGGACCAGGGCACGCTGATCCGCCGCTGGTACGTCCCCCGCATCCGTCTCAACAGCTAGGGCACCGCACGCCGGGTACGGATCGGCACCGAGGCCTTCGCCAGAGCTACCAAGTGGTTCCCATCGGACGAGTGCGCGATGACGGAGCGGGGCTTGTCGACACCGGCGGTCGAGCAGATCGTCCGCCCCCGCAGCACACCTCCGCCGGTCCGCCGGGCCTGAGAAAGAACAGGAAGCCACCGGACGCGCGGGCCAGGGCCCGGATCTTCCTGTGTTCTCCCGCCTGGGCGCCGCGATGGCCGAGGAGAACGCCCAGGAGGCCAGAGTGCACGCCCTCGCCGCCCACGACCGTACCGACGAGGAGAACCGCACCGCAGCAGCAGCCGTACTCCTTGCCCCGCTGGTCAGAAAGCAGGAGCAAGCCGCCCGGAAACTGAACGCCAAGGCCGAAACCGAGACGGAATCCCGCTGCCGGAACGCGAAGGATCGCTGGTGGCAGCCCGTGTGCTCCCGAACAGGGGCCGGATCGGCCGCGTGTACGGGCTGCCCGAGGCCGCTGACGGGTGGCCGGAGGCGAAGAAGAACGAACGCCGACTGCACCGCCAGGTGCCACGCGGCGACGGGTACAGGGAGGAGTGCCCGCGATGCTGCGCAGTACAGGGGAAGCTGTGCGCCAACAATGACCGTGCCGGACCTGGCCGGGACGAGGCAGATCCCTCACGACGAATGCCTGCGTAGGTTCCTGCAACCCCACAGCACCCTGCCCCGCTGGCCGCGCAGGTGAGGCGAGAGCCGAGGATTTCGGGTGTCGGGTGGTCGCGTACGGGTGGCAGCTGTGGTCGACGGTCACCCTGCGGGACAGAGCGGTCGGCGGACTGGGGCCACCCGACTCCGCCCGTCTGCTGTACGGCTTGCTGTACGGTCGGAGGTATGTCGAAACCAGTGACGATCCGGGTCGATGACCAGCTGCACGCCCTGCTGAAGGAGCGCGCGGAGGCGGAGGGGACCACGGTGACCGCACTTATCAGCCGGGCCGCGCACGACGCGGTCCGCGACCCCCGCCTCAAAGGCGCAGCAGAGGTCTTCCGCGACTTCCTCGACGTCCACGGCGACGCGTTCGACGCGGCGTTCCCCGACGACACACCGGCCCGCACGGACACGGCGGGGCGGGCCGCCTGACCGTGGAGCTCCACGTCGACATCCGGTGGCTCCTGGAGCGCCAGGCCGAGGTCCTGCCCAAGCACCCCACGATCCACGACTTCTCCACCCTGGTCGCCGCCGTCGGCCGCCACCGGGTCAACACCCCCAGGGTCGGCGCCGTCGTCGACAACGCCTGGCGCGCCGCCGCCCTCATGCACACCATCATCCGACTGCGCCCGCTCCCCGCCCGCAACGCCCTCTTCGGCACCGGGATCGCCGTGGCGTACATGAGCGCGGCGGGTGAAGGCCTCGACGCACCGTACGGGGCGCTGATCGACCTGGCCCGCGACATCGACGCCGGGCGGACCGACGCGTACGACGCCGCGGACCGCATCCGCTCCTGGCGGATCTGAGCTGGATCCGCCACGCGCTGCCGAGCACGACGCCTGGCGTGTGGCGGCCCCTGACGCGCGCCGCCAGCCATCCGTCCGTGCCCGCTCGGGCGGGGGCGGCTGCCGGTGAAGGCCCCGCCGCTTCCTGCGAGTCAGCTCTTGGAGGGCGCAGGTGAAGGAGAGGGGGGCATGGCCGAGCCCCGCCGCAACACCTCCCGCTATGTCCGGGGCTACGCCTCCCTGCCCGTCTCACTCTCCGCGCGCGGATCGGCGGATCATGGGTGAGCTACCATCCGCGCATGCAAGGAGAGTTCACCGGCTGGCCGGAGCAGGCCATGGACGTGCTGTGGCAGCTCCAGGGCGAACCGACCCACGCGACCCGCGAGCGCTACCGCGCGGACCGCGAATGCCTGGTCCGGCAGCCGATGATCGCCCTTCTCAACAAGGTCGCGGACACCGACCCCCGCTACGAGGACTTCTCCGTCTGGCACTACCGCACCGACTCCTGGTGGTGGCAGCACCAGAGCGCGGTGATCCGGCTCGGCCGCAAGATCGAGATCGGTCTCCGGTTCGACCTGGACGGCCTGCGGATCCAGGGCGCCTGGTGGTACCCCGATCCCGGCCAGGTGGACATGTTCCGCAAAGCCGTGGCCTCAGAGGGGAGCGGCCGCGAACTGTCCGCCATCGTCGAGGACGTGCGGAACAGGGGCTACGACATCTCCGGGGACGTGATGAAACGCCCCCCGCGCGGCTATCCGACGGACCACTCCCGTACGAACCTGCTGCGCCACCGTTCGCTGATCGCCGCCCGTCCCCTCGGCTGCGAGGAATGGCTGCACACCCCCGAGGCGGTCGACCGGGTCCTCTCGGCCGCCGCCGACCTGGACGCCCTGCTGATGTGGCTGGTCCGCCACGTGAAACACGCCGCCTGACACCGGAAGAACTGTCCGGTGGCGGCCGGGCCGTCCTTGCCGCGCTGCGGGCCAAAGCCGCGGCGACCACCGGCACCGGGGCGAGCGACGCCGCACGGCATTGTGCCCTCCAGCGCCTGACCGACGAGCTACAGGCCGACCTCGCCACAGGAATCAGGGGTGGCGGACGTGGCGGACGTGGTGGCCGTGGGCGTCCCGGCAGCCCCCCGGATCAGCAGGAAGTAGGCAGGCAGGCACCGCAGCCTGGTCCGCGGCCGTTGACCGCGTAACTGTCGGGGTAGGCAGTGTCATCGGCGGCCCGGGTAACGTCCCCCACGTCCGCCACCTCTCCACCACAGGGAGCACAGCTCACGAACGCCACTCGGACGGGGACCCACATCAACACGGCCGACTGCGGAGGGAACTGGGTTCCTGTCAGGGCCGACAAAGGGTGGCTGGTGCCCGGGACATGGCTGAACGGGGCACACGTGACGTACGCCTGCCTGTCCGCCGCACCCTGCCGGCCGGCTTTCGTCGGCTGGGGTCCCATCGCGGGAACGAAGGCACGCAGCCGGTGTGTTCGTCCGGTTCTCGGGCAGGTCGACCGTGACCGGCGGTGAGGCTGGCTTTCCCCTGCTGGACGGTTCCCTGGGCGCCCACCGTCCGCGATCCTCCGTGGCCAGGTGCATGGGCGACTACGCACCGGCCGGGGGAAATGACGGCAACAGCGGGGGAGGGCTGGTCGCCAGGCGTCCAGCGTCGTCTGCCCACCGGTCAGAACGCAACCGCCCTACCCACGCCGTCACACCCGCGGAAGCGTGAGGCGACCACACGGTCCGAACTGGCCGGCGGTGAGCTCCTGCTGCCGCGATGTTCCCGGGAAAACGAGTGGTGGTGTGATCGGGGGCTGAGGAACAGCGACGTCATCACGTGCGCTGAGCCCTCCCAGGGGCCGATGCCGCAGAGAACAGGGCCGGTTCGTGCGTCCCGAGCCGCCCGGAACCGCAGCTCACGGTGACCGATGGCACGGATAACGAAGCACGATCTGCGGTGGCCGTCACGGAGGGTACAGGCGCCGATTTCCGGTCGAATGTTCCTCAACCCCTGACTTCTGTCTCAGAGTCGGACCGGGCCGCCCGCACGATCCGATGGCCGCACTTCGCCGTCGTTTTTGTGCGGCAGGAGTTCGGCGGTGATTTCGGTGCCGAGTGCGTACGCCGGCACGCCCGCGGTGATGAGCGCTGTCTCGGCGACGCCGATGAGGTCGGCGATGCCGGCTCCGGCGTGGAGTGCGCCCTGGGCGTGGATCCGGGCGGGGTGTGCCCGGCCAAGGGCCAACAGCTGCCCGTAGTGGACGAGCTGCTGCACGCGCGCTCCCAGCGGATTGTCGGTCAGCACGATGTGTCGCAGTGCCGCGATCGCCTCTTCGGTCGGCAGTCGGCCGAACTCCTGGGCCAGGCGCAGCCGCTCCTGCACCCCGCCGGGAACGGTTCCGAGGGTGGAGCGGTAACGGTCGCGTATGGCCTCCGTACGGGAGGCGAGGATGTCGTCCGTCATGACATGACCCGCGCGATCGCGGCGCGAACGGCATCCTGGGCGCCCGGGGGGAAGTCCACGGCCCCGCCGATCGCCGCGGCGGCGATCTCGGCTTCGGCGCTCTCCTCGATCGCCACCACGAGGTGGGCGGTGGCCGCCGAATCTGGACCGAACACCAAGAGTCCGTGGTTGGCCAGCAGGACTGCGGCCGTCGTCGGGCGCCGTTTCAGCACATCGGCGAGACCGCGCACCGACACGTCCGATCCGCGAGGTCCCCAGGGAACCACGGGGACGTCCTCGGCCTGTCCGAAGCGCAGCATCGGCTCGGTGCGGCAGGGCAGCGGGCGGTGGGCCACGGCGAAGGCGGTCGCGGACGGCGAGTGGGTGTGGATGATCGCGCCCACATGGGGGCGGGCCTTGTACACGGCGCTGTGCATGGCGATGATCTCGGCGCTGACGGACTGCAGCTCACCTTCCAGGACCTGTCCGTCGAAACCCACGGTCGCCAGCTGTTCGGGCCGCAGGCCGCGGACGAACCCCGGCGTCAGCAGAAGGCGCTCACCGTCAAGCCTGGCGCTCAGATTGGCGTGCCCTGAGTGGGACATCACTCCGGCCGCGAATAGCTTCTCAGCGGCTTCCACCAGCTGGTCGGCCCGCTCTTTCCGTACGTACGTGTCGCTCATAGCGGTATCTCCAAGTGCGCTGCCCAGTGGCAGCTCGTTCGTCGCTGTCCATGCGCGGACCACTCTTCAACTTGAACTAAGGTTTAAGTCAAATGCCGGATGATCCCGACGAGCAGCAGGAGGAACGGAACGTGCGCATGACGATCGGCCGGCTCGCCGAGATCACCGGAGTGCCCGCTTCGGCCATCCGGTACTGGGAGCGCCACGGCCTGCTGCCCGCGCCCGAGCGTAAGAGCGGCCAGCGACGCTATCCGCCGGAGGCCGCCGAGCGGATCACGGTACTTCGCAAGTGCCAGCAGGCCGGGCTGACCCTGGTCGAGATCAAAGAGTTCCAGCGGGAGCAGCCACGCAGAAAGGCAATGATCCGCACCAAGATCAGCGAGATCGAGCAGCGCATGGTCGATCTCGACCACGCCCATCAGCTTCTGACCCATGCCCTCAAATGTAGCGAAGAGGACATCGTCAGATGCCCGAAGTTCCGAGAGCAGATGGCGGCGTGGCAGACGCCTGATCCGGCGCCGTGAACTGTGTGAGGGGCCCACGCGCGCGAGGTACGCAGGCCGCGAGGTGGCGGTGGGCGGCTTGTGACGGCCGCTGCGGACAGTGCTTCGTTGTCCGTGCCATCGGTCACCGTGAGCTGCGGTTCCGGGCGGCCCGGGACGCACGAACCGGCCCTGTTCTCCGCGGCATCGGCCACAAGGCTGACCTGGGCGCTTCTCCGTCCCGAGCTACGGTTCCAACCGCGCGACCCCTCCCGTCTCAAGGGCCACCCACACTGCGCCGTCGGAACCCATGGTGATGCCGTGCGGCTCGGACGACGGTGACGGCAGGCTGTACTCGGCGATCTCGCCGCTATCGGTGATGTGGCCAATGCGGTTGGCTCCCCATTCGGTGAACCAGCAGTCCCCGGTGGACGCCGCGACGATGGCATGGGGTTTGGCCGTGCGGTCGGGGAGCGGGAACTCCTTGATCTCGCCATCCACCGAGATCCTGCCGATCTGGCCCGCTGCGATCTCAACGAACCACAAGGCGGCGCCGTCACTGGTGATGCCCACGGGTGCGGCGCTGGGGGTGGGGAGTGGGTGTATGACGATGTCTCCGTGGACAGTGATGCGGCCGATTGCGTTCGCCTGGTTGAGGGTGAACCACAGGGCCCCATCAGGGCCTGCGGTGATTGCCGAGGGACAGGCGCCCGTACGGGGAAGGACGAACTCGGTGATCTCACCCTTGCAGGTGATGCGGCCGATACGGTCGGTGTTCATCTCCGTGAACCACACCGCACCGTCAGGTCCGGCAGTGATACCGAAGGGTCCGCTGTCGGGCGTCGGTACGGGGAAGGATTCCGTTTCGCCGTCGGCGGTGACGCGGCCGATCCGGTGGTTCTGGGACCGGGTGAACCACAGTGCTCCGTCGGGCCCGGGAGTAATGACCGTAGGGCGACACTCAGACGAGTCCAGGGGGTACTCGTCGAGGTCGCCGTCGAGGGTGAGACGCGCGATGCGGCCACTGTGCACGAAGGTGAGCCACAACGCACCGTCAGGTCCGGCCGCGATGCCGTAAGGCCCCGCGCCCTTGTCCGCCACGGAGATCTCCCTGGTGGCCGGGGCATCAGAATGGTGCACAGCAACTCCTTGTAGTGCTTGTTGCGAACGTGGCTGATGATGCGGGGTGTCGTTCAGAGACTGCGAATGGCCTCCGCCAGGTCGGATCCGTGGGAGGCCCAACAGATCACCGAGCCGTCACCGTCGAGCTGTCCCATGAACCACTCACCGTCGTCCCTCACGAGGCACAACTCGTGGAACGCAAGAATCACATCGGGCCGGAGCGGTTCGTGGTCGCCCTGACCGGCCACCTCGACGACTACGAGCCGATCGAAGGAGAGCTGGGCGGCGCTTTCGTCTCCGGAGAGAGCGCGCACACGCTCGATCGTCCATCCGGCGGGGAGCCCTGAGTTCACCGGCACACGGTCCCAGGAGGACGTCCGCCACAGCCACTCGTTAAGGACTGCGACCAGCACGGTCGCCTCGTAGCGGACGGCGAGTTCGTCGTAGCGAGTGGCAACGGCACGGTGCCTCTTCAGACGGTTGATCCCGCACTCGACCGCATGGCGCTCGCGATGGTCGACCGGGTCGAAATGCGGCGGCCGGCCGCCGCGGGAGCCGAGTTGCTGGCGGTTGCGCGTCTGGTCGTCCCGGTTGGGTGGATGCGCGAGCACGGCGCCACTGCTGAGGCCGGCACGGTCAACGACCCGGAGAGGGTGCGATGTTCGACACCGAAGGCGTGGGCGTCTTCGGCAGGACCGCCCGTCACGGTCACGGGCTCACGCCGGCCGGGAAGAACGTCTTCGACAAGCCGATGCCCAACAGCGAACCCAGGCTGCGGGCCGTCTTCGACAAGCTCAAAGACAAGTTCGGCACGGTGCTGGTGATCGTGGACCAGCCCGCGTCCATCGGTGCCTTGCCGCTGACCGTGGCCCGCGACGCGGGCTGCGAGGTCGTTTGATCTGTATCCGGGCGAGGCGAAAACGGACGCGAAGGACGCGGCGGTGATCGCGGACGCCGCCCGGACGATGCCCCACACCCTGCGTTCGCTGGAGCTGACCGACGAGAGCACCACCGAGCTCACGGTCCTGACCGGCTTCGACCAGGACCTCGCCGCCGAGGCCACCCGCACCTCCAACCGGATACGCGGCCTGCTCACCCAGTTCCACCCGTCGCTGGAGTGCGCCGCCGGAAACGACGTGCGGCGGCGATGCCAGAAAAACGACGTTGACCGGGCCGGCCGACGCTCCGAGCACCCGGAGCATCCGGACCGCCTCGCATCGTCACTGTCTTCGAGGAGGCCATCGGCTCGACGTCCTCGCCGAGGCCGACGGCGGTAACTTCACTCTTTCGGGGGACGAACCCGCGCACCTCGAATCTGACAAGAGCCCTGACTGCTCATCACGTGGACTCGGTTCGGAGAGTGCTGGGAGGCCGGAGCGCTGAGTCGGAGTAGTTATCGTTCATTGAGACATTGATTTTCATGTACTTTTTCCCAGAGAACACCCAGTACTGCTTGGGCTCGCCCGGCACCGGAATCGCTGCGTCGATTCCGGTGGAGAAACCCTCTTGTGAGCCAATACTTCCTTCCCAACCGTCAGAAATTGACTGGTGCACCTCAGGCGTACCTCCTACCTTTCCCTTGCCATGCAGCCTGATCAGAACGTAATTGTTGCCCGAGAACACCCAGGCCTTGTTCTCGCTGCCGGGCACTGGCATCACCGCATCGATGCTAGTGAACCCTTTGAAAGCCTCGGCCCAGTCGCTGATGGAGTTGGGGATGGGGTCGGAAATCATCTTGTCCGCGTATCTGTCTTTGGGGGATACCTCAATGCGGATGTACTGGTCCTTGGAGAACACCCAGTACTGATTGGGCTCCTCCGGAACGTGCAGTACGGCGTCGATTCCCTCCTGGAACCCCTTTACCGCCCCAATGGTTTTTCCCCATTCGCTCAGTTTGGTGGGGGGCTTCAGAACCTCATACACGGGGTATTTCGCATCCGCAGTGGAAGAAATCCTGACCCGGAGGTAGCGGTCTTCGGTGAACAGCCAGTAGTCGGATACAACCTGATGCGGTTTGGCAGGCGGCACCGGCATGACCGCGTCGATCCTCATCTTGCCGCTCGGTAATTCGAAGGCTGGCTTGCTGGAGTCGGCCCCACTCCGGGCTTCCTTGGGCCACAGGGCCCAGGTCCCGCCTCCGGCTGCAACCCCGGCGAAGGAGAGCGCGGTCAGCACACGGCGTCGACTCATTCTCAAATCAGCCGGTTGGGCCTGAGAGCGTGGTGTCCCCGGCAGGGGCTCCGAGGCAGGGCGGGGAAACACGGCAGGGGCGTCGGAGTTGCTGTTCGCTCTGTCCGCAGCTTCGGCCGCTGCCAGCAGACGCTCCCCGCGTCTCCGCATTCTCTGCCGGTCGCCCAAAGGGACCAGGCTGGTGATGACGCTGTCCAGCAGATCACGGGAGACCAGCCTGCGGCCATTGAGGAGTTCATTCCACTGGCCTTTGCTGGGGCTGTTCGGGAAGGCATTTTCCAGCTCGCGTACGGGCCGGCCGCCCGTACACTCCAACAGCCATCGCGCGAGCTCGACGCGCTCGGGAGTGACCGCCCTGACCGTACCTCGCTTTCGTGGCGGCCGGGAGAACCGCGGTTGGGCAGACTGCGCCGACCGGGAGGGTTCCTCTTCGTGCATGTTGCCCTTCCCTCTGTTTCTCTGTCCGGATTTAACGTCGTGACCTGCGCGGACATACATGGAAATGGATGGACCCGGAGGGACATCACATCACCAACGCACTCCGGTCTTCCACCTGTTCGGCGAACTTGCAAGGCGACCATGATGCGAAAGGTTTCGAACGGCTGAATCACCTTCCCTTCTTCGCAGCAGGCCCGTCACGGCCCTCGGCGTAGTGGCCGCCGGAGCACCGCTGCGGCAACCTGACTGCCCTGGGCCAGTGAGCGGATCGCGGCGATCTTCTCCCGCGGTGACACCGAAGTCTCGACCTGGTTCCCCACGTATTGGCGGGGCATCATCCAGTGTCCACCGGGTTTGCCCTCAGACGGGGTTGAGGGTCACGGCGAACCGCTTCTCCTGGTTCTCGATGAAGGCCAAGGTCCGGTGAACGGCGCAGGAGACACCCTGCTGACGGCGGTTCCAGCCAGCCGCGTCAGCGTCGCGGTCACCGACCACTCCGTATCGCCCGGCACCTCGCCGCCCGCAGTTCCCGGTCCACCTCGCCCACACCGCTGGCCGCTGCTTCCGAGGATCGTCACGGGGTTGTCCCTGCGCGGTAAAACAGCCCCCAGTGTTCCGTAGTCAGGCAAGTACATTGGGCAGTCCGGCCGGGTGGAGGTGCCCTGTGTCCCAGTCGGAGAACTTGGCCGGAACTCCCCGCGCTCATCGGCCGGAGGCGAACTCGGACTCGACGGAACCTGACCGTGCTGTACGGCTTGCTGTACGGCCGGGGGTATGTCGAAACCGGTGACGATCCGGGTCGATGACCAGTTGCGTGCCCTGCTGAAGGAGCGTGCGGAGGCGGAGGGGACCACGGTGACCGCACTTATCAGCCGGGCCGCGCACGACGCGGTCCGCGACCCCCGCCTTGCTGTTGCACAGTCATGGAGCTCCCTGAGTCATCGGAATGGACCTCAGACCCGTAAGGACCGCCTGTGCGTGCACACCAGCCATGTGCAGAGGTGTGCACCTCCGTCTGCGAGCACGGCCACTTCCTTGCTCTGACCGAACCGTATGGGCCCCACGGACTTCAACGGGACCCATGTCCACTCAGGACGCTCACCGTCTCAGGGGAACCTTTCCGCCCACCAGACCAACGAACCCACCCCTGATCGAAACATGCGTGCAGGAAGCATTCTCGCAAGGCGTGTTGCGGACGGCGCCATGCGCCTGCCTGCAGGACCCGTTCCAGAATTCCGGAACGGACCGCCCTGGGCAGCTGCGGTGGCACCGCGATGGCCGAGGGATGTGGTGGCACCGCGTGGTGGCCGAGGGACGCGGGGATGCGGGCGAGGATCGAAGGTGCGGGCAGCGGCCCGGGGCGCGCCCACTCTGGCGGGTGCACCGCATCATCGATGGTCCAGGCAGTCCTCGTCCATCATTGCGCTTCAGCGTGAGGTGGGAAAGGCTCACTGGTGGTGCGCAACCGGTGTCACGGAGCGTGTGCGTACTCGGATACCCAATCACCGCAAGTAACGATGTTGATTCGAAACATTGAGATGATGCCGTTGAGGATCTTCTCGCACATCTCGCTCATAGGATCTCCTCGTGCTCATAGGGCACTTGGCATTGGTTTCGCGACTCTCCCACGTACCTCGTGTGGCGCATCTGTCGCGCCTCAAGGATGAGCCGCATCGGAGGGGACTGCTGTGTTTTCAACTTTTCCAACATCCGTCACGCCCGCGCGGGGGACCGCCGGTCGCCGGATAGCCGCAACGGCGGCCACGGTCGGACTACTGGTCCTGGGATCCCTTGCCGGGGCCAACAGCGCCTCGGCTGACGGGGAGGACACGCACCACCAGGGTGGTGCGGTGGCCACTCTGGACGGACTGAAGACGTTCGACTCGGCCCGTCTCGACATCGGTGACGGTAAGACAAAGAACATCTCCGCAGGACTGTTCGAGATGAGTGTCGAGGGCGGCGGTCGACTGCAGACGTACTGCATCGACATCCACAACCCGACTCAGAGCAAGGCGAAGTACCTTGAGACCCCGTGGGGTCAGACGTCGCTCGGCGTGAACAAGGACGCCGGAAAGATCCTCTGGATCCTCCGGAACTCGTACCCGCAGGCCGCCGATCTGGGAGCGCTCGCCCAGAAGGCGGGCGCCGGGGAGCTCACCTCCAAGACGGCCGCCGCCGGTACGCAGGTCGCCATCTGGCGGATCTCGGACGGGGTAAAGGTCGAGGCCAAGAACGAACAGGCCGAGAAGCTTGCGGACTGGCTCGAGTCTCAGGCCCAGAACCTTCAGGAGCCGAAGACCTCTCTGACGCTGGAGCCGAACGCGGTATCCGGCAAGTCAGGAGACAAGCTCGGTCCTGTGACGGTGCGCACCGATGCTGACCAGGTCTCCGTCGCTGCCAACGCCGACGGCCTGGCGGCAGGGGTCAAGGTGACCGACAAGAACGGTCAGCCCGTCACGTCGGCCGTCAATGGCACAGAGTTGTACTTCGATGTGCCCGCAGGCACGGCCGACGGCAGGGCCTCGCTCACGACCAAGGCGACCACACAGGTTCCGGTCGGCCGGGCGTTCGCGAGCGCGAGCAAGAGCCAGACACAGATCCTGGCCGGGTCCACCGAATCCACGATCACTGCGGAAGCAACGGTGAACTGGGCTTCGAAGGGTGCTATCCCCTCGGTTACGGCCGAGAAGAACTGCAGCGCGGGCGGCATTGACGTCAAGGCCGCCAACGAGGGCGACGCCCCCTTCACCTTCGAACTCGGCGGTGTCAAGCACACGGTCGGTGCAGGCGAGACGAAGACCGTGACAGTACCGGTCGGCGAGGACGAGGCGTACGACTTCACCGTCGTCGGCCCCAACGGCTTCTCTGAGCGTTTCCAGGGCGTCCTGGACTGCGAAACTCAAGGCACTCCTGCCCCGGGCACGGGCGGTGGCGGGGAGACCCCGTCTTCCAGCCCGAGCCCCACTCCGGTCAATGACACGGCGGGCGGCACGACCGGTGGCAGCGGTGACCTCGCGGAGACCGGCGGCTCCAGCGCCACACCGATGATCGCAGGCGTAGCAGCGGCCTTCGTGGCCGCAGGCGGGGCGGCGGTATACATCCTGCGCAGGAAGAAGACTGCCGGTCAGTAGCTGACGGACAGTTAACAGACAGGCCCGGCACGCCCATGCGTGCCGGGCCCGTCGCATTCAGGTTGTCATCGAGATCCCATATTTCGCGGAGGGACTGCTGCAGGGTTGGGTGACACCTGACCTGGCTTGCTGAGAGGTGGCTGTGTCGGCTTGTTCGGGGTTCTGGCACACATTCCGTGAGAGCGGTGGACGAGCTTCCTCTGATCGGCAGACTGGAGCGATACGGAGAGAGCGTGGCCAGGATCCATGCAGTCCGGCTCGGCGCGACGGTCGGTGCAGTCGTTGCCGCTCCGGTTCTGTTGGTGGTCGGCACTCCGCTGCTGCGCTGTATGTAGCGTCGCTACCACCGCGAGGACGGCCCCAGGCTTGTGAGCAAAGAGGACGGTTGGGTAAGTCCGGGGGTATTTCGTCGTCACCAACGTGGTTGGTCGAGCCCTCTGCCGGCCGTCGGAGTACGTACTCCGACGGCTTCGTCCTACCTGGGCAGGCCATCACCGGGCGGCGGTGAGAAGTACCCGTCCGCGGAGGAGCGGGAGTTCGGCGCGGCCGAGCATCTGGTGCTTGACCATTCTGATGTGGTTGACCCGGTCTTCGGCGGGGCCGAGTTCCCGTGGCTCGTCAGGCCCTGGACGACGGCGCCCCAGCCCGTTTTCCCAGGCTGGTGGCGAAAGAGTGGCGGCCGGGAAGTCTCTTGGCTCGCGTGCTGACCACCCAGTCCTTCAGATGCTGACCGGTGCGGGTTGTGAGTATCGCAGCCAAGCCGCGGACTGGACGGTGGGCCGCCGCGAGCTCCGGGCAACGGGTAAGGACTTCGGCCAGCATCTCTTCCCTCGCTTTCCGAGAGCGTCGGTCGGGGTGACGCACGATCCCCCCGGTGACTTGTCGGAGTCCTGGTGGCGCGGGCCGGACGACATGGATCCGACGTCGGCGTTGTGGCCGCAGATAGTCGCAAATGATCTGGTGACTGCCGTGCGGGCCGAGACCCTGGAGCTCGGAGTGGAGATGGATCGCGTTGGTGACTCCGTCTGCCCAGCGTTCGTCCAGGTGGGACTTGTAGGGGCGAGCCGGCTGGGCCGTGATTGCCGCCGGCCGCCGAGTAACTTCTCGGGGGTTGCCGCGCGGGCGCATCGGCGGACCGTGTTCCCCCACGTGTGTGCCAGAACCGAGAGGTGAAGTGGCTCGTTTGTCCGGATGCATGCGGGTCCTGGTCCTACCGGTGGGAGGCTTTCAACATCGCCTATGGTTCAGCCCCGTTGGATGTGTTCCTGACCGTGCCGTCGCACCGTGTTGACGAGCGAGGATCCCTCAGATGACCTCCGCGGAATCTTGAACCTTCAGGGCCGCACCACGTAGTCGGGCCCGATACGGCAGTCCCTCAGCCGGTGTTGGCCCGTTCTGCTGGGGCTTTGGTCCGGGCCCGACGACAGGAGTCGGTTCCGGTTTCGATGATGTTGCCGCCGAAGCTGAGGCGGTCGATGATGGCCGCGCAGAGCCGCCTGGGGGCGGTGAACGTCTTCGTCCGGATGTGAGGCAAGGATGTTGCGCTGACCGGCCGCGGATATCGCTCGGCCGGCGGCAGCACTGTCTCCGCGAGCCGCGCCGGATACGCCATCTTCGGTCTGGTCGATGTCTTCCACGACCTGGCCAGTTGGCCCCGGACCTGAACCTTACACAGCTGGGACAGCTGCGGATGGCACCACTCGGAGTTCCACAACGGACCCGCCCGCATCCGCGGCCGTCGGCACTGTGTCCTCTCTGTTCTACAGGATGCGCCACCTTATGCAGGCGTGACGTCACATCAGTCATGAGGCCGCTGAACCGGACAAAATGTGGCTATGTGGCGATTTTCTCTAAGCCAAAGAGCCGAGAGAGGGTGAAATGTTGCATCTCGTTTTAAATCCACGGTGGACATATCGCATTGAGGTTGGTTTGAGGGCTATCTCCTTCAATGCTCTCCATGGGAGGGAGGGGTGGGCGAAGCCCAAGGTCGGGACCGCTGTTGGCCCGTGAAGATCCGTCACGCTTTACGTGGAGGACATGAGATCATCCTGTGAAGATCAATTCGCATGTAGCACAAGGAGTAAGCGTGATAGGCCCGTTTCGGGGAGAAAGACGGAGATCCGTCCCATCCTCCAGACCTTTCTTGTCCCCTCCGTCGATGCAACGTTGGCGCCCGGTAGCTGCGGCGTTGACGCTGTTGATGACTGCTGAGGTGGCTGCGGTCGTCACGACTGGGCAAACGGCCTTTGCAGTTGAGCTGCAGGGGGTCCAGCAGGCAGCCGAGCGCAAAAAGGATGTGGGCCCGGCGACGGCGGACTCGCTGGCGGCGGCCCGGTTGAAGGCAAAGATCCAGAAGCGTCGGATCGAGGCGCTGGACGAGCGAACCGAGACCTCGTCAGTCTTTGTGAACGCTGACGGCTCGGTGACGGAGGACGCGTACGCCGGTCCCGTCCGGTTCCGGGACGATCAGGGCTCTTGGCAGGATGTCGATGTCTCGTTGCAGAGGATGGCGGACGGATCGGTCGCCGCGAAGGGGCACCCGCACGGCCTGCGCCTCGGCGGCAGGAGCGCGGCACCCAGGGGACTGAAGAACACTGGGGAGAAGACGGCCGAGGCGGGTACGCCGCTGGTGTCGCTGGACGGCCGTACCGGGCAGCGGATTCAGCTGGGTTGGTACGGGGCTCTGCCCACGCCCGCCATCGAAGGTGCCGAGAACAACGTCGCCCGGTACAAGGACGCATTGCCCGCGACGGACCTGCTGATCGAGTCCACCCGTACCGGCTACGAGCAGTTCCTGGAGCTCAAGAGCCGTTCTGCTGTTGATGCGAAGGGCGCGATCGCCTACAGCCTCAAGGCCAAGGGGCTGGAGGCGAAGGCGCACAAGGACGGTTCGGTTTCCTTCGCTGACGCCAAGGGCAAGTCGGTGGGTGTGCTGCCCGCTCCGGTGATGTGGGACGCGAAGACGGACAAGAAGTCCGGCGAGCGCACCCACACGGCCCCGGTGGACGTGAAGGTCGCGCAGAGCGGCGACACCGTCACCCTGACGCTGACCCCGGACGCGAAGTTCCTGGCGGACGCTTCCACTCAGTTCCCGGTGACCATTGACCCGGCGATCAACGTGGGTGCGAGCTTCGACACCTTCGTCCAGCAGGGCTACACCACCGGTCAGTCCGCCTCGACGGACCTGAAGATCGGTAACAACGGCACCTCGCAGGTGGCGCGTTCGTTCCTGTCCTTCCCCATGAAGAACATCACGGGCAAGCAGATCACGGCCGCCAAGCTGAACCTGTTCGCGTACCACTCGTGGTCCTGCACGGCCAAGGGCTGGGAGGTGTGGTCCACCGGGGCCGCGAATGCCTCCACCCTCTGGACGAATCAGCCGAGCTGGGGCACGCTGTACGGCTCCAGCACACAGACCAAGGGCTTCTCCAGCGCCTGCAACGACGGCTGGGTGAACGCCGATGTCACCTCCTTGGCCAAGTCATGGGCGGGGAACGGCAACGGCACCAACTCTCTGGGCGTACGGGCCACCGAAGAGTCCGACCCCTACGGGTGGAAGCGGTTCAACTCCGGGAACGCCGCGGTCAACACTCCGTATATGTCGGTCACCTATAACTCGATCCCTGGCGTGCCGACGCTTATAGCTCCCGTCGACCGGGCCTCGGCGTCCTCGGGCACCCCGGCGCTGTCGGCGAAGGCTCTGGACGGGGACGGCTCCCAGGTCACCCTCAGCTACGAGGTATGGGCTGCCGACGGCAGTGCAGCGCTGCGGACCGGCAATGTGTCGGCGGCATCGGGCGCGCAGGCGACCTGGACGCCGACCGCACTGGCGACCGGTGCCTACAAGTGGCGGGTGCGAGCCGGCGACGGCTCGGCCAACAGCGCGTGGTCAGCCTTCCGCACTCTGACCGTGGACACCACCGCGCCGGCCGCGACGTCCGTGTCCTCCACCGACTTCCCCGCCAATCAGTGGTCGGGCAGCCCGAACGGCAACGGCGACTTCACCGGATCCTTCACCCTCACCCCGCCGTCGTCGGACGTGAAGGAGGTGCAGTGGAAGCTGGACGGCGGTTCCTGGCAGTCGATTGCCACCAGCGGCTCTGCGGTGACGGCGAAGCCGTCGTTCCGCGCAGGCAAGCACACGCTGACAGCCCGCACCAAGGACGCGGCTGGCAACGTCTCGGCCGACAAGACCTTTGTCTTCTACGCCGGCTCGGGCGCGGCCCTGCTCGCCCCGAATGAGGGTGATCGGTCGGCTCGGCGGACCGAGTTGGCGGCTCTGGGCAAGAGCACCGACACAGGGGTGCGCTATCAGTACCGCCGTGGCGAGACCGACACCTGGAAGGACGTCCCGGTCGCCGACGTACGTCGCAAGGCCGATGGAAGTACTCTGCCGTCCTGGCCCGCGAAGGTCACCACCGGTACGCCCGAGGCTCTGACCTGGAACATCACCGACACGTTCAGCGAGGACGGCCCGGTCGATGTCCGTGCGGTCTTCACCGACGGCACCAGCACCGACGCCTCTCCTGCCAGCACCGTCACAGTGGACCGCGACGCAGGTGCGGCACCGAGCGAAGCCGTGGGACCGGGCACGGTGAACACTCTGACGGGTAACTTCACGCTGTCAGCTACTGACGCTTCAGGCTTTTCCCTGAGCGCGACCCGCATGGCCTCTTCACGCACACCCGACGAGGGTGGCCGGCAGGAAGGCCAGGCGGCGATCTTCGGTCCGCAGTGGACGGCCGGCACGATCGCGGAAACGTCCGGTAGCAACTGGACATTCCTCCGCAAGACTTCCTCGACCTCGGTTGCCGTGGTGGCCGCCGATGGAACGGAAACCGGGTTCACCGCGACCACCAACGGTGGTTGGAAGCCCGAACCCGGAGCCGAAGATCTCACGCTCACCGGGAAGACCACCGAGTCGTTCACTCTGCGGGAGAGCGACGGAGCCACTGCTGTATTCGCCAAGGTCGGCGCGTCCTTCGACACCTGGCAGCTGTCGAGCACCTCTCTGCCCACCAGTGACTCCACCACTACGGTGTCCTCCGACACGGTCACCGTGAACGGCAAGCCTTTGGCGCGCCCCAAGTACGTGATCTCCCCCAGTTCCGCCGTGTCGGCAGCCACCTGCGCAAGTGCTCCCTCCACCAAGGGATGCCGGATTCTGGAGTACCAGTACGCCGCTGCGACCACCGCGTCCGGTTCGACCTTGGGTGACTTCACCGGTCAGGTGAATCGCATTCGTCTGTGGAACACGGTCCCCGGTGCTTCCACGGCAACGTCCACTGTCGTCTCCCAGTACGCCTACGACGAGTCGGGCCGGCTGCGCGAGCAGTGGGATCCGCGGATCAGCCCGGCGCTGAAGACTGCCTACACCTATGACAGCGCGGGCCGCGTGCTCACCCAGACTCCGCCTGGCGAGCTGCCGTGGACCTTCGCCTACGGCAAGGCCGGCGCGGCCACTGTCGCCGGCAACGGCATGCTCCTGTCCGCCTCTCGTCCCACTCTGAAGGCGGGAAGCAAGGACGAGGTGGACGGCGGCAAGGCCACTACTTCCCTGGTGTACGACGTCGCGCTCTCCGGAGCGAAGGCTCCGAATCAGGTCGCTGTTTCCGACACCAGGACCTGGGCACAGTACGACGCCGCCGCTGACGCAACAGCAGTCTTCCCCGCTGACCAGGTACCGGCTTCCCACACGGGAAGCGACCTGAGCGCAGGCGACTACGGCAAGGCGACGGTCATTTACACCAACGCCTCCGGTCTCCCGGTCAACACCGGTCTGCCGGGCAGGCACCTGACCACCACCCAGTACGACCGACTCGGCAACACCGTATTCGAACTGAGCGCGACCAACCGTGAGCTTGCTCTGGGCAACGCCGACTACCAGGTGAACACCCAGAAGGAACTGGGGATTTTCGCCGACTCCCCAGCCGAACGCGCACAGCAACTCGCCTCGGTCTCGGTGTACACGGCTGACGGTGCCAGGCTGGTGGAAGAGTACGAACCGCTGCATCTGGTGACCCTGACGAAGGGCCTCAAGGGCGACAGCGACAGCCCCGACCTCACAGCCGGAACCCAGATCGCGGCCCGCTCCCATACCGTCACCCGGTATGACGAGGGCAGGCCTGCCGACGGCAGCGCACGCATCGCCGACCAGCCCACCACTACGTCTGTCGGGGCATTCGTCGACGGATACCCGACCGATGGCGATATACGTACCACCGCAATGACCTACGACTGGGCCAAGGGTCTGCGCCTCAAGGAGATCACCGACCCCGACGGCCTGCAGCTGACCCGCGCCACGGAATACGACGCACAGGGACGTGTCGTCAAGACCACACTGCCCAAGTCGAGCGGAGCCGACGCGGGAGCGAAGGTCACCACTTACTGGTCCGGCACGGGCACCGGTGCCTGTGCAGGCCGCCCGGAGTGGGCGGACCTGCCCTGCTCCACCGGCCCGGCAGGCAAGATCACCGGTGGAGCAGGCAACCCGGACGAACTCGCCACGTCAAAGTTCGAGTACGACCGGTGGGGCAACCCCGCCAAGACTGTCGAGGTCGCCAACGGCACCACTCGTACGAGCGTCACCACGTACGACGCGGCCGGCCGCCTGAAGCAGGGGCAGATCACCGGTGGCTCCGGCACCGCTGTCCCGGACACGTCGATCACCTACGACTCCGGCAACGGATCCGTGGCGACCCTCACCGATGGCGCCAGCGCGATCCGCCGCACCAACGACAAGCTCGGCCGTGAGATCTCCTACAACGACGGCGCCGGCAACGTCACCAACACCCAGTACGACAGCCGGGACCGGGTCATCCGGAGTGCGAACTCCGTCCCCTCGGAGACGTCCTACACCTACGACAACCCCGCGGGACTGCCGACCCGTGCTCATGACTCGGTCATGGGCAGCATCGGCGACATCACGGCCTCCTACGACTCCGACGGCCGCCTCTACAAGCAGAAGCTGCCCTGGAACATGGACGTCGAGTTCAACCTCGACCCCACGGGAGCCGAGACCTCGCGCTACTGGCACTGGGAATCCGGCTGGACCGTCCAGGGGGAGTCTCTCAGCAAGAACATTCACGACCAGGTCGTGAACCGCACAACGTACACCGGAGGCGGCGCCTACCAGGAGTACACCTACGACGCGGCCGGCCGCCTCACACGTACCGACGATTCGCAGGTCGGCGTCACGACTCACCGCGCCTACGCCTTCGACAACAACAGCAACCGGAAGTCCCTGACCACCACCGTCGATGATGTCGATGGCGGCGCACCTGAGACCAGGACGGTCTCTTCGTCCTACGACAGCGCTGACAGGCTCATTGCCGATGGCACCGTCTACGACGCCTTCGGCCGTACCACCGCACAGGCCGGCGGCGCGGCGTACAGCTACTACAACAACGATCTGGTCCGTCAGATCACTGCCGGCGGAAAGCGCACCACGTACGATCTGGACGCAGTCGGGCGCCCCTCTTCCTTCATGGTCGAGGAACAGGACGAGAATGCGGCCTGGAGCACCACCGGAACCAAGAAGAACCACTACGGAGCGGACGCGGACAGCCCTGAGTGGACCGCCGAGGGCGGCAGCGAGATCAGCCGAAACCTCAAGGACCTTGCCGGCGACCTGATTGCCACCACGAGCGCCGACGGCAACGTGATTCTTCAGCTCGCCACCATCCACGGTGACATCACCACTCAGATTCCGCTGGCCGACTCCACCACCCCTGTGGTCAACAGCTACGACGAATTCGGCAACCTGCTCCCCGGGACGGACCCGGCCCGTTACGGCTGGCTCGGCGGGAAGCAGCGGTCTGCTGAGACCCCCAACGGCGTCACGCTCATGGGCGTGCGCCTCTACGATTCGACCACTGGAAGATTCCTTTCCGTGGACCCGATTTACGGGGGAAATGCCAACGCCTATGAGTACTGCGGCGGCGACCCCATCAACTGCTACGACCTCGATGGCAGGAAGAAGCAGAAGAAGCCTCGCTCCTGCGGGTTCTGGTGCAGTGTTTTCACCACTGGTATCGGAGCGATTGTCGGTGCGGTGTGCGCACCATTCGCTGGTCCGATCATCTGTGGAGCCGTCGGGGGCGGAATCAGTGGCTTCGCGCGGTACTGGTACACGCACCACGGAGGGCACGGATTCACTACGCGTGGTGCCCTTAAAGCAGTCCTCGTCGGGGCCGCAATCGGCGGGTTCGGCGGAACAGTAGGAAAGCTGATCAAGAAGATCGGCGGAAAGGTTTTCCGGGGATACGGTGACCGAGGGTCGGTCAAGGCATGGGACAAATTCGTCAAGGCGATGTAAGGAACTCCATGTCTCAATCCAGGCGACACGGTGCTTCACTTGCAAGTCGCCTCGGAGAAAGATCGACTGGTGAGATGCCCGGCTTCAAGAGAGCCATAGGCTGATTTCCCCACCGGTCCGGGCCCGGCGGCCACGCCGCCGGGCCCGGACGTAGTCTGATCAACCCTTCACACAGAAACCGAGGACTCCACTTCATGTTCCGTTATTGGCTCGCGACCGTGCGCCGCACCGCCGTGGCCGCCGCTTCGGTCGCCGTTGTCGTGGGGGCGGCCATGGCCGGTGTACTGATATCGGAGGACACGGACGTCTGGTCGGCCGCGCTGCTCCAAGGGGCGCTCGCCGGCCTCCTGGCCGGCGTCGTCCTGTCTGCCGCGGTCGCCACGTCGAGCACGTGGCATGCCTGGCGTACGGCCTCGCGTCATGGTCTGAGTCTGGCCGCCGAGGCCGCGGCTGTGCCCTGCACCGCCGAGTTCCGGACCCCCGTGCCCGCCGGCACCACCGCCTACCAGCTCACCGACAGCGTGCTGCACGCCCTCAAGAAGGTGCCGTTCCCCCGGATCGATGAAGTCGAGGAGTTCACGCACGGCAAGCTCACCCTCGTCTGCGCGACTTCGCTCGCCCTTCCGGTGAGGCTGCGCATCTCCATCGAGACAGACCGGAACACCGCGACGGTGACCATGGACGCCCGCCCTGTGACCACATGGAAGCGTCTCGACGGCGGCGCCAGCTGGAGCGTCCTCACAGCGACCAAACCGCATGTCAGCAAGGCCATCCACCATGAAGCGGGCGGCACGAACGCAATCTGAGCACGGTCGACGACGGCCTTCTTGGCCTCGGCTTTCAGTTGCTGCTGCTGAGTGGTCAGGTGGGGGCCTTTGGGGTGGTGCCGGTCGGAAGGCATGGTGAGGGTCCGGTGCAGTGGTCGGGGGATCTGCAGGTCAGTCGCCTGGGCGGGGCGGGGCCGCGAGTCAGTGGAGGGCGATGACGAGTTCGTGTCGCCAGGGCCAGGTGGCAGCTACCGCAAGAACAGACGGCGGCCGCCGTCGGCACCCAGTACAAGCTCTCCGAGGTCTACCGGCCTTCGGCCCCCAGCGTGAGCCGCGGGATTTCGCGTGGCCGGTGCCATTGAACTACGGAAGATCCGTGATATTCAGAGATCTGGACAAAGCCCCTATGAACAGCCACTCTCGCGATGAAGATCCGTTGGCCGTTGTGGCACTCTGTAGTTTCACTACCGTCTCCTAGCCTTCTTTGCTATTTCAGCAGCCTACGATCGTTCCCAATTAGGGAGCCCCTTGCGTCGGTTCTGTCTATCAGAGCTCTTGCGGCAAGCATTTAAGAGCAACGCTTCGGCATGTGAGAATGGGATACTCGACAAGGAAATAGGGCACAAAGTAGGGAGCATTGCATTGTGGTGCCGTATTCACCAGTCATGAGTGATTTATGTCTTGGCATGACTGCATGCAAGTGCAATCAGCGTATTGCCACGGGACTTTCCAGGAGAATCTAATGCGCCGACGCCGCGACCAGGCCCGCGATTACTTGAAGCCAGCCGATCCGGATATCATTGCGATTACCATTCAGGAAATAGTTGCCCTCGTCGAAGTTCTAGAGCACGCCCATGTTCAAATTTCTAAATTGAGCAATTCAGACAGTGAGACCATCATCAATGCGAGCGGTTCTGCACTGATCCCGTCACTCTATGCGCGAGCCGGGGTGGTCACGCTCAAGGGGCATCGCAGCCGCAATGTACCTTTGCTCGTCGGTGAAATTGCACTGCTTGATGCTGCCGTGATCAACCTCGAATCATATGAGGGGAACGAGGTCACACTGTGCGTCGGCTACGAGTTGTTGGAAAAGTTCGCAATTCGCAAAAGGAATGCTTATCCTGTGCGCCCCGTGCACGGAATCTTGGCCTTCGCTGACGAGATTGGGGACATGGGTAGCAGGCCGGTGAATCCTTCTCTCGGGTGATGGCGGTCCGCCCGCCGGCGCTCATCCTGACCGCGGGCCAGGCCGCGGACAGCCCGCAGTTCATTCCCGCCCTGAGGACGGTGCGCGTGTACGGGACCGCCGGCCGCCCCCGCACCCGGCCGGACGAGGTCGCCGGAGACAAGGCCCACTTCTCCCGCAGCAATCGCGCCCACCTGCGAAAACGCCACATCAAAGCAGTCATCCCGGAGAAGAAGGACCAGGGCGCGAACCGAATGAAGGAGGGTTCCCAAGGCGGTCGGCCGTCAGCCCCGACACCGACCTCTACAAAGAGAGGAACACCGTCAAAGAGAGGAACACCGTCGAACGTCTGATCAACAAACTCAAGGCACGGCGCGGCATCGCCACCCGATACGACAAGACCCCGGACAGCTACCTTGCCGGACCCACCTGCGCGCGTCGATGATCTGGATCAAGGACCTCACCCGGCCCACCCAACGATCACGGCCCGATACATGCCTTGGCCGCAGTGTGGGGCTCACAGAACCGTCACCACATACTCTCTGACAGCGCCAAGGCACGGCTCCCGCGACGATGCTTCAGCATGGAGAGCTGGAAGCTCGACAGGAGCCGCGCTCGCTGGCAGTTCACACCAGCCGTGTCGTGGCGCAGCACTTCGAGCGGGTCGACGGATGGGTCACTCAGCGCATCCTCCTCACCCACCCGGCCCCTGAGGCTCAGGACTTGGTGCAGAAGAAGACCCTGCCGCTCGATGCTGCGCTATCGCTCGGCAAACTGGCCCGGGACAACACATGGGACTGCGGTACGGCTGGCATGGTGGAAGGACGAGCAGAAGCGGCGGGCAGCCGCATCTGCCGAGCGATCAGCTGCCAAGAAGGCCGCCAAGGCGTCAGCCGCTCCAGAACAGCCGACGGGCGAGCCGCCTGCCGGGACTGGGCAGAACGGGTCCGATCTGTTTCACGGCCGTAAAACAGATCGGACTGTCCCAGCACCGGAGGAACCGGCTGCCACAGAGCAAGAGCTGTCTGCCAGCGCAGCGAAGGCGGGCGCGCCAGCCGCTCCTGTGCAGGAGAACAGATGGGTGGCCTCGGTGACGGAGGTGCCGCCAGCCGCAACGGCCTGACGGTGCACGGCGTCGGCGTCCTCGACGTAGAGGCGGAGGAAGCCGGGGGTCGGCGGCCACTCCGGCCGCGCGTCGAACAACATCACCACCGAATCGCCGATTCGTACCTCCGCATGCGCGACGCTTCCGTTCTCACTGGTGAGACAAGCGAGCTCTTCCGCGTCGAAGGCCCTCTTCATGTAGGCGATGAGCTGCACCGTGTCGCGAGAGATGATCCACGGCGTCACGGTGGTGTAGCCCTGGGGAATCGGCTTGACGGATATCTACTGCCTCCTGGAGCGCGAACCACGACTTGGCGAAGACGCTAACCCCGATATAGGTCCTTTTCTCTCCTAGTATTCCAGTGTGGTTTCGTGATCACGTGCGGGTCGACTGCGCCCGGACGTGCCCGAAATTCGTTGATTCGAGCCGCAGTTGCAGGCGGGCTCTGTGGGCACGCATATTGATGGTCGGGCCAGGAACCGATCTACTGCAGCACACGTCTCCTGCACCATGACCTCAGGCGAGCACCAAGAGCACATGTTTTCCACCAGGTTGGTTTCACCGTCCTCGGTGAGTGTGGATCCGTCGAAGACCAACGACTACAACAGCTTCGCCGAGGCGTACACGGCTGCGAACGAAACCAACCTGGTCAATGCCTACTACGAGCGTCCCGCGATGCTGACCCTCGCTGGAGACGTGGCTGGCCGGCGGATCCTCGACGCGGGCTGTGGCTCGGGGGCCTTGTTTGCCGCGCTGCGTGACCGTGGCGCCATGGTGAGTGGTTTCGACTCGAGTGCCGGGATGCTGGGGCTGGCTCGGCAGCGGCTCGGCGACGGTGCGGATCTGCAGGTGGCGGAGCTGGGCAGCCCGCTTCCCTACCCTGATGACACGTTCGACGATGTAGTGGCGTCGCTGGTGCTGCACTACCTGGAGGACTGGGGGCCGGCGCTGGCCGAGCTGCGACGCGTACTCAGGCCCGGCGGTCGGCTGATCGCGTCTGTCGACCATCCCTTTGCCGTCAACCTCATTCACCGTGAGGCCGGTCGCGAGGCCGAGTGCGACTACTTCGACACCACCAAGTGGACCGTGGAGTGGAGCATGGGCGGCCAGACCACCCTGGTGAGTCGCTGGAACAGGCCGCTGCACGCGATGATCGAGGCTTTCACCGGGGCCGGTTTCCGGATTACGGTCATCAGCGAGCCGGAGCCTGATCCCGCCGCCCGCGAGCTGTTCCCCGAGGCCATCGCGGCCGAGCCGCGCTTCCTGTGCTTCCTGTTCTTCGTACTGCAAGCGGATTAGGCCGTGTGTCGAAAGTCGCTGAGAGGCAACGTGGTGGCGGGCTGGAGCGTCCATGGGATTGCCGGACTCGGCTTGGCCAGGGTGTTAAGGGGAGCTCGTGGAGCGGGGTATGGGGAAGCAGGACGGTTCAGGGCGAGAGCTGAACGCTTACGAGAAGGTTCTCGCAGAGGACTGCCGCGTCATGCGTGAGATGTTCCGCGTGCGCATCGGCGGTGCCCATGCCGGGCTAGTCACAGCAGTCTTCATCGTGGTCTTGTTCGCTGCCATTGGCGGCACCGTATGGGCTCTGATCGTTGGTGGAGCGGTTGCGTTCTGGTTCACCATCGCCCTTATCGCGGTTGTCGGTGGCGGTCGCCGAGGGTGGGCCGCAGTCAAGCGCGCTTACGTCTTGACTTTCGGTTGGGCCGGCTGGCTGTGATCGTCGGCGAGGGCACGGCCGACGCGAGCAGGCAGCATCGACAGCTCCGTTCGTTACAGCCATTCTCCGATCGCGGCGACAAGGACGGTGGCTTCGAAGCGGACGGAAAGTTTGTCGAATCGGGTGGCGACCGCCCGGCGTCTCTTGAGGCGGTTGATCCCGCACTCGACCGCATGGCGCTCGTGGTAGTCGACCGGGTCGAAGCGCGGCGGCCGACCGCCGAGGGAGCCGAGCCTTCGGCGGTTGCGCACCTGGTCGGCCTTGTCAGGGATGGTGCAGCGGATCCCGCGGCGGCGTAGGTAGGCGCGGTTCCTTCGGGAGACGTACGCCTTATCGGCCCGCACCCGGTTGGGGCGGACGCGTGGCCGGCCCGGCCCAATGCGAGGCACGCGGACCTTCTCCAGGACGGGCTCGAACTGTGGTGAATCCCCACGCTGTCCTGCCGTGATCACGATCGACATGGCTTTTGGCCCTGCTCGACTGCCAGGTGCAGCTTGGTGGTGAACCCGCCGCGCGAGCGTCCCAGCCCGTGATCTCCGGGCTCGGTGAACACACCGCCCGGCGGTTCCTTCTGCAGGTCGCCCTGCTTGCGGGCTCCGGCCGCACGCTGATGGTCACGGCAGACCGTGGAGTCGACGCTCAGGTCCCATGTGATCGCGCCCTTGGCGTCGGCAAGAGACTGCAGCCGGGTGAGGATCTGGTGCCAGGTGCCGGTCCGCTGCCACCGGCGGAACAGGTCATAGACTCGGCCCCACGGCCCGTACTCGACAGGCACGTCCCGCCACGGAACACCGATCCGGACCCGGAACCGTATGCCGTCGATCAGACGCCGCCGGGGCCAGACAGGTGGCCGACCCGCCTTCGCCCATCGGCAGCACCGGCTCCAGCATCGCCCACTGCTCGTCCGTGAGATCTCCTCGACCCATGAACCGTGATCATTCACGGTCCAAGATCCACTTTCGACACACGGCCTAGACGGGCACCAATGGCATCGCGCCAAGGCACGCTGAGGCGGAACCCTGCGAGACAGGTCAGCCAGCCGTTCCCGGTTAGTGGGTTCTGAGGTATTTTGCCGATGGGGCGTATCTCAGCGCGCGGTGACCGAATACGCGGCGAGCGCGCGGTTGTCGCGCGGCTTGGCGATGGCCCGGAGAACGTCGACCTGGCTCAGGACGATCTGTCGTACCGCCTCGGGCAGTGCGGCCAGACGTTCCTCTGTTCCGGCCAGGGCGAGGCAGGCAGCGATTTCCCAGTCACCGTCCTGAAGCTCTGCGGTATCGACCGACCCGCTGCCGTCAGCCGTCCAGTCGGCCTCGGACAGGAGCCGCAGCAGCGCTTCACGGGAGAAAGGCGTGCGGACGTTGCCCTGACCATGCGCCCCTGCGGCCTCGATCTGCCCCTGGATCAGCACAGCAAGCAGGTGCGCCAACTGGTCGCCGGACGCAGGCGTCAAGTCCCACTCGGTGAACCACAGCCGCCGCGCCCACGGCCGTACCCGGGCCAGTGTGTCTCGCAGTTGTCCAAGCGATGCGAAATACCAGGAACAATGTGCGAGCACCACGTGGTCAAAGGCACTTTCGGGGAAGTCCACTGATGGGTCAAGCACGTCGGTGCCGAAGAGGAAGTCGATGCGCGGCCCGAGGGGGCCCGCCGCGAGCCGGGCTGCGGATTCCCCGAGCGTCACTGGCGCCCCGTAGGAGGGCTCGGCCACGTCGACGGCAACCACGCGCCCTTTGGGCCCAACCGCCTCTGCCAGGACGGCGGTCATGTCGCCCTGTCCGCAGCCCAGTTCGAGGACGCTGGCGCCTGGCGCGATGTGCCAGCCCGCCACGAGCGCGGCGCGGTGGCGAGTCTGGGACAGCTGGCTGTCCGGGCTGTGATCGGCGGCGGCCATTCCGGCTGCGAGCGAGGGGGCCTTGGCGCGAAGATCGGAGAGATTCACAGAGTCCTTGGTGATACTCGACGGGTCGGTGGTGACCGATGGTAGAAGACGCGGGGCAGCACACCTTCCGGGGCACCCCGCGATGCCGCAGCCTGAACAGACTGGAAGCACGCACTCAAGAGATGTGGAACGTCAGCGGCCCGCGACTTCCCAGTGGTGGGCGCCGAACGCGGCCGTCGACGTGGTGCCGGCCGATGCGGAGATCTGGGTGCGGGTCCCCGGCCTCGACGGGTGTCCTGCCCGATTACGAGGACATCGCCTGACGGCTGCCCGGACCGCAGCCAGGATGGATTGCGTCGGCGGGCGAGGAGTAGGCCGCCAGGACCGCCCGCCACGCCCTTGTGTGTCCGGGATCGCAGGATCGGGATGTGGAGTTCCCGATCAGGGTGGCGCTGGCCAGGGCGGTGCCGGTGCTGCCGCGCGGGCCGGGCTGGTTCTACGAGCCGAAGTTCGACGGCCACCGGATGGTGCTGCGCCGCACAGAGGACTCCGTGGTGCTGTACGCGAGGTCCGGACGGATCGTCACCAGCCACTGGACGGACCTCGCGACCGCCGGCACGCACGCCCTGGCCCCCGGGACGGTCCTGGACGGCGAAGCCGTCATCTGGAAAGACGAGAAGCTTGACTTCAGCGCGGTCCAGTCCCGTGCCGCTTCCACCCTGTCCCGCGCCCGGACCCCTGCCGCGCAGTACCCCGCCTCCTACGTGGTCTGGGACCGCCATGCTGCTCGGTCTGCCCGTGGCACCTTGAGGCCACGTCTGGTCGAAGAGTCCTGACTCATGAGTGCCAGATCGGGCCGTCCGGAGCAGGCCGCCGGGAGAAGCGCTGGAGCGGGTCTCCCCGCACGGATCGTTGACGGGCAGCCCCGCCGCATCACTACGACCACGGTGGCGACCAGGCGCTGGGCGCCGAAGCCGCCGTTGCGGCGGCCGTGCTGGACAGGGTCGGGGTAGCCCGTGCCGTATGGGTGCGCGGGTCAGGGCAGGTCTCCGGAGTACGGCCCGAACCGGCGGTGGCGGTGGCTTCCGCCACCGCCACCGGACCCGCCCCAGGAGGCCGGGGGCAGCGTCGCGCGACTCAGCGGCTGAAGGACGACCCCAGGGCCGCCTTGACCGCCACCGTGCCCAGCGTGCCGTGGCCGAACGTGAAGGAACCGGTTCCGGTCTTCATCGACGGAACGACCCAGAGGGAACCCTCACCGGCGTTCTCGCCGGGTGCGCCCACGGCCAGTTCGGCGCGGCCGTCCTTGTCGCCGTCCACGAACGCGGCCGCACCGCCGAACAGGTCGCCCGCTTCCGCCGTCCCGGTGATGCCTTCGGTGGTCTGGTTGAAGCCCGTCGAACCCGTGCCCGTCGGACCGGCCGCCGTGCCCGGCAGGATCACGATCCCGCCCGCCCGTGCGACCGTGCCGAGCGCCTCGCCCGGCACCCCGACCGCGACCTCCCCGTAGCCGTCCCCGTTGGTGTCGGCGATGGCGAGGGACTGGCCGAACAGGTCGCCGCGCTCGGCGACACCGAGCACGCCCGCGGAGTCCTGGTTGAAGACCCTCGCCTTGGTGCCCTGGGCGCCCGCGGCGCTGCCCGGCACATAGGTGATCAGGCCGCCGAGCGAGAGGGGGTGGTCGACGTCGCTGTCGTAGCCTTCGAGGCGGCCCACGACGATGTCGGCGTACGCGTCGCCGTTCACGTTGCCGACGGCGAGCTTCTCCCCGGCCTCCAGCCTGTGTCCGTCGGCTCCGGTCACCACGCTGAAGCGACCCGGACCGGTGGGGCTGCCCGCAGCGACGGATACCATCCGCAGGTCGTCCTCGCTGTCGTGGTGGGAGACACCCACGACATCGTCTCGCCCGTCGCCGTTGACATCGCCCGCCCTGAGCTCGAACCACCGGTCGGTGGCATAGGGCGTCAGGGCGGCGGAGGCCGCGGTTCCGGCGCGGGTGAACGGCCCCGTCAGGACCTGGAGGTCGTCGTGCACGAACGTGGCGAGGTCCTTGGACCCGTCCCCGTTGAAGTCGCCCGCGGTCAGTTCGCTGCCGACCTCGCTGTACGGGGTGCCCACCAGGAGTGTGGCGCCACCTGAAAGCCCGGCCGCACCACCCCATACGATGGTCAGCGTCCCGGCGTCCACGCCGACACCGTCCTCACCCGCCGAGCCGACCACCAGGTCGGTGTATCCGTCCTTGTCGAGGTCGGCGGAGACGAGCGTGCTGCTGAACCTGTCCCCGGTCTCCGCGACATCGGGGATGCCGGCCGAGTCCTGGGTGAGGACCTGCTTGGTGGCGGTCTTCAGGCCACTGCTCGACCCGTAGACCACTCCGGCGAATCCGGCACCGGCGAAACCGTTGACCGTCGCCCCGGGCGCCGAGAACGCCAGATCACCGTACCCGTCACCGTTGAAGTCGTCCTGCGGCCCGGCGTGGGCGGTCGTCGCCTGTACGGGGCCGGACGGCACGGCCGCATGGGCGACGTGGGGCAGGCTGGCGACGGCGGATGCCACGGTGATGGCGAGGACCAGGCGTGTACCGAGGGTGCGGACTGCCACGCGGGACTCCTGAGGGAGAGTGCGCGGGAACGTCCCGGGCATGTTCCCCCGATGGTCACTGCGCGTTCGAATGCAGTTGATCTGCTCCCGTACAGACAGCCGGATCCGGCCAAGGGTTGTACCCGCCGGACACACGTGATCAAAAAGGGGCGGCTCACACCCGCCGTACGCGCCCCGAGATCCGCCGGTCGATCCTTCCGAGTGTGCTCGGCCGGTTCCACGCGCGGAATGCGTCCGCGCGGTCGCTGCTGCCCGCGCTCTCCACGGCCGGCTCGTGCAGCGGCACCGACGACTGGACGACCGGCCCGCTCCCGCGTGCCGGATCGTCCACCCTCAGTACCGGGCATGTCTACGGGATGGGGACGGCGGCGAGCACCAGGAGCGCGATGCCGCTTGGACTCCCTGGCGGCCGGGCGCGATGGCCGTCGCCGGGACGGGATCGGGAGGGGCCTTGACCCCGGATTTTGAACACGTCTATGCGGCTTGGGTCAGGGTAGTAGCTTTTGGTTTGAGGGCGTTCTCGTAGGCGATCGGGGACCGTTGGCCGAGGCGGGAGTGCCTGCGGCGGGTGTTGTATCGGGTCAGCCGGCGGAAGGCGTCGAGCCGCGCCTGGCGCTCGTTCGACCAGGCTTTCCGCCTTTGAGCGTCTCTCTTTTGAAGGCGGCGTTGAAGCTATCCGCGGCGGCGTTGTCGGCGCTGGAGCCGATCGCGCCCATGCTCTGCCGGACCCCGGCTGACCTGCAGATTTCCGCGAAGGCCCTGCTCGTGTATTGAGATCCGTGCTCCGTGTGGATGATCGCTCCGGTCAAGTTTCCGCAGGTCCGCTCGGCGGCCGTGAGGGCGTCGATGACGAGTTCGGTGCGCACGTGGTCTGCGATCGCCCACCCGGCCGGCCGACGGGAAGAGAGGTCGATGACGGTCGCGAGGTAGAGCGGCTTCGCGCCGCTGACCGGCAGATATGTGATGTTACCGACGTACTTCTTGTTGACCGCGGCCGCGGTGAAGTCGCGGCCGATCAGGTCCGGTGCCTTCGCCGCGGCCTGGTCCGCGACGGTGGTGCGGTGCCGGCGGCGCAGACGGACTCCCTGCAGCCCGATGGTCCGCATGATCCCCGCGACGCGCTTGTGGTTGACCACCGGGCCGCCCTCGTCGCGGAGTTCGGCGGTGATCCTGGGAGCTCCATAGGTGCCGTCGGAGTCCTGGTGAACCTTGCGTATCCGGGCGGTGATCCGGGCTTCGACGGTCTGGCGGGCCGCTCTCGCGGCCGCGGAGCGGCGCCAGCAGTAGAAGCTTGAGCGGGCCAGGCCGAGGATGTCGCAGAGCCGCTTCACGCCGTGTCGGCGCTGGTGGTCTTCAACGAACTGGTAGCGGTTCACCAGCGCGTCTCCGTCGCGAAATACCGGGCCGCCTTGCGGAGGATGTCGCGCTCTTCTTCCAGCTCACGGATCCTCTTCCGGGCAGCGGCCAGCTCCGCCTCGACGGCGTCACCACCGGCAGGTAAGACGGCCGGCGGCGAGGAGTGGGCGCCGGAACGACGCCCGTCAGCAGCCCGGATCCAGTTCCGCAGCGTCTCGGTGTTCACTACGAGATCACCGGCCACCGACTTGATCGTCGCTCCCGGCCTGGACCGGTACAACGCGACCGCGCCCGCCTTGCACTCGGCCGGGCACTGCTTCATCCCCACGGGGACTCCGTTCTCCTGGACCATCAAGATCCACGTCTCTTCGGTGTCCAAAACCCAGGGTCAAGGCCCATGTACCAGGAGTGGCGACACCAGGTACGAGCCGGGCTGAAGCAGTTGCAGGACAGCTGGGTGGATTTCTATCGGTCCACCCAACTGTTCCGTGTGTACTCTCCGACGCTGATCCACGGTTTGTTGCAGGCCGAGGGATACGCGGCCGCCCTGCTGTCCTCGATCGGCAGGTTCTGCGGTATTCCGGTCAATGACGGTGCGGAAGCGGGAGCCGCCAGGGTCGACCGGTCCCGCGTCATCCGCGAGCCGGGGCGCAGGTTCGTCTTTCTGATCGAGGAAGCCGCGCTCACCTACCGGGTCGGAGACGCGGACGCGATGGCCGCACAGCTTGGCTACCTCCTGAGCGCAGGGGCGCTTCCGTCCGTGTCGCTGGGTATCATCCCGTCGTCGGTGTCCCGTGATCAAGGCTTGTGGCCGCAGGAGATCTTCCACGTGTATGACGACAACTTCGTCTCTGTCGAGCTGCTGTCCGCTCAGGTCAACATCACTCAGCCGTCCGAAGTCGAGCTGTATGTCCGGGCGTTCGAGCAGTTGCGCGGTATGGCCGTATACGGAGCAGCAGCGAGAGCCCTTGTGGTGAAAGCCATCGAAGTCCTCGCCTGACCATAGACGCACGAAAGTGCCCCTACCGCCCGTGGCGGAAAGGGCACGGACCACCGCCTCGGCTGCAGGGCGCCGGAGGCGGGCTGATACTCGACGATCTGCTGCCCGCGCCACTCTGCGAGCACGGCCAGCGCCGCAACCTCGGGGGCGTCTGCGGTCGGGCTCCAGCGGAGCTTCGTCGAGACCCAGCGCTGTCCCGTAAATGGTGCGCCGAGTGGGGTGCCTGGCATGACTTGGTACGGTTGCCCATATTTGGGTGGCGGCCTGGACGTGTAGTGGGCCTCGGATTTCATGGAGGCCGAGCGGTGAGGTTCGCCTGCCGGAACTTTGGACTCTCGGATCTGCCGCGGCGCGGTCTCGCTCTGCACGAGGCTCCCGTGGAGGTGCTTCTCCTTGATATCGAGGCAGAGCTGTCCATCTGGGATCAGGGGAGGGTGGTGTGGTCCGAGAAGTCGTTCCCCGTGGCCGAGCTTGCGTGCCAACTGGTGCTCTGGCTCCAGGGCCCGGCCACTGGCCAGCAGAGTTTCGAGCTCGACTCGATGCAAACGGATGCGGGACTGATTCGCATCGCGAGTTCTGACGGAGGCTGGCGGATTGGCTCCGACTTCACGCCCGACTTCTGGACCTCTCCCGTTGCTTGGGATGCTCTCGTGGCAGTGATCAAGCAGTTCATCCGTACGGTACGTAGGGGCGTCACCGCGATGGGTATCGAGCCGTCCTTCGTCCCCGCGGTCTGACGGCTCTTCCACCCGATCGGGACAGGACTACTGGCTACGTAGGGGTGTTCACGAGCGTGTCAGACCAGCGGTGCAAGCAGGCGTTCAAAGATCGTTCCCCTGCCGGTGATCGTTTCCCACGTACACTCCCGGGATGCCGCCGAGGAGCCCGGTCCGGGTCGATGAGGGTGCACTGTCGGACCGGCTCGGTCCTGATGCCACGAGGTTCGACCTGACCGGCGTCTCGCTGATCGTCGGTGCCACGGAGATCCAGATCATCGCCGACGCCAACGCCGACCCGGCGTCCAGCGGCGTCAGGAGTCGGGACCAGTTCCGTCTGGTCGGCGAGGTACCCGCAGACATCGACGAGGCGCTGACCGGCTACCGGGACATCTGGAGCTTCGGTGAACTCCGGCAGCGGCCGGTGAGCATCGCCATCAGGGTCGGTATCGGTTGCTTGCTGCTCGGACGAGCCGAGTTCCGCCACTGGAGGCCCGGCCGTTACGAGTTCGAGTTCGTCGAGCCGCTGACCAGCAGCATGCTGGAGATGGTCCGGCCCTCCGTTCCCGATCCGGTACTGCCCACACCGACGTGGGTGGATCTCGTGGCGGCGCGTCCGCAGGAAGCGTTGACACTGTTCGTCGAGTCGTGGTTCGCCCGGTCCCGACAACCGAGCATCAACACGTCGGCGGAGGCCGTGCCGGCCGCGCTGGCTGCTTTCTACCGCCTGGCCGAAGAACGGCCGGGAATCCTGGGTTCGCACAACTACGTGCACGAACCGGAACCCGACCGGTGCGGCCGGGGCGAGGAGCACCTCTCGTTCGCCTGCGAGGTTCAGGGATGCTGGTCGTGGTGCTGCCCCCGCCGTCCGGACACGGAGAACGGAGAGCACACCGTCCTGCTCGTCCGGGACGACGAGGCACTGCCTGAGCAGGAGCCGCTGAGCAGGTTCCTGCTCCAGTTCGTTCTGCACGAGGCGACCTTCAGCGCGCCTTACCTGGCACAGGCCGTCGCCTCCGCCGACGACATCGTCCCCCTGCTCCGCTCCGTGCTGCGGGAAGTCCCGCTGCGGCCCTTCATGGCACCGCTCGATCCGACGACCTTCCTCGCCGGCCCCGGCATCGTGGTCGCACTCTCGGACGGCCCGGGGGAGAACGGCGAAGTCGCCGTCAGCATCGGCGCCCTCCACCGCAGCGCCCTGCGCCCTCTCGGGCAGTTCGACGTCCCCTGGATCAGATTCGATGGCTGATGCCTTCCCGCCCCCGGAGGAGCGGGATGCTGCGGCGGCGAACTGCGGGCCGGCAGCGGACCGCTTCCGGGACGAGTGCTTCAAGCCCGGTCTGCGGCGCATCTTCCGGTCCGTGGTGACCGATCGGATACCTACCGACGAGCGGCCACCGCACAGTGCTCTGCTCTTCGGGCCGGAGTTCGGGCCCTTCGCCTCAGACCGCGAGTTCGCAAGCGACTTCTACAACGAAATCCACCACCAGGGCATCAGCAACGCGTACACCGCGCAGGCGGTGCCCATGGTGGCCGCCCTCGCCTCCGACGAGCGCGTTCCGGCTGATGAGCGAGCCAGCCTGACGACGCTCCTCTTCCACATCGCCGCCGAGACCGACCGCCTCACGGCGGACTGCTGGCCCCGGCAGCACCCGCAGAATGATCCAGCCGCAGCTGCCCGGGCACGCGCAGCCGTCCGGCGGACGCTTCCAGGGCTGGCGGCCCGTTGGGATACCGCGTCCCTGGGTGTCCGCCTCGCTCTGGCCGCCCTCTGTGCCAGCTTCCCTGAGGAGCCGATGTCCCTCTCCTTGCTGGAACGAACGGGAGCATTGGCAGAGGACCTGCACGACAGCCGACCGCTCTCCGGCTTCCTCCGCTTCGCACGGCTCACCGGCACCGCTTCGGAAGAGGCAGTGCACGCCCGGGTCGACGAGCTGACCGCCTCCTACTGGAGGACCACCCCATGCGAACTCCCAGCTCGGCAACGGGCAGTGCACCTGCTCGACCAAATGCTGGCCTGGCTCCGGTGGAAAGTGCTTCCCAACCTCGCCGAATGACCGCACCAGTCACCAGACGCCTCGAACGGCACGCGAAACGACGGTTCCTTCGGCAGACCAGGGCGATCGAGCGAGCGTAGCCGCCGATCTCCAGCGGAACGACCAGCCGACCGCCTTCGGCCAGTTGCTCGCGCGAGGCGCGGGCAGATTCCACCATCCCCCCAGCATTCAGTGCCTGCGGAAGCGCGGATCCTATGGTCACCGCCGTCCTCGGCGACCGCGGCCAGGGCGCGCCCGACCACGTCCCGGCGGGCGGCTTCGACGGCGTTGCTTGTCCTTCGCTCGGTGTTCTCCGTCGCCGACACCCGCCGCAGACAGACCTACCGCAGAGGCACCTGCGGACACACGTGGCACAACCTGCCTCCCTCAGTGGAGAAGCTGTAGCGCTGACAGCCGAGGATATTGAGAACCGGTTCGCCGGTCGCAGCCCGCTTCCCGAGGCCTTGACGGTCGGCCTCCACCAGTTCCTGACCCAGCTCACCCCGTCCCGCGCCACGCTCCGACTGCTTACTGATCGTTTCAGAATGCGGTTCGGAGTCGTCTCAAGCAGATGATGCTGCAGGCGAGTTGGAGCAGTCCGAGATGGAGGTCGGCGCGTATCTCGTAGCGGATCCGAAGGCGTTTGAACTGGTGCAGCCAGGCGAAGGTCCGCTCGACGACCCAGCGGGTCCTGCCCAGGCCGGAGCCGTGCGGTGTGCCGCGGCGGGCGATCTTCTGTGTGATCCCACGAGCTCGGACGCGACGGCGGTACTTGTCGTAGTCGTAGCCGCGGTCGGCGAACAGTCGTCGGGGTCGGTGGCGTGGCCGGCCGCGCAGGCCGCGGATGTGCGGTATGGCGTCCAGCAGGGGCATGAGTTGGGTGACGTCGTGGCGGTTCCCGCTGGTCAGCGAGACGGCGAGCGGGGTTCCGCGCCGGTCGACGATCAAGTGGTGCTTGCTGCCGGGGCGTGCGCGGTCGACCGGCGAAGGTCCGGTGTGAGCCCCCCTTTGAGGGCCCTGACGTGCGAGCCGTCGATCGAGGCGTCGTCCATCTCCAGCAGGCCCTCTTTGCGCAGTTCTGCCAGCAGGACTTCGTGGAGGCGGGGCCAGACTCCGGCTTCGGTCCAGTCCCGCAGGCGCCGCCAGGCCGTCACCCCGCTGCAGCCCACCTGCTCCGCAGGGACGTCCCGCCAGCTCACACTTTTGCGCAGCACGTAGACGATGCCCCGCAGAGCAGCACGGTCATCGGCCGGCAGCCGCCCGGGATACCGGTGCCGCCGAGGCGGACGAGGAGGCAGCAGCGGGGCTACGCGTTCCCACAGGTCATCGGGCACTAGATCAGCAGACACCCGGCAGATCCTGCCGACACAACACCCAACTGCCAAGCCAACACACCGATCTCATTCTGAAACGATCAGTAAGCCGGGGCGGAACTGGCGGCCGGTGCGCAGGTCCGGCACGAAGGCGTCCAGCACTACGCGGCGGAAGCGCCGGCGCTGGGCGGGGGTGAGGTGGTGGAGGTCGGTGGTGAAGCGGGGGCAGGTCTCGAAGGTGGGCACGGTGGACTCCTTCGGGGCAGCACGACGAAGCCCCCGGCGGGTGCCAGGGGCTGTGTAGGCGGGGCTCGTTGTTGGGGTGTTCGTTCCGTGGTGCCGGATGGTGCTCAGCGGTGCTGGATGGTGTCGTTCAGGCCTTGGTGTGAGGGCTGCCGGAGAGCGATGACATTCGCGTCCGGCCCGGGGCCGCTTCCCGCCCGAGGGGCACTCGGAAAGAAAGTTCGGCCGCTGCTCCCCCTGGCGGGACGTCCTACTGATCGGCCTTTTCTTGCAGGTCAGAGCCGTGTGACGTGGTCTCCATGACAGTGGATATCAGGGTCATTCGGGCCGGTCAGATGTACCGCTACTACCTACGCCAGACCGTCGTCGGCGACGGCCGCCGCCCGGCCGCGCTCGGACTCGCACCGGGTGAGGAAGTCACGGAGAGCCAGTTGCGGAACTTGTTCGGCGAGCGCGGCCGCCATCCCGACGCGGACCGCATCGAAGCCGACCTGCTCGCCGAGGGCGCCTCCCCGAAGAAGGCATTCAAGGCCGGCGCTCTGGGACGCCGGGTGACGGTCACAGGTGTCGACTTCGTGTTCCGGCCGCAGCCGACGATCTACCTCCTGTGGGCACTGGGGGATGAGGAGACCCGACGGGTGATCGAGGCCGCGCACGAGTACGCGATCATACGGGTGCTGGAGTGGATCGAGGACGAGGTCGCGGTGATCCGGTACGGCAAGGACGGCATCTCCCGGGTCCGGCCGCCCGGCGGTCTGGTCGCCGCCCGCTTCCGCCACTACGAAGCACGCTCCGGGATGCCGCTGCTCCATGATCATCTGCTGCTGTCCGTGACGGGGCAGCGCCTGGACGGGAAGTGGGGCTCGATCCACACCCTGGCCCTGCACGAGAGCACGGTCGCGGCCGACACGCTGTACACCCTTCAGATGACCACCGAGGTGTGCGAGGAGCTCGGGCTGGCGACTGTGCCGAGGGAGGTGACGCCCGGCCTGCGCCCGGTGATGGAGATAGCTGGCGTCGACCAGGAGCTCATCGACTGGTCCTCCACCCGCCGCCGCCGGATCGAGGACGTCCTCGAGGGCATCACCGACGACTACGTGAAGAAGCACGGCCGGCTGCCCGGCGAGCGAGCCCGCCACGGCCTGGCATGGTGGGCGGCGCAGGAGACCCGCTCGGACAAGAAGACCCCGCGCCCGCTGGACCAGCTGCTCGCGTGGTGGCGTGTCTCCGCGCTCCTGAAGTTCGGGCAGCGGATGGTCGACGGGCTCCTTCAGCGGTGCCAGGCGGCCGGGGCGGCGATCCGGGCCCGGGTGGGGCCCTGGGTGGACACCGCACTCGCCACGGTCGACGTCGCCGCGGTCGTCTTTACGTGCGCGGAGTCTTCTACCACCGCCACGTCCTGGCCGAAGCGCGACGGCATCTGCTGGAGACCCTGCGCGGCCGTGGCTTCGCGCGCGGCCTGGACGACTACATCGCGGATGCGGCCCTGTCCCGGCACTCCCGTCAGCTCACCGCGCCCCTGAAGGGCCGCCCGGCTCCCGCCCCGGACCAGCTCACTTACACCGCGGACTTCGCCTGGCCGCACCGCTGGTGGGTCGCCGGGATCGGCGGGAAGCCGCCGCGGGAGTCATCCCGGTACGAGCGGGCCCGGGTCGCCAGCCTTGTCCTGCAGAACGCGATCCACGACGCCCGGATTCTCTCCGGCGCGCGGGACGAAGGGCCGGCCGCGCACACGTCGGCCACCGCGTACGCCGACGACCACCACCACGACGACCAGGCGGCGCCGCACGCCGTCGACCACCCGGACCGGGACGCCGCCCTCACCCCGGCGCAGCGGGCCGCCGCCGTTCACGCTCATCAGCAGGCTGCGATGCCCGAGGAGCACCTGGAGGGCCGTACGACCGATCCCGCGACGTGGCTGCACACCCCGAAGAACCTCGCTGGCTGGCCGCCCTCACGAAGGCGTCCGAAGCCCGCAGCCGCGACGTCGCAGACGGACAGCAGCCCAAGCAGCCTGACAAGGACGCGACCGACCCCGCCCGTCAGCAACAGCACACCAACCAGCCGGATCGGGGCAGGGGGCGGGCCCCAACCGCTGACGAGGACACCAATCAGCCAGCGGCTGGCCGATCGGCGACTTCACTCGCGAGGCCCGGCGAGCCGGACTGAGAATCGGGGGCGTTGGCATCCGGCACGGGAGGAAGGCCGGTTGAGATGACGTACGGGGCCAGTGCCAGGAAGACGGCGACCCGTCCGGCCGATCTCGGTTGTGGGCGGTCCGGCATGATGCCGGGGTGAGCATCATCATCGAGTTCTTCGCGGCTCCGGATGACGCGTCAGCGGCTCTGGCTCTTCAGACCGGGCCGCGACGCGCATTCGAGTCGCTCTCCTTGGGCAACCACGACTGCGGCCACCCGAGCTGCGGGCTACCTCGAGGCCCAGCAGCCCTATCTCGTCTACGATCTCGCCCTCGCCCTGGGCTGGCCGATCGCGACCGGCGTGATCGAGGGCACGTGGCATCTCGTAAAGAGCCGTCTTGATCTTGCAGGAGCGAGATGGACCTCCCCAGCGCCTGTTGAGCCAGCAGATCTCCGCCGGCGGCAGCGAGCGCGGTGGAGCGGCAGCGGTGGCTTTTCCATCTCGATATCTCGTGGCGGGGCGAGCACAGACAGAGGTAAATCCTGCACGCAGGGACAAGGTTCCTGCGCTGGGAGCCAACGACAGACAGTGCAGACAGGGTGAACGATTGAGGCCGCGCTACCCGTTCGACCTCTTCGAAGGAGCTCATATATGCGCAAGACTGTCGTCAGCATCGCCGGGGGCATGATGTTGCTCACCGGTCTCATGGCAACTCCCGCCATGGCCTCCGCACCGTCCACGGTCGCAAGACTGGCACCGATGGGCGCCCAGGACTGTACCCATTTCGATCTGGTGAGCAATGAAGGTGCCGCAGATGGGTGGATCTGCGGAAACTCGGCGTCAGGTTGGGTGGAGGACCGGCGCGCAGACGGACGGTGCCCCTTCGTCCGGTTCTGGGACAGCGCGACCGGCAAGGAGGTCAACGGTCCGTCGGTTGGACCCAAGGGGCGCAGGATCTCCTTCGGGGTCAACACGCCATCCGGTTACGCCTTCTACGGATACGCGGCGATGGAGTGGCGCAGCTGCTGACCGCATTTGATGCTCTTCTGGGGGCGGGCGGTGGCGATCCACTGTCCGCCCCCAGGTTGCGTCCCCACCCAGCCTGCGGGGAGGGCGCATCTTGTCAGCCGACACATCCAACCGCACCCGGCACAGGACCTGCGATCCTTTCGCCCGTGATGGGATCACGGTATGCGCAGATTCATGTCGTCCGCGGCGGGCCGGCAGCGTGCAGGCCTACCCGCGCCCGTGCAGGTCGTCCCGCGCACACGGCCAACACCGATCCTCCGCTTGCCGTAACCGCCCCGAACCAGACCCTGTCAGCAACTCGCCCGCCCGCGACCACGCCGACGAGGTGTTCCGACAAGGCCACCAGGGCACCGCTGCCTGGGCAGCCTGGCTCGCTGGTGCACGACAACCCTGGCTTGGAGAAGCCACCGCTGGAGCAGACAAGCAGACCGCATTGCGCGAGACCGATGAGCCTCTGTTCGGCGCGCAGAGCGATGGTCACCGTGCTGGTCGACCGGCTCTACGCGCAGGGTGGCGGGGCGGTGTGGTTGAGGTCGCGCCAGGCACGGGGGGAGAGGCCGTATGTCTGTTTGAATACTTTGCTGAAGTGGGCGGCGTCAATGAAGCCCCAGCTGTGCCCGATCGCAGCGATCGTCCGGTATCGGGCATTGGGGGTGGCCAGTTCGCGGCGGCACGCCTCCAGGCGGTGGGAGCGGATCCAGTCGCCGAGGGTGATGCCCGACCGGGCCAGCAGCGTGTACAGGCGCCGGACTGAGATGTTGTGCGCCGAGGCGATTTGTGCGGCCGATAACTCACGATCACACAGGTGTTCCCGCATGTATCGCATGATCCGAAGGTTGAGCGTTGCCTCCAGTGACTCCTGGGCCAGGGGCGATTCGCCCAGCTGGGAGACGACGGCTGCGCGGAGGAGTTCGATGCTGGGCTCCCTGACCGCCTGGGCGTGCCGTTCGTGATGCAGCCCGTCCGTTACGGCCAGCCGGGAGAAGTACGCGAAGGCGAGGGCGGCAACGGGATTGTCGGGGGCGAAGGTGACCGCGGTCATCTCCCGCAGCGATCGCTCGGGCAGCTCGAGCGCGGCGCGGGGGAAGCGTAGGAAGTGGTGGTCGACACCGGTATCGAAGGCGAGCGTGTAGGGGCGGGATGTCTCGTAGAGGACAAACTCTCCCGGCTTCAGCACAGCTTGGTTGTCGTTCTGCGCTGCCAGGCTGGTGCCGGTCATCTGGAGGCCCAGAAAGACGAACGGCTCAGTGTCCTCCCGCGCCAGCCGTTGTGTCCGCCGTATCGTCAGGCCGGTCGCCTGCCCCGAGCAGATGCCGATGGAACCGACCGTGTTCAGCTTGACCTTGACCGAGATTTCCTCCGGTGAAGGATGGTGGTCAATGTCGATCCGCACGACGGATTCCCAGACAGCGTGCCGGACCGCCTCCTCCCGGTCCCCCGCCAGCATGGGCGAGGTGTCCAAAGTCATGCTCACAGAACGGCACCACCCGGCAACGCGGCTGGCGTGATCCTCTGGAACACGGGGCGTCTACGCCTGCGGTCGCTCGGACTCGGTGGACATTGGCTAGGGGAGACCGAAGCCCGCGTCGCACAAGCGGCAGGCGAATGGGCCATGCGGAAGAGAGCGGGACGACATATGTCATTCGGCTCGGCCCACGTCCTGCGGTGCCGTTCGTCCACTGGGCTGTCCCCCCTCAAAAAATGACGTGTCCTGCCACCATCATGTCCGTGCCTGCCACGGTGCTCAACAGGGGACTGGTGAGAACAAGACGGCTTTCTACATGCTGAGTTGGGGTGGACCGCCTCTACAGGGTGTGGGCGGTGGGCTGGATTGTGCCGGTCGAGTTGAGTGGCAGGTCGCTTGCGCATCGTGGTGCGCCGTACTCGCCGTCCACCGCACCGCGGTGCGCGCATGGAGGTGATGATGCGCGCACCGGTCGGCCCTGGTGCGCGCACCCAGCGCACCGTCTGCCCGAGCCTGTGCGCATCGCTTGGCTGCCCCACCGAAGCGCGCCCACCGGACCCGGACCTCGTGCCCAGTTCGCATGATCCGCCGCACACATAGGACGTGCATACTGTGCATATGGGATTTCGAGGGGACTGAAGTCAAGGGGGCGTTTGGTACGGGGACTTTGCTCGATCCGGCCTTCCATCGCAGCACCCCGCGCGCCGTCCGGAACGCGCCGCGCGCGCCATGACGCGCACCGCCAGGCCGTGGTGGGCGCACCCGTCGGCCCGCCAGCTCGGGTCGGTGCGCGCACCGACCGCATCACGATGCGCACCGCCACTCCCGGTATTGCGCACCACCGCACCCGAAGTGCGCGGCGGGCGCACCACCAGCCCGGGAGTGGACGCCATCGTGTGGAGTGGAGTGCACCCGATGGCCGCCACCGCACCCGATGTCCGGACGATGCACCGCATCCGATGCGCGACATCGCGGTGGGAGTGCCCTGCATTGCCTCAGGAGTGCACGACATCGCGATGGGGGAGTGCACAGCATCCGATGCCCCACCGTCGTTGGAGGCAGTGCATTGTTCCTTGACAGGGTTCGCTACCTGCGACATCCCGCCCGAACAGGACAGCGCCTGGGGAGGAGAAAACTCCGTCCCCGGGCGCCGTCCCGGATCCCACTGAGCTCAGGACGCCACAGCCGCTGGCCACCGGGCGGCGTCGCTGCGGACGTCGGCGAGGAACTGGCTCACCTGATCGACCTCCTGCATGACTTCGATCAGGAACCCGGCCGTGATCCGCGCGGTGTGCGCCCCGTTGCCGCTCGCGAGGCACCACCGCTTGAGGTACCTGCTCGCCACCGCCACCAGCTTGTCCATGACGTACCCGGCCTCGCAGCTGGCGTGTTCGTCGGGCACGACGGCGAGGTGGTCGGCCAGCCGAGGCGGGCTGGAGTGCAGCGAGCGGGGACCGCCGTCTCTTCCGTGCGCAGCGGTCCTAGTCGACCTCGGTCCGGGTGACTGGCAGGGCATCACGGTCGCCATCTCCATGGGGACTCATGACCGCCGGGGTGGGGAATTACGTGACGCTCAGATCTCGAAGCCTGGGGAAATCCGTGACCGCTCACAGCTCCACCTGACACGTCACTCACGCACATCAATGCGCCCACCAGGTCCGCTACCAGGACAGACCTGACCTCGCAGTCTCACCGCAACGCTCACTCAGACAGAGTTACACCCAACGAAGATTTGGGGCGTCCCCCGCATCACTGCGTGGGACGCCTTAATGGTGGTACGTGCACTGCCCGGGCGAGGCAGGCACCTGGTTCTCCCGCCCCGCCCGAAACCTGCTCAGCGCTGGTTGAGGCCTTCCTCTACGAGCGGGTCCGGGTATCCGAATTGTCTGCCGAGCGCCACGAACGCGTCGCGGCTGCTCGCGTCGACCGCCACGTAGTACGCCTTCATGGCTCGCAGGAACAGCCGGTAGCCGAGGTCGGCGCAGACGTGGACGACCACCTGTTCCAGCGCAGGCACCAGTCCTGTCTGCGGCAAGGAGTTGAACTGCTGCCCCGCCTCGTCCGCCAGGGTCAGATCAGCGACGACCCCGCCCATCGCCCGGACCACGGCTGCGCGCAGTGTGTCGTCCGTCACCGGATCGGCAGCAGGCGGAACGAACCTGGGAGCACACCGGAACTCGGCGGACAGCCAGGCAGCTTTGATTTTCTTCAGCCAGGCCCGAGGACCGACGTCCTCCTTGCACGGGTCGAACACGTGGTCTGTGGAGCCGACCCAAGCCGTCCGTATCGTCTCCTCGGCCAGCGCGGAATCCAGCAGACGACGCACGTCGCGGCCCAGTTGCAGTGCCGCCGGACCGTCCAAGTCCGTCACCGACCGCTCGGCGATCAGGACCATGGCGGAGACCGGCCCCCGCTCGACGAGGCAGTCAAGTTCCGAAGGAAGCAGGTCGGTCATTTCCCCACACTGTTCCGAAAGCCAGGAGAGACCGGTCTCGTATGTCATGTATACTCCGGATAAGCGGTGTAGACGACCCAGGTCCTGGGCTTGGCGTGCCCCTTGGCGAACTTCAGCTCGATGTGCACGACGTTGCCGACAGCGGACACCTTGCGGACCGCCCTTCACCCACCTCCGCCCGAGGGAGTCGCCGTCGAGTCCGACTACGAGGGAGACATGGCCCGCCAGATCGTCCGCCAGGCGTGGGAACAGCTCCAGCGCAGCGGCGAAGCCCGCGGCCTCCTTAAGCCCATGGTCCTGGAGGTTACTGCGAAGGTCGGCAAACGCCTCCGGGCCGAGCCGATCGCACAGCTCTAGGAACAGGGCCTCATCCACCACGTCGGCATCCACCCGAAGCTGGAGGACCAGATGGTCACCTGGGTTGCTGGCATGGACTCCCCGGACCGCACGGACGCCGGAGTCCCTGACCGAGCGGGCCGACCCTGACCAGCTGGACACAGGGATCAGCAGTCTCGACGACAAACGCCTCGACGGCAGGAGGTGAGGGCGGTTACGGCCCCAGTAGCGATACGGGACGGCGTCGGGCCTCGTGACACGTAAAACTTGACGCAGTTCGCCGTCACGGATGCAAGTTATAAGAGTCGACGCTACGGTGGGCACACGTCACTTGACAGTGGATAACGGTGTGAGTGGCGAGGTTGTAACCGTGGATGGTGCGCCGACCCCAGCTCTGGCAAGGGAGAGGTCGACGCCCACCTGTGCCGGCCTCGGCCGTTAGAAGTGGTTCCAGCCGCTGATCAAGATATTGATCAGCAGGAGCCAGAGCTTCTTGCGGTCGGGGCCGTCTTCTCGCCCCTTGCGGGGCTTTGCGTGTCGGCTCATGAAGCCTCCAGTCGCAGTGCACCGAACACCTGCCACCGTCGATACGGTGGGCGAGGTCGATGCCCGGCGACCCGAGGCTTACGCGACACGACACGCGTTCCCGCTGAGATTACGCACTGCGATCACAACTCCGCCGCGAGTTGCACAAATCAGGGATGCAGTTTTCGTTCATCGGGGATTGACCTGCTGTTACGCTCCCGCGCCATGGGGACACAGGGGAGGGGCCTCATCGTCGCAGCCGTGGCGGTGCTGCCAGCGCGTTCGCTCCGACTTCTTCCACGCCCAGGCCGATCGCCACGATCAGGTGCACAAGGCCGCGTACTCCGCCGACCTCTCCGGCACGTCTTCACCGGCCTCCAGCGCCGCGCGCACCACCGTGGGATGGACCGCACCTCGGTAGGGCCGCGCCGCCAACACCTCCCCGACCGCCGCATACAGAGCGTCCTGCGCCTGCTCATAGCCCCGGCCGCGCCCCGCGCGACCTCCAGCACCTGCATCGGCCGGCGGTCCGGTTCGTGGCCCTGCCGCTCGGATGAGGTCTCTTCTCGCGGGAGCGCCGCCGCTGGGGGCGCCGTTTGGGCGGCCGGGGTGCGCACGCCGGCGAGGTGAACGTGAAGCGGGCCGCTCTGTCTGCCCCGGTTGCGGGACGGCGTTCACGGACAACTGCTGGCGCGTCGCCGACCCGGGCAGCTGGTAGGGCGGCCTGGAGGTACGCGAACCCCTCTGCCGGACCACTCACCTGCGGCGTTCGCCCTGTTGTGTCCCGCGTCCTGTTCTTCTGTCTGGCGCACGGCCTTTTACTCCTCGGCTCTGTGGCGTCGAGTGCGTCACCGTGTGTGCGCGCTGGCCGTCGCATCCACGATGGTGGGCGGGATTCCTGCCCTGACCTGGCAGGCCGCGGCAGTGCCCGCAGCCGCTGAGAGCGTTTCCCCGGTTTCTGGCTCGGCGGAGGCTCGGGCTTCCGCCGAGGCGGTTGAGTCGGGTGAACGTGTTGAGGTCGTGGAGGAGCGCACCGAACGGGAGACGGTGTTCGCGAACCCCGACGGAACGACCTTCACGCTGGACAAGGCGATCAGTCCGGTGCGGGTCGCTCTGCCGGACGGTGGGTGGACGAGTCCGGATGCCACTCTTGTGAAGAAATCCGACGGGTCGGTCGGTCCGAAGGCCGCTGCGGTGGATCTGTCGTTCTCTCCCGGAGGCAGTGGAGCGGGTCTGGTCACGATCGCTGAGGGAACACAGTCGGTATCCCTGGGCTGGCCGGGTACTCTGCCCGCTCCTCGTCTGGAGGGCGAGCGTGCCGTCTATGAGGACGTGCTGCCGGATGTGAATCTGATCCTGACCGCGACGGTGGAGGGCTTCCGCCAGGTGCTGGAGGTCGAGACTCCGGAAGCGGCCGCGAACCCTGCCCTGGCGAGCATCGAGTACCAGCTGGGAGCCGAGAATCTCACCGTGCAGGCGGGCGCCGGCGGGGGCGTGGACGCGCTGGACGGCAATGGACAGACCGTGTTCCGCTCTCCGGCCGCGCAGATGTGGAACTCCGCCGGAGGGAACACCACCCCCGCGGCGGCTCGGCAGTCGCTGTACCTCGCCGAGTCCGCAGACACCGGCGCGTCCGAGCCGGTACCGGCAGGCCCGCCCGGGGAGGGTGACCCGCTGGCCGGTCCCGGAGCGGGGGACGAGTCCTCGGTCCTGGACATTGCGGTCGCGGAAGGATCGGTAACCGTCAAGCCCGACACGGACCTCATTGAGGCAACGAGCAGGGCGGACTTCCCTCTCTACATCGATCCGCCGGTCGGTCTGGACGATTCTGAGCGCACCGTGCTGTCCTCGGACGGCGATGTGTTCTGGAACTTCTCCGGTGGCAAGAACGGCATGAGCGTCGGCAAGTGCGGGTCCGCGGTGATCGGCGGGGTCTCCTACTACTGCGGTAACGGCTATGTGAACCGCATGTACTTCGAATTCGCCCCAGGGAACCTGAAGGGCAAGCACGTTCTGGACGCCACGTTCAGCGTGACGGAAACCTGGTCGTTCTCCTGCGACGAGCGATGGGTCGATCTGGAGCGCACCAGCAATATCTCCTCGTCGTCGCGGTGGCCGGGGCCGAAGAAGCTGGACCAGATGGGCGACCGGAATGTCTCAGCCGGGCGGGGCGACAACTGCAAACCGTCACAGCCGCGTGCCCCGATCGAGTTCCACGACTATGCGCCGGAGCCGGACGAGAACCTGACACCGACTGTCCGCAGTTTCGCGGAGGGGAAGTTTCCCCGTCTGACGTTGATGCTGATGGCCAAGGACGAGTCGGACACCATCGCGTGGAAGCGGTTCGACGACGATGCGGTCCTGAGCGTCACCTACGTCGGCAAGCCGGCCAAGCCCAGTGCCATCGGTCTCGTCACCGGAAACACCTCGGTGTGCAAGACCGTCGAGTCCGCCCCGGCGATCGCCACCGATCCCACCCCTGCCCTGACCGCAACAGCCCAGACCGAGGCGGGCGGTGAGTCGGGAGCCGCACTGCGGGTCGTCATGGCACTGGACAAGAAGACCGGCACCACTTGGACCAAAGCCATCGGTGACATTCTGGCGCCGTCCAGTCCGGTGGGCGACAACGTCAAGATCACCGCGTCACCCAGCACGAACCTGGAGGAGAACGCTCTCTACCGCTACCGGTCCTGGACCCGGTCGTACTACGGCAGCGAACACCTGGCGGGGCCATCGAACGGCTCGACGACCGGATGGTGCTACTTCAAGGTCGACAGCACCGCTCCCAAGCCTCCGACCATCACCTTCAAACCCGGCAACCCGTATTCGCTGTGCACCGCGAACGACTGTGTCCCCGGAGGAAAGCCCGGCCAGAGAGGAACATTCACCCTCGGCCCGGCCGCCGGTGACGTCAACACGGCCTACCGGTACAAGCTGTCCACGGACACGGCCTGGTCCAGCTACCTGCCCGGGGCGACAGTGGACATCAACGCGGTACCGCCCACGTCCGGCACCATCGTCCTGGAAGCCGAAGCGAAGGACAGCTATGGCCCCGGCGAGGGCAACACAGTCGAGTTCGTCGTCAAGGAAGGCGACGGGCCGGTCGGCCGCTGGAACTTCAGCGAACCCTCCGGGGACGCGGTCGACTCCTCCACCACCGACCCCAGCCTGCGGGACAACGCGGCACTGACCGGCGGAGCCACCCGCACCAATCAGGGGCGCCGAGGCGAAGTCACCGTCACCCCGGCCACAGACACCGCCCCCGCGGTCAGGACCACGGACAGCGGGCTCAAGCTGAACGGCACCACGGGCTACGCAGCCACCACCGGCCCGGTCATCGACACCCGGGCTTCCTACACAGTCGCCGCATGGGTCCGCCTGGACGACATCGCCAGCCCCACTTCCACCGTCCTGAGCCAGGACGGCACCAACCGAAGCCCGTTCCTTCTCAGCTACGAATCCACCATCAAGAAGTGGTCCTTCCGCGAGGCCAGCACCGACGCCCCTGCAGGGACGCCGTGGACCTACCAGAAAGTGGCCTCCAAGAACCCCGCAACCCCCAAGGTATGGACCCACCTGGCCGGAGTCTTCGACGCGACCGCCGGCACCATCAGCCTCTACGTCAACGGAGAGCCGCAGGGCAGCACCCCGTTCACAACACCGTGGGCTGCGAACGGCCCGCTCCAGATCGGACGTGTCCACTGGTCCGGGACACACACCGACTACTTCCCCGGTGTCATCGACGAAGCGGCGGTCTGGCAGGTAGCACTGACCAAGGAACAGATCGCGCAGGAGAGCTCGCTGCTCGACGCGTACAAGAAGCCTTCCGTCGAGCTCGTTGCCGCGTGGAAGCCCGCAGGCGCTCAGGGCACGTCACTCAGTGACACCGTCTCGGGCTACAGCCCGTCCCTCGCCCTGTCCTCGGGGGCATCCCTCGCCGATGACGAACTGGTCCTGAACGGCACCACGGGCGCCGCAACCACACCGGGGCCGTTGGTGGATGACTCCGGTTCGTTCACGGTGACCACAGAGGCGGTCGTCGACGAGGCGAAGATCCTGGCGAAACCGGATCACTACAAGGCGCAGATTCTCGGGCAGCGCACGGCGACCGGTTCGTCGTGGAGCCTGTGGTTCGAGAAGACCGGAAGCCGGCAGGAACCCGAGTACGACGAGAACGGCGACCGGGTCCTCGACGAGAACGGTCTGCCCGTATCGAAGCCCGTTGTGGTGGGCCGCTGGAACTTCGGCCGCCTCACCGCGGACGGCACCGGAGTATCCGTCGAGAGCAAGGACGAGGCCGTCCTGGACTCCGAGGCCCGCCTCACCGGTGTGTACAACGCCCAGGACCGAACGATCCAGCTCTACGTCACCTCGGACCGCCAGACCAGCGACGACGTGCAGTACACCGCCGAGGTCGGCACCGGCGAGCTCTCTGTCGGCAAGGGATACCTCGGCGCCTGGGGCAACTACCTTCCCGGCCGGCTCACCGACATCCGGCTCTGGTCAGGAGCGCTCAGCGACGGCACACAGGTCGCCGACGTCGTCGGCACCTGAACCCCACCGCCCCGGCGCTTCGCCACCGGCGGGGCCGGCCATCACCGCCGGCCCCGCCCCACCCTGCCCCACGCCGCTTTGCGCCACCGCCACCCTGCTGCGCTGCCCGAACCAATGGCGGTCGGCCGTTCCCGGAGAGAAGACGTGTCCGTGTCCAGATGGTTCCCCTCATTCGTGAAGCGACGCAGCAGACGACGCCCCACCCCTGCTGCCGGGGCGTTTCGGATACCCGTGGTCGGAGTGCTGGCCCTCGCACTGTCCGTGCCCGCGGCGCTGACGCCGGTGGCTGTCGCCGCGGACCCTCTGGGCCGGCCCGGCCTCCCCGCTCCCCGGGTCAGCAAGGTGAAGACGGTCAACGCCCTGGGGGCGAAAGAAGACCGTGAACGGGTGGCCAAGAACAAGGCTGCCAACAGCAGACAGGCCGCCCAGGCACGCAGCCGGCATGCCACCCACTGGCCGAAGGCATCCACCAGAACAGAGAAGATCGACGGCACACCCGGTCGGGCCACCGTATCCGTCACCACACCGCCCCGTGCCAAGGCCAAGGCACGCAACGCACAGCAGGCCGGCGCTGCCACCGGTTCCGCCACAGTCCGCGTGCTCGACCAGAAGACTTCCCGCAGGGCGGGCATCACCGGCGTGGTGTTCACCGCCGCCGCGGAGTCCCCGGGCGCCGCCGGCATCACCATCGACTACGAGAAGTTCGCCGACGCCATCGGCGGAAACTGGGGCGCCCGCCTGGGCCTGGTGTCCCTGCCCGCGTGCGCGCTGACCAGCCCGCAGAAACCGCAGTGCCGCACCCAGACCCCCGTCACCCACCGTAACAACGGCGCAGCGCAGACTGTCTCCGCCCAGGTCAGCCTCCCCGCCGTCACCACTACGGACACCACAGCGTCTGCCGGCGTGTTCGCCGTGACGGCGACCTCACGGACGGCGGCTTCCGGCGCGGGCGACTACAAGGCCACCCCGCTGGCGGCTTCCTCCGCCTGGGAAGCCGGCGGCTCGTCCGGCTCCTTCACCTGGTCCTATCCGGTCACCGTGCCACCGGCGGCTGCCGGTCCTTCACCGTCGCTGTCGCTGTCCTACGACTCGGGCAGCACGGATGGCCGGACCTCGAACACGAACAACCAGGGTTCCATGGCGGGTGAGGGGTTCGACCTCACCTCCTCCTACATCGAGCGCAAATACGGATCGTGCGAGGACGACGGCCAGGCCGACAAGTCCGACCAGTGCTGGAAGTACGAGAACGCCTCCCTCGTCCTGAACGGCAAGGCCACCGAACTCGTCAAGGACGACACCACCGGTGTGTGGCGTCTCAAGAATGACGACGCCTCCCAGGTCACCCACGAGACCGGAGCAGACAACAGCGACGACGGCGACGACATCGTCGCAGGCAAGGGCGACGGAAAGGGCGAGTACTGGAAGGTCGTCACCGGTGACGGCACCACGTACACCTTCGGCCTGAACAAACTTCCCGGTGCGGGCACCGAACGCACCAACTCCGTCTGGACCGTCCCCGTCTTCGGAGACGACTCCGGAGAGCCCGGATACTCCTCCGGCACCGGTTACTCCGGCCGCGCCAAAACACAGGCATGGCGCTGGAACCTCGACCTTGTCACCGATGTCCACGGCAATGCATCCACGTACTGGTACAAGGCGGAATCGAACCACTACGCCAAGAACGGCGACAAAACCGAGCTCGCCTCCTACACCCGCGGCGGCTACCTCGAAGAGATCAGGTACGGACAGCGCTCCAACACCCTGTTCACCGGCAACCCCTCCGGCAAGGTCGAGTTCACCTACAAGGAACGGTGCACCGCCGCCGACTGCCCTTCACTGACCGAAGACACCGCCGACAAGTGGCCCGACGTCCCCTTCGACGCCATCTGCAGCGCCGATGAGACCGAATGCCTGCCCAAGGGACCGACGTTCTTCACCCGCAAGATGCTCACCGGCATCAACACGAGCGTCTGGTCCACGGCCGCCGAGCCCGACGCGTACAAGCCGGTCGACACCTACGCCCTGAGCTACCAGTTCCTGGACGGCGGGGACATCGGCAACCCCTCCGACAAAACCCTGACCCTCAAGTCGCTCCAGCGCACCGGGAAGAACGGCGGCACCATCGTCGTACCTCCGGTGGAGTTCGGCTACCACATGCGGCCCAACCGCGTCGACGCCACCGACAACATCCTCCCGCTGACCCGCCCCCGCATCAACACCATCACCACCGAGACCGGCGCCATCACCACCGTCACCCTGTCCGACCCCCAGTGCGTACGCGGCAGCAAGATGCCCACGGCCGAGGACGACAACAACCTCTCCTGCTACCCCGTCTACTGGCCCGTCAACGGCGGCGACCCACAACTCGACTGGTTCCACAAGTACAACGTCACCTCCGTATCCACCTCGGACCCGGCCGGCCAGAACGAAGCGGTCGAGAACTTCTACACCTACGAGAACCCCGGCTGGCACTACAACAACGACCCCTTCACACCGGCGGACGAGCGGACCTGGTCCAATTGGCGCGGCTACCGGAAGGTCACCACCTACACCGGCGACACCGCCCACCCCCAGTCCAAGACCGTCCGCCAGTACATGCAGGGCATGCACGGCGACAAACGCCTAGACAGCACCGCCACCCGCACTGCCACCATCCCCGGGATCGACATCGCGGGCCTGGACGTATCGGACGCCACCGACCACAACCAACTGGCAGGGTTCCTGCGCCAGGAACTCACCTACAACGGGACCCAACCCGTCTCCGTCGCGGTCAACAACATCTGGAACAAGGAAACAGCCAGCCAGCAGCGCTCGTACGCCAACACCAAGGCGCACTTCGTCCGTACCGCACGTTCCTACGCCTACACCTACCTCCCCGTCAGCAACACCTGGCGCCGCAGCTACACCTCACACACCTACGGCATGGTCACCCAGACCGAAGCCGTAGGAGACCAGAGCAAAACAGGTGACGAAACCTGCACCCGCACCTGGTACGCCCGCAACCCCGACAAGGGCCTCACCAGCTTCGTCTCCCGTACCCGAACCATCGGATCCGCCTGCCTGGACACAGCCGGAGCCGTCATCACCGACGACAAACTGAACCTCCCCGCGAACACCGACAGCCGCGGAGACGTACTCTCCGACACCGCCGTCGTCTACGACAACCCCACCGCCACCGGCTGGACCGCTTCCCAGACCCCGACACTCGGCCTCCCCACCTGGACCGGCAGAGCCAAGGCCTACCCGGCCGCCGCCGGAACCAGCGACCGCCACCCACCCGTCAACGGCGGCTGGCAAAAGGTCACCAAGACCACCTACGACACGGCGACCGCAAAACTGGGACGCCCCCTGACCGTCGAGGACGCCCAAAAAAACGTCACGTCCTCCACCTACTACCCGGCCGCAGCCGGCCCCCTCACCACCATGGTGGTCGCCTCCCCCAAACTCACCTCAAACGGCCAGATCCACAAGAACTACACCTACATCGACCCGGCACGCGGATCCATCACCGGCACCACCGACGCCGCTGCCAAGGACACCGCGAACGCCTACGACGCACTCGGCCGCATCACCGACACCTGGGCACCCAACCGCACCAAGGGCATCGACACCCCGACAGCGAAATACGACTACAACATCGCCCGCGGCAGCCAGCCCTGGACGTCCGTCGCCACCCTCAAAGCCAACGGCACCAGCTACGAGACCAGCTATGCCATCACCGACGCCCTGCTGCGCCCGCTCCAGACCCAGACCGCCTCGCCCCTCGGCGGCCGGATCCTGACCGACACCCGATACGACTCACGCGGCCTCGCCTATGAGACGTACGCAGACATCTACGACAACCTCGCCGCCCCGAACGGCACATACGCCCGCGCCTCCTACGCCCACACCCCCGCCCTGACCCGCACCACCTACGACGCGGCAGCACGCCCCACGAACAGCACCTTCACGGTATTCGGCGTGGACCGGTGGTCGACCACCACCAGCTACACCGGAGACTCGACCGCCACTACCGCGGTCAAGGGCGGCAACGCCACCCGCACCATCACCGACGTCCTGGGCCGCACCGCGGAGACCCGCACCTACGCGGGCACAGCCCCCAACGACACCGCGTACGGCGCCACGACAGGGACCCCCTACACCCGGGTGAAGTACGACTACACCCGCGACGGGAAGCAGTCGCTGATCACCGGCATCGACGACGCGAAGTGGACTTATACCTACGACCTGTTCGGCCGCCAGATCCAGACGACCGACCCGGACAAGGGCACGTCCAGCACCGAGTACACCGACCTCGACCAGATCAGCCTGACCGAGGACTCGCGCAAGGCGAAACTGCTCTACAAGTACGACGAACTCGGCCGCAAGACCGACCTGTGGCAGACCGAAGAGACGCCCCCCAATCAGCTCGCCCACTGGAGCTACGACACACTCCGCAAGGGCAAGCCGGACGCTTCCACCCGCTACGTCGGCGGCACCACCGGCAAGGCATACACGAAGCAGGTCACCGCCTACGACACCCTCGGCCGGGCCACCAGCACCGATGTCGTGCTGCCCGCCGACGACCCGCTGGTCACCTCCGGTGCAGTGGCAGCCACCACCACCTTCGGCACCGACTACCTTCTTGACGGCACCCTCAACAACACCAAGGAACCCGGCGTCGCGGGCCTCCCCAAAGAGATCGTCGAACCGAAATACAACTCCCTCGGCCTCACCACAGGGCTGTCCGGGACCAACACCTACCTCCTCGGCGTCAGCTACTCCGCGCTCGGCCAGGCCGAACAGCTCACACTCGGAGCAGGCGCCAAGAACACCTACATCACCAACAAGTACGAGCCGGGCACCGGCCGCCTCACCCGCAGCCACGTCACCGACCAGACCCACTCGTACATGCTGCAGGACCTGAACTTCACCCAGGACGACGCGGGCAACGTCCTGTCCATCCTCGACCCCACCACTCTCGGCGGCACCACCAAGGCCGACAACCAGTGCTTCACCTACGACGGCAACCGCCGCCTCACCGAAGCCTGGACCCCCAAGACCGCAGACTGCGCCACCACCGGCCGCACCACCGCCAACCTCGACGGCGCCGCCCCCTACTGGACCAGCTACACCTACAACGACGCCGGCCAACGGGCCACCGAAACCGCCCACGCCGCCGCGGGCGACGCCACCACCACCTACGGATACAAGACACCCACCGGACAGCCCCACCCACTCGTCAAGACCACCGGAGCCAAGACGGCGACGTACGGATACGACGGCGCGGGCAACACCACCAACCGCCCCGGCACCCAGGCCACCCAGACCCTCACCTGGAACACCGAAGGCGAACTGACCTCCACCACCGAACCCGCAGTCGGCACCAAGCCCGCCCTCGGCACGAGCTACCTCTACGACGCCGACGGCGAACTCCTCATCCGCCGCGCCACGGGAGACGGCGACACCGTCCTCTACCTCGGCGCCACCGAGGTACGCCTGACCACCAAGGGCACAACAAAGACGGTCACCGGCACCCGCTACTACAGCGCGGCAGGCCAGAACATCGCAGTCCGCACATCCACGCTCGGCACCCCGGGCAGCAAGATCAGCTTCCTCGCCGCAGACCACCACGGCACCAGCAGCATCGCCACCGACGCCACCACCCAGGCCGTCACCAAGCGCTACACCACCCCCTTCGGCGCCCCCCGCGGCACCAACCCCACCACCTGGCCCGACGACAAAGCATTCCTCGGCAAGCCCACTGACGCCACCACCGGCCTCACCCACATCGGCGCCCGCGAATACGACCCGGGAATCGGCCAGTTCATCAGCGTCGACCCCATCCTCGAACTCGGCAAACACCAGACACTCAACGGATACAGCTACGCCGGCCAGAGCCCTGCCACCAACTCGGACCCCACCGGCACCTGCCTCGACCCGGGCAACGGCCACTGCCAGCCGGGCAACAACAGCGGCAAGCCGGACCCGGCCTTCCCGATCAACACCAACCCGGCACCGAACACCGGCGGTACTTCCGGCAGCGGTGGCGGCGGCGGTGGCGGAGGTGGTGGCGGAGGCGGTAATGGCGGTGGAGGTGGTAACGGCGGCGGAGGTGGTAACGGCGGCGGCGGTAATGGCGGTGGCGGAGGAGGTGTCGGGGGGTGGCTTTCCTCCTTTACCGACGCTCTCGTGGAACAAGGTAGAGAGTTTGGCACCGGCCTGATTGGTGCGGTAGGCGACGAAGTCAAAAACGCATATAACTGCGTCACTCTCGACGGCACATGCACTGAGTATGTGACCGGAAAAATGAAAGAAATAACCGGAGTAGGATTCGCAGAATCAATCATTGCCAGAGGCAGTGAAATTGCTGACGATTTCATTGACGGGAGATCCACAGAAGGAGCAGCCAAGATCACATTCGATGTCGTCCTGGCTGCCGCAACACACAAGATTGCAAAGGTATGCCATAGCTTCTTGCCGGGAACCGGTGTCCTCCTAGCAGACGGCACACGAAAAGACATCGAAGACATCGAAGTCGGCGACACTATAACCACCACCGATGTCGATACCGGAGAAACGGTCAAGAAAAAAGTTGCCCAGACGATCACCACGGAAGATGACAAGGCATTCACTGAAATCTACGTATCCGTAGACGGCGGCCAATCAAGCATCGTAGCAACCGATACACACCCCTTCTGGATACCCGACCTGAAAAAATGGATCCAGGCCGGAGACCTCCAAGCCGGACATCTGCTCCGCACCAGCGCCGGCGTGCACGTCCAGATATCCGAAGTCAAGCACTACACCCAGCGTCAGCGAACCCACGACCTCAGCATCGAGGACGTCCACGCGTACTATGTGTTGGCGGGGGCCACACCGGTCCTCGTGCACAATTGCGGTGTCACTAATGCTGCTCGCGCCGAAGCAGACATCACATCTTCCGTTCGGCCCTCCAAAGCGCGTCCAGCTGTTGCGGAGGCGCTTCAATTGCCAAGTGGGCAGGTTTACTCAAGTCCGAGCGTAAGGGGAACGCCTCCTACGCTGCACCCCATCGTTCAGGATATTCTGGACGATATCCCAGTTATGGAGCGCGGAGTCGGCCACGGAAGCTGCGGCTTGGCCGTGTGTGTTTCACGAGCGCTGACAGATGGGTACAACCCGACAGGATCGTCGGCGGCCGGAGTGATCGTACGTGGGTCGCGAGATAAAGCGATGCACGGCTACCCTGTAGGCCCTTGTAATAGCTGTGTGGCGTTGGAAGACGCCTTCGATCTCAATTTCGTGACCGCGAGGTGATTTAGATGGGAATCTTTTCCGAAGAAGTAAACCGCGTACTACGAGAGGCTGGCTGGACGCCCGATAGGCAGATTAACGCAGAACCGTGGCTGGCGGCCTTCGAGTCTGAGGGTCTCCAGAGGAACCCGGTAGTCAGCGCCTTCCTGGCTGAGTTTGGAGGGCTCGCTGTGCACATATCCGGTCCGGGGATTAGTCGTGCGCGCGAACCATTTGAATTTAACCCCATGCTATGTCTGGGGGAAGAGGACAGGTTTCTCGAATGGGGCGAGGAAATAAAGAAATCTATTTTCCCTGTCGGTGTGCACGACGAGGGGCGTTTCTTCCTTGGGATTGATGAGTGTGGCGAACTGTATCTCATCGAGACGTGGGTGGCCTCCTTCGGTCGTATGCCGGAGGCTATGGGCAATCTGATCCTGGGTGTTCAACCATCCGTTATCAATGATGGAAGTATTTAAGGATCCGAGCCCTGGCCCAGTGAATCGACTAGGATTTCTCCGGTTACAGCGATTGAACTCGTGGTGTCGTAGGGGTGACGGCTGGCCGTTGGCTGCGGTGTCACCGTAGTCATGCGGTATCCACAAGGTGGCGGGCTGACGGCCGAACGGCATCGCGGCCCTGGAGGCGAAGCCGCAAGGGCTGTGGCGGGGGAGCGGAGCGGACCCGCCCTCGCCCACGAGGTGGGCTCCAACTCGGCTGCGAAGCAGCCGAGTTGGAGCCCGGAACGGTGTCGTTTCGTGAGGGTGTAGTTGAGGGGCTGGTTTCGTTTTTTGCTGGGGTATCCCGGTTGGGTTGAGCCTGTGTGAGCGGTCTTGCGGGGCTATAGGCCTGCTGGCGTGGGGTTCTCCCGTTCTCGTTGAGCTTGACTCTGAAGCTCCTATAGATCGTCAAGTCGGGTTGGATGCTGATGGTTCGGTGCTGGATGCGCTGGTGAGGTGGCGGTAGACCTCTCGTGCGACGAAGCGCTTGAGGCATCGGAAGATGTCCTTCGTCTTGAGCCCTTCGAGGGTGCGTCGTGCCACGTAGTCGCGGGTGCGAGGGTCGTGAGCGTGCTGGCCGACTTCCGCGACCGTCTCGCCGAAGGCGACCGCGCTGACCGCCTCCTCGACCTCGTGCTGGCCCGTCTCAAGGAGGCCGGCCTGGTGCGCGAGCGCACCACGCAGCGCACCGACTCCACCCACGTCCTGGCAGCGGTGCGTGACCTGACCCGTCTGGAGCTGGTCACCGAGGCGGTCCGCGCCGCACTCGAAGAAGTCGCCGGTGTGTCCCCTCACCTGCTGGACGAACTGGTCGATGAGGAGTGGGGCCGCCGCTACGGTCGGCCGGTCCGTCTGGGCAGGAACCCCACCAAGCCCACGACCAGGATCTTGACCGCCGGGGACGATGCTGTCCGGCTCCTGGAACACCTCTACCGGCGCGAAACAGGCCCCACGTCCGGCCCCCGCGTCCAGGCCCTGCGCCAGATCATGGTGCAGAACCTACCACCGTGACCAGGCAGGCCGACTGCGCTGGCGCACCGCCGAGAAGGAAGGCGGACCCGGGCTGCCTCCCTCGTCCCGGGCAGTCGTCTCGCCGTACGACACCTCGGCCCGCTACGCGAGGCACGGGCACATCATCAGCTGGAAGGGGTTTGCCGCTCATCTGACGGAGAGGTGCGCTCCCGGCGGCCCGAATGTGATCACGGATGTGGCCACCACCGCGGCCACCACCCACGACAGTCAGGTCCTGCCCGGCATCCACACTCGTCTGGCGTGCCGTGGGCTGCTGCCCGCCGAGCACCTGGTCGACGCCGGCTACACGTCCCTGCCCCACCTGGCACAAGCCGCCCGAGAACACCAGGTCACCGTCACCGGACCACTGCCGGGCAATCCCACCCGCCAGCACCGCCGAGGCGAGGGCTTTGCCCGGGACGACTTCCACATCGACTACGACCGTCAGCAGGTCACCTGCCCTCAGGGGCAGGTCAGCGCGGGCTGGCACGGCCCCTATCCGACTTCCTCGCCCACTGCGGCCCCGCTGATCGTGGCCAGGTTCACCAAGAGTCAGTGCCGTCCCTGCCCGGCCCGCACTCAGTGCACCTCCACCGCGGACAGCGCCCGAACTGTGGGCTTTCCCCCGAAAGAACTCCATGACCTGCAACTTCGCGTCCGCGCGGAGCAACAGACGCCCGAGTGGAAGACCCGCTATGCGGTCCGCTCGGGAGTGGAGGGCACGGTCAACGAGTTCGCCCACGGCCACGGAATGCGGCGCTGCCGCTACCGAGGACAGGGAAAGGCCCACATCCAGCACGTTCTGACGGCCATTGCCGTCAACATCGAGCGCCTCAGCGGACTGCCACCGGCCGAAGAAACACCGACGTCCCGCCGACCGACTGCCTTCCAGCACTACCTCGACCAGCGCGAGATACCCCGGCCGAAGTCCTGGCGAACCCTGGGAACCTGACCGGCACCTTCAAGATCCCCGACAGAGTCAAGCTCACGGATGCTGTCGGGGGAGTGGTCTATCGAGTACGGGCAGGGCCCCGGCGAGATGCCTCGCCGAGGCCCTTGGTCTGCCTTCGCCTCGCGAAGGCCCGGTTCAGGGGTTTCGCCGGCACCGCCTGATGTTCACGGCTGGGTGCGTGGCCCGCTGACAGCCGCTGTTGCCTGCCGGCGTGGGGTCAGGGCGAGGTGACCGTCAGCGGCTGGTAGCCGGACTGCTGTCCGGTGATCCGAACGGTGTAGACATGTCCGGCGGGGCTGGCCGGCACGGTGAAGGCGGCGGCGCGCGCGGCGGTGATCGCCGTGCCGTTGTCGAGCCATTGGAAGCGGTAGCAGGAGCCGGCGGTCCAGTTGGTCGGGACGGCGGTGAGGGTGGCGCCGGCGGTCGGGGTGCCGGTGACGGCGGCGGTGCCCTGCTGGGCCGGCAGCGTGGTGTTGGTGCCCGAGGGGTTGGTCAAGGTGACGGTGACCTGCGCGGTGCCGGTGACGGCGCCGGTCGCGTCCACGCGCACGGACAGGCCGCCGGCAGCGTAGGTCTCCGCGGCCTGGAGCGAGAGATTGCGCGGCGAGGTGGCCTGGGTGATCGCCTGCAGGACGCTCTGGCTGTTCCCGCCCGACAGTGCCTCCACCTTGTCCACGGTGACGCCGGGGACGAAGCCCGTTGCCGCCACGAGCGACTCGGCGTAGTACGCGTCGGCGTCGCGGCCGGACTTGTTGCGCCAGTCGAGGAAGGACGTATCGCCGGTCGTCGGGTCGACGATCTTGAGGCCGCGGGTGCCGTCCTTGGTGCCGCGCCCCCACAGGTCGTACGTGGCGGTGACGTCGTGCTGGCCGCTGCCCAGGCTGAGCGCGGGGACTTCGCATGTCTTGGTGACGCCGAGCCGGGTGCGCTCGAACGCGCCCAGCGCCGTGGACAGGAACGGCCCCCTCCCCGAGAGGCCGATCACGGAGGCCGACATGATCGAGTACTGGTCGCGCCCCCCTTCCTCGACGCAGGTCGTCGTCCCGCCGGACGCCGAGCAGCGCACCGCGTTCGCGTGGTCGAAGCTGAAGTTGACGCGCCGACCAGTGCGGATCGCTTGTTCTGCCACGTCTACGGCCGCAGCGGACCCTCCTCGGATCAGTTCGTGCCCGGCTGGCCCTACTCGTTCGTCGCCGCGCTGGAGTCGGGCCGGACTTCGTGGTGTCAGATCCTGGACACGCTGCGGCTGGGCCCCTCCGACGATGTCGCCGAGGTCACCGCTGCCCAGGTCCGCCGAGTGGTCGAGGACCTCATCGCCATGGGCCGATGGCAGGCGGGTGACCGCGACATCCTGATCGTCTTCGACGCCGGCTACGACGCTCCGCGCATGGCCTATCTCCTGGAAGGACTGCCGGTGGAGGTCCTCGGACGGATGCGTACGGACCGTGTGATGCGCAAGCCGGTCCCAGTGCCGTGGATCTCACCGCCGCAGGGCGGACGCCCGCCCAAGCACGGTAAGGAGTTCCGCTTCGCCAAGCCCGACACCTGGGGTGAACCCGACGCCGCGACGGTGCAGGTCACCGACCGCTACGGCACCGCGCGCGACGGCCTGGGACCGCATTCACCCGAGGCTGACTACGCGCTCGGCATGGATCGACCAAACCGGCGAACTCCCCCTCATCGAGGGAACGTTGATTCGCCTGGAGGTCGACCGCCTGCCCGGCGGCAACGATCCGCTCCCCGTCTGGCTGTGGACGTCAGCCACCGGCCTGGAGGGTGAAGGCGTCGACCTGCGCTGGCAGGCGTTCCTGCGCAGATTCGACTTGGAGCACACCTTCCGGATGATCAAGCAGACGCTGGGCTGGACCTGCCCGAAGTTCCGCACCCCCGAGGCGGCGGACCGGTGGACTTGGCTTATCGTCGCGGCCCACACCCAACTCCGCCTCGCCCGGCCGCTGGCCGCAGACCTCCGCCGCCCCTGGGAGAAGCCGGCCGAACCCGACCGACTCACCCCCGCCCGGGTCCGCCGGGGGTTCAGAAACCTCCGCCCGAACCTGCCTTGTCCGACCCGTGCGCCCAAACCCAACCGGCCCGGTCCCGGCAGGCCACCCGGCTCGAAGAACCGGCACCCCGCCACCCGCTACGACGTCGGCAAAACCACCAGACGCCCCGAAAGCATCATCGAACGCGATCAGCTCAGAGGTGGACCCCAGCCTCAGAAGGGAACAGCCAGCCCGGCCTCGCGCAATCGAAGCAGTGCCCTGCCCATACACTCGGCGACCGAGGCCCCGTCGGCCCTCATCCCACCGTCCAGCGGCCCACCAGAAGCAGCAAATGTCCACGCCGGCTGACCGTCACGCATGCGCTCCGCATCGACCCGGATCATGGCATGGACGCCCTGCTCGCCAAGCCACTCCAGGATGGACAGCGTCACGTCCTCGACGCCGCTGTCCAGGTTCACCTCGGGCCGCCGCCCCGTCCCCTTGGTCATGGCCACGACCCTACTCACCATCTGATCGGGTCGCGTCACGCACTCTCAAGGCGGATCAGACCATAAAGAACAAGCTGAGACTCTGAACGTGCCGTGCCTTCGTCTGCTGGCTGGAGTTCAGCGACGATTTCGATGCCGAGCGCGTAGGCCGGCGCGGCCCGAGGTGAGCAGCGCGCTTTCAGCGACCCCGACGAGGTTGGCGAGAGCGGCTCCGGCGTGGAGTGCGCCGCAGGTGTGCAGTCGGGCGGGATATGCCCGGCCGAGAGCCAGCAGTTGCCCGAAGTGGACGAGTTGCTGCACCCGTGCCCCGAGCGTCAGGGCGGACGGCGACGCTATCCGCCCGAGGCCGCGCAGGCAGGCGATGATCCGGAGCAAGCTCGGGGAGATCGAGCAACGCGTGATCGATCTCGAACATGCCCACCAGCTCATGGCACACGCCCTACTGTGCAGCAAAGCAGACATTCTCACCTGCGCGACGTTCCGGCAGCCGATGGCCACCCGGCGTCCGTCTCTATGAGCGGCCGACGGGGCCATGTGGTGCCTGCTGGTGGCGAGCAAGACTCGATATCGCTGGATACTCTCGATGCGGAACACTGAGAGTGACTTTTCTGGTCAGCGACTCGGGATACAGCGCGCGCCTTGTACCGGCGGAGATCAGATGTTCCGAAGCGTTGGATTCTCAGAGGCCGGACTCTGCGGGACCTGTTCCATGTGTGTGGTGGGCAGTTCGACTCGGACAGTGAGGCCGCCGCCGGGGCGTGGGGTGGCGGTGAGCTCGCCGTGGTGGGTCAGGGTGATCGCCCGGACCACGGCCAGTCCCAGCCCGGTCCCGTCGCTGCGGTGTTCCCGACCGGGCTGGAACGGTTCGAAGAGGGCGGGGATTTCGTCCTGTGCCAATACCGGGCCGGTGTTGCCGACTTCGATGAAGGCAAGGCCGCCGAGGGTGCCGGTGGTCACCGTCGCCGTGCCGTCGCGGTAATTATGCCGCACAGCGTTGGCCAGCAGGTTCAGTGCGATCTGCCGGAGCAGTGAGGGGTCGCCCGCGACCGGGGCGGGCTCTGGGTCGGCGGTGATCCGGATGCCTGCCGTCCGGGCCTCGTCGGCCAGGTCGGCCAAGGCGTCCCTGGCGGCGTCCTCCAGGTCGAACGGTTGCGGCGTCAGCTGTGTGCTCTCGCCGCGTGCCAGTGTGAGCAGTGCCGCGATCAGGCGTTCGCTGCGGGCGTTGGCGTCCAGCGCCCGTTGGAAGGCGGGTCTCAGGTCGGCCGGGACCCGGCCTTGGGCGAGTGGGATCTCCAGGGCGGTGCGCTGGAGGGTGAGCGGGGTGCGCAGTTCGTGCGAGGCGTGGGAGGTGAAGCGGCGCTGGGCGGTGAAGCTGCGGTCCAGGCGGTCGAGCATGGTGTCGAAGGTGTCGCCGAGTTCGCGGACCTCGTCGCGCGGGCCGGTCAGGCCGAGCCGTTCGTCCAGGGTGCTGCCGGTACCGATGCGCCGGGCCGCCGCGGTGACCTGGCTGAGGCGGTGCAGTGAGCGGCTGCTGCCCCACCAGGCGAGCAGTCCGGCGAGTGCGGTGAAGACGGCGAGCAGGAGCAGGGAGCGCAGCAGCAGATCGCTGAGGACGGTGTGCTGGAAGTCTTCGAAGCGCTGTGCGGGACTGGTGAGTGAGGCGGGGGTCGAGGGGCCTTGCGGGGTGGCGGTGGGGATCGGCTCCGTCTGGGCGGGAGCGAGCACGCTCTCGGGTTCGACGCGGTGGCGGTTGTCTTTCAGGAGTTGGCGGGCGCTCAGCCAGTTCAGCAGGAGCAGCCCGCTGCCCAGGACTGCGAAGACCGTCGTGGTCATCAGGGTCAGTCGGCCGCGCAGGGGCAGATCGTGCAGCGAGAGGCGGCGACCGGTCCGGGCCCGGCTCACAGCCGGTACCCGTAGCCGGGGTCGTTGATGATCAGTGGTGGGTCGCCGAGCTTGCGGCGCAGCGAGTGGACGGTGACCCGGACGGCGGTGGTGGCCGGGGCCAGTGCTGCGTCCCACAGGCTGCCCCGCAGCTGCTCGCTGTGGACCGGGGCGCCGTCCGCGGCCAGCAGCAGTTCCAGCACTCCGAGCTCCTTGGGTGTCAGCTTCAGTGGCCGGCCGTCGCGTTCGGCGATCCTGCGCACGGTGTCCAGGCTGACGCCGTGCCTGCTCAGCACGGTGGCACTGCTGCCGGCAGGGGAGCGGCGGCCCAGCGCGCGCAGCCGGGCGATCAGTTCCAGGTACGAGAAGGGTTTGGCCAGGTAGTCGTCGGCGCCCTGGCCGAGGCCGTCGACCAGGTCGGCGAGGGATCCGGCGGCGGTGAGCATCAGGATTCTGGCCGGGTAGCCGGCTGTGTTCAGGGCCCGGCAGACGGCGTCCCCGCTCAGCTTGGGCAGGTGCCGGTCAAGGAGCAGGACGTCGTAGTCGGCGGCGGCCGTCATTTCGAGCGCGCGGGCGCCGTCGTGGGCGACGTCGCAGACCATGCCTTCGGCGCGCAGGCCCTCGGCGAGCATCGCGGCCAGGTCCACCTCGTCCTCGACGATCAGCACTCGCATTCTGCTCCACTCCCCTCGCCGCGCCCTGCGCTGCGCTGTCCTGCCCCGTACCGGCCTGTCCTGGCCCTTCTTGGTCAACGATGCCTCGGCGGGCGTTAGCCGGTGGTTAGGCACGCACTCACTGGTGCGTAACTCGCCGGTCCGTAGAAATGCCGAGGTCGATGTCGACATCCAGCAGGGAGACCACGAAATGCGTACCAAGACCATACGAACCGTACTGGTGGCGACCGCCGTGACGGCGGCGCTGGTGATGACCGGCTGCTCCTCACAGGGCACTGCGCCCAGCGTGGCCGGGGGCGACGGCGCGGGAAAGAGCAAGCCGCAGGACGACGACGCGGTCCGGCGGGCCTGGGTGGACTGCATGCACAAGCAGGGGCAGACCAGCGTCGAGCAGGACAAGGACGGCAACATCACCTTCCCAGCCGCCGGTGTCGACAGTCCCGGCTCGGCCAACGGCCTCGACACGGCGAGCAAGGCCTGCGACGCCAAGGTCCCCGGCATCCACCAGGTCCAGCAGAAGGGTAACGAGAAGTTCGTCGAGCAAGCGCGTGCCTTCGTCGCGTGCGCGCGGAAGCACGGCTACGCGGACATCCCTGACCCCGACCCCAAGACCGGCATCCTCATATTCCCGGCGAAATCTCTCAACAACGCCAAATGGGACGCCATCCAGCCGGCCTGCGGCAAGCTCCCGATGCCCGGCTACTCGATCGGTCAGTGATCATGAGCCACACTGTTGAGACCACCGCCCCCAACGGCACCTCGCCCGCCCCGGCGCGAAAGGGGAGCCGTAAGGTCGTCGTCGCGCTCGTCCTGGTCGCCGCGCTCGGCGGCTCGGGTGCGCTCGCCGCGATGCGCCCCTGGGAACACCGCGGCACCGCCTCCGCGAAGCCGTCCGTCGGCCACGGCACCGTCGCGGTGCAGAAGGGCTCGCTGTCCACCGGCATCCAGGTCGGCGGCGCGCTCAGCTACAGCACCCCGACTCCCGTCATCGCCTCCGGCCACGGAACGCTCACCGCCCTGCCCGCCGTCGGTGCCGTCGTCAAGGCGGGAGCGAAGTTGTACGAGGTCGACGGACGGCCCGTGGTGCTGCTCACCGGGGACCGGCCGACGTGGCGCGACCTCGGCCCCGACATCAGTGACGGACCCGACGTCGAACAGCTCAAACGCAACCTGATCAAGCTCGGCCATGCCGACGGACTCGGCCTGACGGCCGACCAGAAGTTCACCCCTGCCACCGTCACCGCCGTCAAGCGCTGGCAGAAGGCCCTCGGTGAGAAGCAGACGGGAACGGTATCGCTCGGCAGTGTCGTCATGCTGCCGCAGGCGGCCGTGCGGGTGCAGCAGCTCGGCGCGCAGCTCGGCTCGGCCCTCGGGGCCACCGCGGTCATGACCGTGTCCGGCACCGACCTGGTCGCCACCGCGCAGCCCGCCGACAACCAGCTCTCCCAGTTCAAGCCCAACGGCCGGGTGACAGTGAAGCTGGCCGACGGCAGCACCATCGACGGACGCATTCGCTCACTGGTCCGCGGCGGTACCGGCGACGGCGGGGACAACGGCTCAGACGGCGCGGACAAGACCACCGTCACCATCGCGCTGGACCACCAGCGGCAGGCCAAGCAGGCCGGGCCCTCCTCCGTGACCGTCACCGTCGTCGGCGAGACCGTCAGCGACGCGCTCATCGTCCCCGTCACCGCGCTGCTCGCCCTGGACGGCGGCGGCTACGGAGTCCAGGTCGTCAGCGGCGCCACCACCCGGCTGGTCAGGATCCAGCTGGGACTGGTCGCCGACGCCAAGGCGCAGATCACCGGGGACATCCAAGCCGACGCCCAGGTGGTGATCCCGAAGTGACGCCCCCTCAGCAACCCTGCAGCACACCCGTACTGGAACTCTCCGGCATCACCAAGGAATACCCGGGATCACCGCCGCTGCGCATCCTGCACGGCATCGACCTCACCGTCGAAGCCGGAGAACTCCTCGCCGTCGTCGGACCCTCCGGCTCCGGCAAGTCCACCCTCCTCGCGCTGCTCGGCTCCCTCGACCGGCCCACTGCAGGAAATCTGTACTTCGAACGACGCGACCTGTCCGCGCTCTCCGACCCCGAACTGGCCGCCCTGCGCGCCCACCGGATCGGCTTCGTCTTCCAGCAGTTCTTCCTGCTGTCCGGGCTCACCACGGTCGAGAACGTCGCCACCGGCCTCCTCTACAGCGGCGTCCCCGCCTCACTCCGGCGCTCCAGAGCCGCCGAAGCCCTGCGAGAAGTGGGCCTCGGACACCGGCTCCGCCACCACCCCGACCAGCTCTCCGGTGGCGAGAAGCAGCGCGTCGCCATCGCCCGCGCCCTCGTCGGCCGCCCCGCACTGCTGCTCGCCGACGAACCCACCGGGGCCCTGGACAGCGTCTCCGGCACCGCCGTCGTCGAGCTGCTGCGCACCCTGAACGCCAACGGCACCACCGTCGTCGTCATCACCCACGACCGCGAGCTGGCCTCCTCCTTCCCCCGGCGAATCGCCCTCCACGACGGCCGCATCGACTCCGACGAACGCGGCCCGCACCCCGCAGGAGCTGTCCGATGACGCCACCCCTGCGACGCACCCGGCTACGCCCGACGGACACACTGCGCCTCGGCATGATCGGACCACGCACCCGCAAGATGCGCTCCGCCCTGTCCGCGCTCGGCATCTCCCTGGGCATCGCCGCCGTCATCGCCGTGACCGGAATCTCCGCCTCCAACCAGGCACACCTGCTGGAGCGCCTGGACCGGCTCGGCTCCAACCTGATCACCGTCGCCCCCGGCAACGGCGCCGACCAGAAACCGGTGCCGCTGCCGCCCACGGCCGAGAAAATGCTCGCCAACATCGCCCCCGTACAACAGGTCACCGCGACCGGAGCCACCAAAGCCCAGGTCTACCGCAACGACCTGGTCCCACCACAGCAGACCAACAGCCTCACCGTGCTGGCCGCCCGGCTCAACCTGCTCGACGTCCTGCACGCCACCCTGCGGAGCGGGCACTGGCTGGACAAAGCGAGCGAGAACCTCCCGATGACCGTGCTCGGCGACCAGGCCGCACTCCGGCTCGGCGTGACCGCGCCGGGTGAGCGGGTCTGGCTGGGCGGACAGTGGTTCGTCGTCACCGGAATCCTGGCCCCGAACGAGCTCGCACCCGAGCTCGGCACCGCCGCCCTGGTCGGCTGGCCCGAGGCCACCGCCCACCTGGGCGCGGACGGCACCGCCGCCATGGTCTACCTCAGGGCCCACCCCGAACGCGTCCCTGACGTACAGACCGTTGCCGGAGCCACCGCCGACCCCGCCAACCCGAGCACGGTCGCCGTCAGCCGCCCTTCCGACCTGTACACAGCACGGGCCGAGACCAAGAACTCCCTCACCGGACTCGTCCTCGCCCTCGCCGCGGTCGCCCTGCTCGTAGGCGGCGTCGGCATCGCCAACACCATGGTCGTGGGAGTGATGGAACGCCGCGGCGAAGTCGGACTGCGCCGCGCGCTGGGCGCCCGAGGCGGCCAGATCGCCGTCCAGTTCCTCATCGAAGCCGTACTGATGGGCCTCATCGGAGGAGTCGGCGGGCTGTTCGTCGGCGGCCTCGCGGTCTACGGCTACGCCCTCGCACAGGGCTGGCCCGCCTCCATCCCGCTCTACACGGTCATCGCCGGCCCCCTGGTGTCGGTACTGGTGGCGGCCGCCGCCGGAATCTACCCGGCACTGCGCGCAGCCAGGGTGTCCCCGACAGACGCCCTGCGCTCGGCCTGACCGACGACGCCGGAGCCGCCGAGGTCGCAGACTGGGCCCGACTACGCGGACATGACATACGCCGATGCCCATGCGCCACTTCTCCGGACCCATTCAAGCTCGACCTGAGTTCGCACCCGCAGACCCCATGCCCCGCCGCTCCCAGGCCACGCACCGTGCCCGGGGGCGGCGCCGGTCGACGGCCCTCATCTCTCCGCAGTCGACGCACTGGTGCCGCGGACGGTCGCCGCGGTTCAGCCGCTGATAGCAGGCACTGCAGACCAGGCGCCCGTCCTCTTCCCGGACGATGATCCTCCGAGTGCGCGGCCGCGTCCGACCGCTTCCCCGCACCCCGAAACGGCGATCCAGGACCCACACATGACCTGACCTCACGTCACCCCCCCCGAGGGATTTCCGGAGCCGACCACTAAGCCACGGGCGAGGATCGTTGTCGTCGCAGCTCAGCCCTCCGACGGGTTGGATTGTCAGTGGTGTCCTCTACTGTCAGGCGCAAGTACACCGGCCAGGAACAGCAGCTGCTGCGCTGGTCCGGTGAGGTGGTGCGGTACTCCCGTACACCGCCCCGGTTCCCGAAGGCGGCGAAGCCGGGCGGAGGACAACAGAGTTCAGGCCGGTGTGACGGGTGTGACGTGCCGGGGGCAGTGGTCGCCGAGGGCGGCGCCCGGCCTGGCCGGAGGCTCCGGGACGGGAGGGTCATGGCACATCGCCCTCCCGGACCCACGGGCCGCCAGGGCGGCTGATGGCCGGCAACGCGGGCGGGAAGCCGCCAGGGCCTACCGGAGCGCGGCAGGCAACCGCGTATCGCCGTCAGTGACGGCTGCCTCAACCTGCTCCCTCGTCAGGTCAAACGCGCCGCGCAGGTCCACGCCGCGCAGGTCCGCGCCCAGCAGGTCCGCGCCGTTAAGTTTCGCGTCGTTCAGTTTCGCACTGCGCAGGTCCGCGCCCAGCAGTTCCGCGTCGCTCAGGTCCGTGCCGCTCAGGTCCGCGCTGTTCAGATCCGTGTGCTGCAGGTACGCACCGTTCATTTTCGCGTTGTTCAGGTTCGCGCCGTTGAGGTTCGCGCCGTCCAGGTCCACGCCGCGCAGGTCCGCGCCCAGCAGGTCCGCGCCGTCCAGGTTCGCGTCGTCCAGGTCTGCGCCGTTGAGGTCCGCGCCGCGCAGGTTCGCGTTGTTCAGGTACGCGTCGTCCAGGTCCGCGTCGTTCAGTTTCGCGCCGGTCAAGTCTGCGCCGATCAGTTTCGCGTGCAGCTTCGCGCCGGTCAGGTCTGCGCCGCGCAGGTTCGCGTAGCTCAGAACCGCCGCTGATCCGGCTGTGGATTCGAGGGTGATGTTGGGGAGTTTGGCGGCGCGGAGATCAAGGAGGAAAGGGCCGTCCCGGGTTGTGTCCCGGGTGGCGAGGACGGTGAGGGCGGCGTGGACATCGGCCGCGACGTCCTGGTCTTTGGCCGGGGGTTTCGCGGCGTGGGTGCGGATGTAGGCGGCGAGGACGTGGGCGATGGTGGGGTGGTCGCGGCGGGAGTCCTGCATGATCCGCTGCAGGGCGTAGATACCGCCCAGCCGCACGTCCGCCTTGTCCTCGCCGAGGTTTCCCACCGCTGCCGTGTACCGGTCGGTGATCTGCCCCTCCTTGGCCAGCGCCCGGTCATCCCGCGCCTGGGCGTTAGCCTGCTGGGCCTGCTCATTGGCCTGCCTGGTCTGAACGTTCGAGTACCACAGACCCACCACCGCCACGACGGCCGCGACCACGACCGTGAACAACTCGATCCGCCGCGCCCAGTCCAGACCTTCCGGTCGCTCCTCGGTAGGAGGGGGAGTGTCCGGTGGCCGGGTGGAGCCTGCTCCCAGGCCGACGGAGGTCCGGGCGGTGAGACGGGTGGTGCGGCGTAACCGCGGGGGGCGGGCAGGCGTGGGAGGCATACCTGTATTCGATCCCAACACCCCACTCCGGCGCAGCGATTCGGTTCTATGAAGCCGCGGCCCCTGTGCGGCACACCAGTGGTGTGGCGGGTTTCCGGAAGCGGCGGCACTCCCTGGGTGCCGGACCGCTCCGGACCTGCCTTCTGGCTGGATTGCTCACCTGTGGGGGTGTCTGCCTCGTACGGTGAGGTGGTGGACGACACGACGACCGACGTGGAGCTGTACGCACCCGATACGACAGGCCGGTGGCGCTGGGTCCGGGACCTCAGGCCGGAGGAAATCTGATGGGACGCAGCCCGCCCCGGAGCCGGGCGATACCGCACGCCTCGATCAGCTGGTGGCCCACTGGCGGGAGGCACCGCCGGAGATCCGGCAGGACATCCTCACCACGGCCGCAGCGGCCCAGGGTGCCCCGGAGCCCGGCCACGTCGCCCATCTGCTGGATACACTCGGCCGTCTGAGCTTCCCGGGCACCCCGGACAGCGCCCCGTAGTGCGTGCGGTTCCCGACAGCACGAGACCCCGGGCGATGATGCCCGGGGTCTCTCTGTGCAGTGCCGTTCCACCGGATCAACGACCGACCACGGCTGGTCATGCCCATGCCGCCTGGGCGGACAGCTCACCGTGGTCTTCCGGGCCCAATCGCCCGGCACAATGCCTGTGCACGGTCGGTACCGTCCTGCCCCGATTTCAACAATCACAGGAGGAACGGAACATGGACGAGTCCCCACAGCCGCAGGACCAGCAGACGGAGAACCAGGTCTCCGGTCAGGCCCATGTGTACGGGCCGGTGATCCAAGCCCGCGATGTGCACGGCAATGTCACCGTGGTGACCGGCCGGACACCACAGCCGGAGGTTCCGCTGCACGTGACCGTTGAACTGCTCAGCAGCAGCAGTTTGCTGATGAGCCTGGATGCGGAACCCGCCCGCAGATGGCAGCCGAAGAACGGGGTCAGGCTGCTGGTGGAAGCGCATACGGCGCAGGCTGTGGTGCTGCAGCGGATGCGGCCCGTCATCCTGTCGCGCCGCCCACCGCGCCCAGCTCGCTCAGAAGTGACACGGGGAGTTTTAAGCACACGCGGCTTCACGACAGACCTGGACGCTGAGGCACCGGCGCTCAAGCCAAAGACCAATGAGGCGGCAGATTTCCCCTTCACCGTGACGAACAGCGACCCGGAGCTGTTCGTGATCTACCCGCTCTCAGCCTTCGAGGTCGATTGGCGCCTGGAGCTGGACTGGATGAGCGCGGGCCGCAGTGGCACAGCCGTCATCGACCAGGCCGGCCAACCGTTCAGCTTCGTCCCAGTGCCCGAGCCCATCCCGATGACCGCATCCGAAATACGGGCCGAGGTGTATCGCCGCCAGACTGAGTCGCAACGGACAAAGTATTTCAGGGAGTAGGAACTGGCCAGCTCGCTGTGACACACCGGACCGGCGCACGCCCATAGAGTCGACCGGTCCGGGGCGCGGCCGTGGGCGACAACTGTGGGCTGCCGACGGCATGTACGGAGGTGGGTTCTGTGCTCAGCGGGCGGCGGGTGGTCACCCGGCGGTTCTGCCCGGCGACTGGTGCGACTCTCGTACGCGTATGAGTGACCGTGCGTCCCGGCGGCCACGCCGGCGATGAAACCTCACCGGACAACTCAACCGCGCGGCGCAGCCGTTGCCCTGGCCTCGGGAATGCCGCACCCCACAACTGTAGAGTCCTCGCCAGTGAACCGGCGAGGACTCATGCACGTGCGTGGCTAATTGCAGGAAGCGGGCGGCGTCTGGAAGGTCTGCTGCCCCTTCACTTGAATTTTACCGATGAACTTCGGGCACCCTTTCTGCGGGTACGCGTCATTCCACTGCTTTGTCTTGGTCTTGCCCGCCTTCAGGTAGAACCACCCTTTCCAGTGATTCTTCCCCGCCCTTTCGTAACCGATTCGAGCCGTGATGCGCTTTCCTGAATTCTTGGCGTACTGGACTACGATGTCATGATTTGCATCGATGACAGAGGCACATAAGCGCCCACTGCTGATTTTTGTGCAGCGGGGCCCGTAGGTTGTGCCCGGACCGGAGGTCGGTTGAGTGCTCTGGGCTGACGCTGGTGTCCCGATTCCCGTAGCCAGCAGCGCGACTGCGGCCACGGTGATGCGTAGTGCGTACTTCTTCATCGGTGGGTCCTCTCCTTGGGCCAGTGCGGGAAATGAGTGGGGGCTAGACATGACGACCCGGATAGATGGGGGCATGTTGTTCCTCGCTCCTCCCATGGCTGAAACGCGCTTTGCCATGGGTGCCACGCGATTTTCGCTTCCTCCACTGGAGGCTGTTGTTCTGCCTGCCTGCCACGCGCAGCGTGCACAACAGCAGCACACGGGCTGACTGGCCGACAAGGTACGAATTCGGGACTGTGGTGGGGCAGCGCTGCCTGATGCTGCGGGTCGGGTCCCGGTCTCGACCGACGCCGCGCCGGGGGAGACCGGAATCCAATCCGGTCGTGCGCCCGGTCGACAGGTCGGCACGTGGGAACAGTCCGAGGTGGCCCTGCTTGCCCACACTGCCGGGAACGGCCTATGACGACGGTTCCCGGCAGTGTCACGTGCTGGTGGTGTTCTCAGGTCAGCACTTGTTGTCCGGGTGTACGGAGCCGCCGTCGTCCAGGCGGGCGTTGTAGACCCAGCCCTGGAAGTTGGTGTTGTCGACGCGGACGTGGGTCCACTTGTTGCCGGCGGAGTTCTTCACCCAGCAGTGGTAGTTCAGCACGACCGCGGTGCCGACGGTGTAGGTGACGCCGCAGTCCTCGCTGGGGCCGGAACGGAGCAGGGCGCTGGTTCCCTTGGCGGTTCCCGTCCCGGGGGATTTGTTCGACCAGCCGACCCCGCCGGGGCAAGCGCTGGATCCGGTGGGCACGGCGGTGGCCGCAGGTGCTGTCGCGGTGAGAGCTGCGCCGGCCATGAGGAGCGATGCGGCGGCCGCGGTGGCCCACTTCCTGGTCCGGACGGGCGAATTGAGTGTGCTCATCGTTCTTCTCTTTCTTCCAGAGGCAGCCAGGACGGCTGCTCAGTCGAGTCGTTCTTGTGCGACTCCTGCTCTTTCTTGGCTTGGGCTCCCTTCCAAGCGGGATGCGGTCCCCTGTTCCGCACCCCGCGGGTGGCGGCTGGCCGTGATGGTTCGCCGGGTTCGGATCGTCGTTCGCGGGCCGGCCGTCCGGTGTTCCGAAGCGGCGAAGCGCTGTCCGACGAGTTCGAGTTCACCGGGTGGGGAGTTGATTGGCAGCCCGTCTGAGCTGCACTGATCAATCGGTGGCCGTTGGTGGCTCGTTTGTTGCCCGCCCCGTTGCGGGCCTGTGGCCCGTTTCTCTACGGTGGCCGTTCGCACAGGGCTGGCCGGTGTGGGAGCGGGGAAAATACGTGGGGCGTCCGGAGAATCCGATCGATCCGCAGGACGGGCCCATCGCGCGGTTCGCTCACGAGCTGCGCAAACTGCGGGACGAGGCCGGCGCACCCGCCTACCGGGCCATGGCGCGGCGGGCCGGCTACTCCGGGGCGACGCTCTCGCAGGCCGCCGGGGGGGAGCGTTTACCGACCCTGCCGGTCCTCCTGGCCTACGTCACCGTGTGCCGCGGCGACACTGCGGACTGGCAGGACCGGTGGGAGCGGGCGAACGCGGAGCTCCTGCGCCTGCCCCGCCCGGCGGACCAGGACACCGAGCCCCCCTACCGGGGGCTCGCACGCTTCGAGCCGGGTGACGCGGACCTGTTCTTCGGCCGCGACCACCTCATCGACGACCTGCTCGAACTGGCCCGCAACCGCCGTGTCACCGCGGTTGTCGGAGCATCGGGCAGCGGCAAGTCCTCCCTCCTGCGCGCCGGCCTGGTCCCACGCCTCCGCCACACCGACCAACCCGCCCTGCGACCCGCGGCCCTGCGCATCATCACCCCCGGCGCCCACCCACTGCGCACCCACGAACAACGCCTGACCCCCGCAACCACGACAGGCGGGAACGAGGGGGCGGCGACGTGGCTGATCGTCGATCAGTTCGAGGAAATCTTCACCCTGTGCCGGGATCCGGCCGAACGCACCACGTTCATCGACCGGCTCCTGACCGCCAACGATCCCGACAGCCGGCTGCGCGTCCTGATCGCGGTCCGGGCCGACTTCTACAACCGGTGCCTCGAACACCACAACCTGATCACCGTGCTGCGCGACGCCACCATGCCCGTCGGGCCGATGAACGCGGACGAACTGCGGGAAGCGATCGTCAAGCCCGCCACCGCCCGCGGACTGATCGTCGAACGCGGCCTGACCGCCCGCATCCTCCAGGACATCGACGGCGAACCCGGTGCCCTGCCCCTGATGTCCCACGCCCTCCTGGAAACCTGGCGCCGCCGCAGAGGCAAAGCCCTCACCGAAGCCGCCTACGACGCCGCCGACGGACTCCACGGCGCCATCACCCACACCGCCGAAACCGCCTACACCACCCTCACACCCACCCAGACCCTCCTCGCCCGCCGTATTCTGCTCCGCCTGATCACACCCGGCGAAGGAACCCAGGACACCCGGCGCCCCGTCGACCGCACCGAACTCGACACCGCGGACCCCACAGACACCAACGCCGTACTCGAACGCCTCACCTCCGCCCGCCTCCTCACCGTCGACGGCCCCACCATCGACCTCGCCCACGAAGCCCTCATCACCGCCTGGCCCAGACTCCGCCGATGGATCGACGAAGACCGCGAACGCCTGCGCATCCACCGACAGCTCACCGAAGCCACCCACATCTGGAACAACCTCGACCACGACCCCGGAGCCCTCTACCGCGGCACCCGCCTCGCCACCGCCGAAGAAACCTTCACAACACCCCACACCCGCACCGACCTCACCCTCCCGGAACAGGAATTCCTCACCACCAGCCAGCAACGCCAGAAAGCCGCAGCACGCCGTACCCGGCGCCTCAACACCGTCCTGTCCTGCATGCTCGCCCTGGCGCTGCTCGCTGCCGGGTTTGCCTTCTGGCAGAGGCAGACTGCCCTCACCGCAGAGCGGACGGCCCAGTCCCGGCAGACCGCCGCGCAGTCCGCAGCCTTGCTGGGAAGGGACCCCGACCTCGCCTCGCTGCTGGCGGTCCAGGCCTACCGGACCAGCCCCACGACCGAAGCCATGGCCAGCTTGAACGCGGCCGCCGACTATCCGCTCCGTTACCTTCTTTCCGGTACCAGTCCGGTTCTCTCGGTGGCGTTCAGTCCTGACGGCCGGACCCTCGCCATCGGTGATTTCGGAGATGCGCGGTTGTGGGATGTGGCGTCGGGTAAGGCCCGCACTGTCCTCACCGGCCGCGATCCGGTGGACTCGGTGGTGTTCAGTCCTGACGGCCGGACCCTCGCCATCGGTTATGACGAACAGGTGCGGTTGTGGGATGTGGCGTCGGGCAAGATCCGCACCACCCTCACCGGCCACAGTGATTCGGTGGACTCGGTGGCGTTCAGTCCTGACGGCCGGACCCTTGCCATCGGTGATTACGGACAGGTGCGGTTGTGGGATGTATCGTCAGGTAGGGCCCGCATTACCAGCCGCATCGAGGGGATGGGCTCGGTGGCGTTCAGTCCTGACGGCCGGACTCTCGCCATCGGTGATGACGAACAGGTGCGGTTGTGGGATGTTGCGACGGGCAAGATCCGCACCACCCTCACCGGTGACACCGGTTGGGTTGCGTTCAGTCCTGACGGCCGGACCCTCGCTGCCGCAGACGGCAATCTGTCAGTGCGGTTGTGGGATGTGGCGTCGGGCAAGGCCCGGATTATTTTCACCGGCCACACCGTAGGGGTGTACTCGTTGGCGTTCAGCCCTGACGGGCGCACTCTGGCCACCAGTGGCGGCGACTGGTCGGTGCGGTTGTGGGACATGAGCACGGGCAAGATCCGCACCACCCTCACCGGCCATACCGGGGGAGTGGCCTCGGTGGCGTTCAGTCCTGACGGCCGGACCCTCGCCACTGGCAGCCTGGACGGGACAGCGAGGTTGTGGGATGTGGCGTCGGGCAAGATCCGCACCACCCTCACCGGCCATACCGGGGGAGTGGCCTCGGTGGCGTTCAGTCCTGACGGCCGGACCCTCGCCACTGGCAGCCTGGACGGGACAGCGAGGTTGTGGGATGTGGCGTCGGGCAAGATCCGCACCACCCTCACCGGCCATACCGGGGGAGTGGCCTCGGTGGCGTTCAGCCCTGACGGGCGCACTCTGGCCACCGGAGGCGACTGGTCAGTGCGGTTGTGGGACGTGGCGTCGGGCGAGATCCGCGTCTACCTCACCGGGGGAGCGGACTCGGTTGCGTTCAGTCCTGACGGCCGGACCCTCGCCACTGGCAGCGAGGGCGGGGAAGCGATGTTGTGGGACGTGGCGTCGGGCAAGACTCGTGCCACTCTCACCGGCAGCAGGTCTCAGGCGGTGTTCAGTCCGGACGGCCGTACGCTGGCCACCAGCGACCGCGAATGGGCAGTGCAGCTATGGGATGTAGGCACCCGTACGATCCGGGCCACCCTCCCCCGCCACACCAAGGAGCTCTTCTCGATGGCGTTCAGTCCTGACGGCCGGACCATTGCCACCGGCAGCGATGACAAGACAGTTCAGCTGCGGAATGTATCCCTGCTTGGACCAAATGAGGCAATGCGTAAGATCTGCCGCGCTCTGCACCGAGATTTCACCTCGGCCGAGCGGTCGCTGTATCTGCCGGATCAAAAGCACTCTCCCGTATGCCCCTGACCTGGCCGGTACTGTCAAGCCCCGGGCCTCGTGGTGTGAGTGGGAGTGTTGGTGGCAGCGGCTGTGCGTCAGCCGCGTTCTGTTGTCGGTTTCCTGGTCATGCGTGTGGTGGCCGGTCTGGTCCGCTGTCATGAGATGGCCAAGTGGCTGCTGCTGCTCTTTGACCGACATGTGGTTGAACGGCTGCCGTGGGAGCGACTGCTCATGTCACGAGAGCGAGAGTTCTCGGCTGGACCAGGCATTATCGCGGTATGGGTAGAGACATCTGGGGCTTCATCGAGTGTCATCGTGACTATCGGGACCATGAGGCGGATTCGTTCTGGCACGCCGCTATCGACCTGGACCATCTGGAAGTGCCGAGGAATTACGACGCCTTTGGCTGTCTGCTCGGTGTCTGCGACAACGAGCAGTTCGTGCCGGTGGCTCCTGTCCGTGGACTGCCTGAGGACGTGTCGAACCGTGTCCGCGACGGGCATGGGACGACGGGCGGGCGAAGCGCGAGTTGGGTCAGCTGGGCGGAGATCAAGCGGGTCGACTGGGATGAGGAGTCCGCCGAGCCCGATGCCTACATCCGCGAGTACTACCGTGACCCGCAGGGCGGCTGGCAGTTCCTCCAGCGGCACTACTCCGCTCCTCGCCGGTTCGTCGAGCTCTGCGGACAGCCGGCTTACATCGCGGGCCGGCCCAAGCTGCACTTCCCGGAGGGCTCCCGGTGGATCGATGGAGACCAGATGTTCCGTGTTGAACGCCTAAGCCGCGGTGACGCCGTGCCGGACGAAGAGTGGGGTCCCGTCTGGACCGTCATGCGGACCCTCGCCGAACTGCACGGCGACGACGACGTCAGGCTCGTCGTCTGGTTCGACGACTGACGTCACCCCACGGCCCCGGAGGGTGCGATCTCTCGGGTTGGTGTCAGTGGTGGTGAGGGTCAGCGGCGGGGATTGTTGGCGTGGGTTCTTGTTGCTGGTCAGGGCGGTGTCGATCGTCTGGTTTCACTGTCATGAGGTGAGAGATTCTGCTGTCATGAGGCGTTGTCTCATGGTGGGTGGCGCTGTCTTAAGGTTCGAGGGTTCTTATGCAGTGAGGCTGGTGGGTGCGGTCTGGTCGCAGGGTGGGGGGTCTGAGGACCGGGTGTTGGGGAGACCGCGGGGCCGCCCACAGTCTCGGCAGGGTCGCGGTGGAGCAGGGTGACCCGACGGCGGAGGTGGCCACGACCGCCGCGGAGCTCCGGACTGTCGGCGTACTCCTGAAAATGCACACCTGGGTACGGATGAACGTGCTCAGGCCCTGGCGATTCAACGGAAGGCGTCGGCGTTCTCCGAAGCCCACTGCCGGAACGGGCGAGCCGGCGTTCCGGTTACCTGAGAAACCGTGTCGCGCACCATCAGCAGCTCGGGGTTCACGTCTCCACCGGTAACGTCGAGCACCGCGTCCGCGGCCTCGGCCCCGAAGACCTCGACCATCTGCTCGTGGGCTTGCCGACGGCTGATCTCGACGAAGGGAACCTCCCGACCCAGTACTGCCGCGATGACCTCGACCTGCTGTCGGGCGGATATCGGCTCTGGCCCGGTCAAGGCATACGTGCGTCCGTGGTGGCCGGGCTCGGTCAGTGCCACTCGTGCCACCGATGCGATGTCCGCGGGGTGGATGGTCGGCAGCGCGGTCTCGGCGTACGGCGCGCGGATAGTCCTGCGGCCACGGATGGACGCAGCCCACATCAGGGCGTTCGACGCGAACTGCGTCGGCCGCAGGATCGTCCAGGCCATGCCGGTTTCCTTGAGCAGTTGCTCCACCGCCAGGTTCTCGTCGGCGGGGCCGAGGTGCGGGTGGGTCTGGACGGTGATGGACGAGACCAACACGACGTGCTCCACTCCCGCTTGCCGGGCGGCTTCGAGGATGTCGGCGTCCGAGCCCAGGCGCGACACAAGAAACAGCGAGCGCACCCCCTCCAGCGCGGGCTTCAACGACGCCGGCTCTGCGAAGTCGCCCTCCACAGCCTCGACCCCTTGGGGGAAGACGGCCCGTGCGGCATCACGGGTGAGCCCTCTCAGCGGCCCGACACCGCGTGCGTGCAGCTCCTTCAGCAGGGCACTGCCTATGTTTCCAGTGGCTCCGGTCACGAGGATCACGAGCGTGTTTCCCATCGTCAGATGATCGAGTAGGCGACACGCTAGAACCTCAATCACGCTTCAGGTCAAGAAGACGCCTGGCCATGCCCGCAGGTGGGCACGTTCATCCGTACTCGGCTGTGCACGTTCACGTGTACGCCGACACGGACCGTCGCGGCGGACAGCGAGCAGTCGGAGAAGGGCCTGTCCATTCGGCCTCGGCCCTGTTCATGAGGGGAGGCCGGTAGACATGCCCGTCCTTCCGTCGCCCGGTCTACCCGGCGGGTGATGTCTCGTCGATGATCCTCAGGACGGTGACGTGGCCGTCGGGGACGGTGTGGGCGGTGTTGGTGTTCTGGGTTGTCCACCAGGTGTCGCTGACGGGTTGTCCGGCCCTGCCCCACTGGGTGAGGGTGAGTTCCTCGCCCTGGGCGAAGTGGCGGTGGACGGCCGGGTCTTCGGTGACGGCGGTGTGGTCGCGGATGATCCTGACGCGGGCCCGTACGTACCAGTCGCTGCGGGCGACGGCGGGCTCGGCCCTGTTCTGCATGGGGGTGGTTCCTCCGGTCGGTGCGGGTGTTCTCCCTCGCACAACGTCAGGAGCGGCCCGGGAAGTGCCTGATTCGAACGGAAGATCCTGGGCACCCATGCCTGGGTTTCTGGTGCCCCCCGGCCGTAAGGCGCTGACAGCACGAGGCCCTGGGCGCTTCGCCCAGGGCCTCTCTGTGCAGTGCCGTTCGGATCGGTTCAACGGTCCGGCTACGGCCGGTGTCACGCCCACTCCACACCCACTGGGCGGCTATCTGCGGGGTTCCGGGAACAGCCCGCGTGCTGGGAGCGTGCGGGCTGCCGTGAGTGGTGTCAGGATTTAGTTGTCTTCCATTGGGTGCAGCTGTTCTCGATGATGTGCCGGTTGCCGTACTCGCCGGCGCAGACACGGAACTCAAGGTTCCATCCCTCTTCGAAGTTTTTGTTCGTCCATCGATACGTCTGGAATCCACCGGTGTGCCAGATGAGTCCTTGTCGAACGGTCGCCTGGTTCCTGGGGTAGACGCTGTGCCAGACAACCACGGTTGAGTGCCCGTCCTCCTTCTCGTCGACGATCTCGAACCAGTCCCCGTCCTCGCGGAAACAGCCCTTCCCCACGGAGTTGGGGGGCGCGCACACCCATTTGCCCGCACTGAACGGAGGTGCCTTGGTGCCGGCAAGGTTTTCCTCGATGGTGCCCGCCGAGGCGTTGCTGATTGTGAGCAATGTTGCGGCGGCGATACCACTGAGGACAGTCGCTATTCGTGTTCTACGCAAGGTAGTTGCTTCCTATGCAAGTTGACCGCTGGGACGCGATGAGTATAGAGATGCCAAGCACCTCGCGCTCAGGTTTCTACCCGCCCCCACGCCCAGTCGACTCCGATCCCGGCGAGGGTCTGGCGCTGCTCGGGGGTGAGCTTGTCGCGTCGGCTCTTGGTGTTGGAGAGCCACACACCCAGCCATACCTATGTTCCGTCGGGCAGTTCTTCGCTCCACGGCCGGGGTACGACGAGCGTTCCTTCCCGCTCGGTGTACTGGGTGAGCGCGGCGATACCTCGCTCGGACGCACCGCCTGCCGCCGCCCCCTGCCTCTGCCGGGTCTTCCGGGCCGGGGTGGCCGGCCGTGGTGCGGGCGTGACGCCGAGGAGGGCCAGGCGCTCGCGCTGCCCTACGGCGAGCCGGTCCCAGTCCTGCCGTTGCGTGGCCAGCCACCGGCCGACGTCCATGCCGTGCACGACCGTCCCGGCCGCCACTTCCCCGAGCACCTCCCCGGGCGTCACAAGACCTGCCAGGGCGGTGTAGTGGCGCTGCCAGTCCACCGGCCAGTCCGGCCGCCAGTCCGGATCGATCGCGGCGAGCAGCTCCGCCCGGCGCTCCGCCCGCACCAGGTCCTTGCCGATTCCGCCCTTCTTCCGGGCGTTGGCCAGCCATTGTCCGAAGGGCCGGTCATTATCGCGGCGGTCACGGGTGCGGCGAGTGTTCCGTACGCCGCGAAGTACGCACGTGCGGCACCCAAGTTCTCCTCCCACGCCGCGTCCGCCGGGTCCCAGACGATGTCGAGTTCCTCCAGGTCCGCCGCCCGTTCGGGGAGCAGTGTCCCGGCCCGCATCGCCCGCCGCTGATCGGACAGCCATCGCCCCAGCGGAAAAACGCCCCCGTCCCTGCCCCCGTTGTCGTTCCTGTCCTCGACGTCGGCACGGATATCGGAAAGCTGCTCGGCGCGTTGGACTGGGTCACCCCTCTGGCGGGCGGCGACATAGCTGCTCTGACGGTTGGAGGCTCGCTCCTACGGGTGGACTCCGTCACCGGCCTACAAGTGGGACGCCCCATGCAAGTCGAGCACACGAACGGGGCGCTCATCTCGCCCCTCCGCTCATCCGGACAGCTGGTGCCACGACCGGACCACCCGCACCAAGTCGCGGTAGTCACCAGGGCCGGCGTTACCCGGGGCACCATCCAACTCTGGGACACCCTCGCCGGCCAACGGATCGGGGTCCTGTCCGGTGACGCGATCAGCCCCGTCTTCCATGACTTCATGCAACGCAGCCTCGTCTTTTCCGCCGACGGCCGGAGTCTGTTGGTGCAGAGCGCGGACGGCACCGTCCGCCAATGGACCGTGGACCAGCGGAAAACCACGGGGCACCCCATGGCCGTGGACCGCCTGGACAACGTGGTCTCTCTGACCTCGGACGGCACAGCGATCACCGAATCCTCCGGCGGCTACGATCTGTGGGCAACTGACACAGGCCGTCATATCGGCGCCATCCCCACCGTGCTCGACACCAGGCGGACAGCGATCATCCACGAAGACCGCCTGGTCGCCTACGCCAAGGGCTGGCGGCAGACCTACGACCTTGATCGCGCGAACTGGTTTCCCCACCTCTGCTCCTCGGCCGGGCGTGATTACACCGAGGAGGAGCGCAAACGCTTCCTGCCCGCGGGCACTCCCCCGGGTCTTCCGTGCGAGAACACGAGCCCTTGACTCTGTCGGGGAACTTGGAGATTCCCAGCGCGGCAGCGTTATCAACGGGCGTGCTCGGGCTGTCCCAGTGGCCGATGCAGTTGCCGAGTTGCCTGTTGTCCGTCCGTCCCCGTCGGTGAGCAAGTCCCCCCTCTGACCGCGCACATCGCGCGGGCGAGGAACCCGGGTGGCACGACAGCGATGTGGGTGAGAGACCGGCTGGATGGGCTGTGGTGCGACGAGGACTTTGCCGACTCCTACTTTGTGGTGGGCTGTCGGGGAGGCAGCCCGGGGATGGCGCCGTCTGTGAAGTTGGTGCGGATTTCGCGGACGGCTGGTCCCGGAGTGCCGTGCAGTTCGGTGCAGGCGATGATGACCTGCCCGCCGGCGCCCGAGAGGTCCTCGGACGTGGCCAGGTCTGTCAGGCCGTCGAGCAGCGCGGCCCCGGTGCGCTGGTCCTCCGGGCTGCTGCCGAGGCCGGTGAAGGGGCCGTCGACGATCAGGAACTGCGGCACCGGCATCGCGGGGACCTCCAAGGCGGTGTCGCGCAATGCCAGCAGGACACTGACGTTGGTGCGGGTCATGCCGTGACCGGCGACGGCCCGCGCGTCGAACGCGCTGCCGTTGATCGTGACGGAGAAGTCCGCCGGGTCGATGGAGACGGTGGTGATCTCCGGGTCGCATGCTTGCATTCGGCGCAGCATGTGGTGGGACCACCGGTCGGTGCCCTGTTTCACCATGAGATCGGTGTCGTTGCGTGCTGCGGCGTACGCGGCCTCGGCGGCGTTCTTGTCCTTCTCCAGCTGCGGCAGCCTCCCGCGCAGCTCGGTCAGCTCCGCGAGCTCCCGCAGGTGCTCGGCGTTCTGCTCCAGCCGTGCGGCCAGCTCACGCACGGCAGCCTCGGCCTCGACCACTGTCTGCTGCTGCGGCGCGACCACGTCCTGGGCGAAGACCTGCGCGGCTGCCGAAGCCTCCACCACGGCCCGATCGGCATCGCGAGCACGCCCACGGGCGGCATCAGCGGCCTCGGACGCGCGACGGGCTGCCTCCCGGGCCCGCTCAGCAGCCTCCTGCGCCTGCGACATCCGCCGCTTCAACTGCTCGGCGCGGTCCTGGCGTTTGGGATCGGGCCGCCGGCATACCCGGCAGTCGTTTTCCGACAGCCCCGTCAGATCGAGCAACTGCACGCACTGGGGGCACAGGCTCGGGTCGGTAGCAGCCTCCCGCAGACCAGCCAGACGGCCACGGGCCTCGGCCGCGGCCGCCTCCAGCAGCCGCACCGTACGTTCCCGCTCGTCCGCAGCCGCACGAGCGACACCCCGCGCCTCCTCCGCCACGGACGCCTTCTTCTGGAGCGCCGCGAGTTCGGCATGCAAACGGCTGAGAACCACACCCGCCTCCCTCGCCCTGAGAGACGCCTTCTCCTGCTGAGCGGTCCACTGAGCGGCACGGCGCTGAAGATCCTCGACCGACGGCAGCTCACGCTCCTCCCGATCACGCAGAATCCTCTTCACACGGTTACTCACCGACCGCCACTCCTTCGTCCTGCCAGCGGCCTCCTGGCGCAGCGCGTCGACCGTTTCGTCATCGGCACCCAGCAGCACCCGCCCCACCGCACTGCGCTGCTCCTTGCTCTGCCCGCCGAGGTAGTCGTTGGGGAGGTCCCGCTGGCGTGCGTAGAACCACGGCATCAGCAGATCCAGGGTGACGCGCGTACGCCCCGCACCCAGCCTGGGAATCCCGAGGAGATCCTGGAAAACGTCAGCCGCAGACCTGCGGGCCTCGCTGCGCTTGACCGGGTGATGTTCCTCCGTGCCTAGCGTGCTGTGGGTGAAACTCACGTCCTGTGAGCGGTCCACCGTGCTGCGGGTGATCCGCCACCGTGACCCCCCGATGCGGGCAACGAACCCGACGCGGCTGCACGCCGCCGCAGCCGACATCAGCTTCGCGCCGTCCACCCCCAGCGTCCACCCCAAGACCTCCAGCACGGTGCTCTTGCCCGAACGGGTCTCCCCGGTCAGCGCGGCCATTGGGGCGCCGAACCGCAACTCATGCACCACCCCGTCGACTTCGAACAGCTCGCACTCGACGTTGAGCGTGACCACCAGATGCCTCCCGCAGACTCCATCGCGCTCCCCGCGCGGTGCTTGTAGCGGATAAACGACGCTCCGCTGTCCGGGTGACGTCCGAACACGCCCCCGGACCGGAAGCCACATGCCGTGACACCCGCAGGGCGACAGCCGGCGCCCCAGGGTTGTCTAACGGCGTTCCTCGGCTTCCCGCGAAATCTTGTTGATGAGATTCCAGAACGGGTCCGTAGGACCTGCGCCGGTGGTGGGTCCCGACCTACCTGCGGCACCCATGCCGAAGATCTTGGCAACGCGGTGCTCCCAGCACCGTCGGCACTGGCAGTCGCCCGCAATGTGCGCAGGGCAGATTCGATCAGCCGTTTCGTAGATATGGGTGGCCAACGCCTCTGCTCGTGCCCTCCACTGCCCCGCGTCCGACCGAGCACTTGAAGCCTCTTGCTCTGCCCGTCGCTTCGCACCGATCATTGCCCAGTCTGGGCCGCCTCCGCCGTAGCTCACTGTTCACTCCTCTTCAGCCACTGTTGTGCGTCGTGCCCAGGACAACGGCGCCACTATCCAGCGAGACACGCCAATTCACCCAGGCCGCGCTGACCCAGGCGGCACGCGCGCTCTCCCGGGCCGCCGACCCTGACGCTCTCTGATCACAGGCTCGATCCGCGGTGCACGGGTAGGCACGGCGTGCGGCCTACCTGCCTGGCCCCGCTGCTGTTTCCCGGCTGCTCACCGGCTGAGGCGGATGCGCGGCCCCACGCGAACTCAAGGTCGTCCAGCAGCACGGTCTCCTCTTCCTTCTCCCACTGGCCGCGCAGAGCGAACGGGTTGGTCTCCATCCGCTCCAGGATGACCAGGGTCTCGGGCTGTCCGATCAGCGTGTACCGGCCGTGCGAGGCGGGCCTGCTGCCCGGCCCGTACGCCCGAAGCAGCTCCTCCAGGCGGCGGCGGTGCTGCTCGATGAACATGTCCAGGCGCTCGATGTACCCGTCGTGTTCCTGGGTGCGCACCGTTCTCAGCGCGACGTCCAGGAACTCTCCGTCCGGCCAGTGACGTGTCCCCTGCGCGGCCAGGGCCCACGGGAACCGTTCCGCCGCTGCCAGGATGTCCTTCGCCTCCAGCGCTGGCACCGAGGACGGGGCTGGGGGCTTCACCGGCGTCTTCTCCGAGGCGGGGGATACCAGCTGCTGACGGGGCATGACTGACACGGCGGGCAGTGCAAGTGTGCCGTCGGCCCGGACGGCGGCACCGGCGAGGACCGCATGGAGTACTTCGGCTGCCAGGTGTTCGGGGATGGCGCCCATGCGCTGGGCGAGGTGGCGGGCGGCTGCGGCGGTGTCCGCCCCGAGGTGCACCGGCATGCCGTGCAGCCGGTCCTGCTCGGACGCCCGCCGTTCAGCCAGCTGCTGCCGGTGCCGACCCACGGCTGTGGTCCGGCGCTCTTCGTAGTCGGCTGCCCAGGCGGTCTGCACGGCATCCTGCGCGGCCGCGTACGCACCGCCGGTTTCCTCCAGCAGGGCGATGACCCGATCCCACTCGCTGACCTTGGCGTCCATCGTCTCGAAGTGCTGGGCCACCCGATCGGCGACGGAGTCGCTGAAGCAGTCGTCCTGCTCGAAGCCGCCGATCAGTGGGTTCTGCCGCCGCAGGTCCGCGTGCTCCGGTGTGCCGGGCGTCCGCTGCCGATCGATCAACCGCACCAATCCGTCCCGCTTGGCCCGCGCTCCTTCCACGTCCAGCCCTTCGGCCTGCCGGCCGATCGCTCCGCGCGCCACGTCGGTGGGGGTGATGTGCATCAGTTCTCCTTGCGATCGTGGCTGTTGATGACGGCGATCGTCAGGACCACCGCATCCCGATCGTGGACAGCTGTTCCATCCGTTCCGGGGTGAGCGTGGCGACCCGGCTCCGCTGGTTGCTGACCCATGCCCCCAGACGGAACTGGAGTTCCCAGCCGTCTTCGGAGAGCACGGTCTCGACATGCTTGCGGGGCACCTGGAGGTGTCCCTCGCGCTCGTAGAACTGCTGGGCGGCCGCGAGGTTGGCGGTCCACTTGTCGGCCTGCGTCGGTCGCGGCTTCGGCTTCTCCTCCTCGGTTGCGGGTGTAATCCCGAGGACCTGCTCGCACATCCACTGCTGCACGGTCGTGAGCTGATCCCACCCATAGCGCACCGATGTCACCCACCGGCCCAGATCCTCGCCCTGGCGCAGGACCTCACCCGCCCCGGTGGGCAGCGTCCCACCGGCGTCCAGGTGCATCCGCACCAGGTGGAAGCACCGCTGCCACGTCACCGGCCACGTCGGGCACCAGGACGCGTCGATCTCCTCCAACTGCTCGCGCCGGGAGTCCGACAGCGCCCCGGCCGACGACTGAACCGCCAGGCCCTCCGCCCGCCGCTGCTCGTTCTCGGCAGCCTTCCGGGCGGCGGCCCGCGCGTTCTTCAGGAAGATGCCCACCTTCGCGCCCTGGAACGTGGCGTCCAGCGGGGCCAGGAGGTGGCCGTGTTCGGCGGCCCACCCGCGCGCGGCGGACAGACCTTCTTCCCACGCGACGTCGAAGTGGGACCAGACCATGCCGAGCTTCTCCAACTGGACGATGCGGTCCTCGTCCATGTCCCCGCGGGCGTAGAACCGCCGCGCATCGGCGGTCCACTGCCCCAGCGGGAACCCGGCGAGCGAGACCGGCCACCCCTCGCCCTCCGCCTCCTGATCGTCGACGGCAGGCACCCGGAACGTGAACGGCACCCGCAGGTCGCCGTGCTCGCGGGCGTAGATGACGGCGGCCTCCACACCGCGCCGCCAGTGCGCGTGTTCCGGGTTGACGACGCGCAAGTTGATGAACGCCGCGAGGGCGGCCGGGTCGCGGGGCGTGGAGAACTTCAGCAGGGCCTTGGCGGGGGCACTCACGCCTCCGGAGCCTTTGCCGCTCCCGTCCGTGCTCTTCCCGTTCTCGTCCTTGGCTACGGGCTTGTAGCGGCTTGGGGCCTGCTGCTCCGCGAGGCTCTCCACGATCCGCGCGTCGTGGGCCCGCAGCGCTTCCAGGAGCTTGGCCAGCCCGCCGTACGCCCGGGAGGTGAGCATGTTGTCCGCTGTCTCGCCCGGCCCGAGCAGTACCGGCACCACGAGCGAGGCCGTCTTGCCCTCGCCGGGCTGCGTCCGCAGTGCCCGGCCCACGGCCTGGACCAGGTCCGGCATCGAGCCGCGCACGTCCGCCCAGTACACCGAGTCGCAGTGCTTGGTGTCGACGCCCTCGCCCAAGACCTTCACCGAGCACAGGAAGCACTTCTCCACCACAGTGCCGTCCGTGGCGATCCCGGCCGCGAACTCGCCCAGCAGACGCCGCCGGTGGAGCGGCTTGTGGTCCCCGCACAGCCAGTCCGCCCAGATCGTCTTCGGGTACAGCTCGGGGTCGGCGGCGTGCAGCTGCGCGGCGACCTGGGGGAGGCCGGCCGCGAACGCCTCGGCTTCCTTCACCATGTGGTGGAAGACCAGCGTGCGGCGGAAGCCCTCCTCCGAGGACGCCTTCACCAGCGCGGTCTGCAGGGCGGCGAGCCGCGCCCCGCGGACCTCTGCCGAGCGGCCTTCGGCGCCCAGGAGCTGCGCGGCCTGGAGCGCGGTGTCGGTGACGTCCACGCACACCACCTGGTAAGGGGCACAGATTCCCCGGTCGATGGCCTCCGAGAGCGTCAAAGTGAACGCCCTGCTGCCGAAGGACCCGTCGGGGTCGTCTTCCATGCTCGCGACCAGCTCACCGGGTGCGCCGTCCTGGTCCTCGTCCCCGAGCTGCCACAGCCGGGGCGTGGCCGTCATGTAGAGGCGGCGCAGGGAGGGGATCTTCTGGTTGTCGTGGACGACCGCCCACGGCTTCCCGATCCGGCCCGAAACGCGGTGGGCTTCGTCCACGACGATCAGGTCCCAAGCCGCGAGGCCCCCGGCGTGCGCGCGTTCCAGTGTGCCCAGACCGAGCGAGGCGTACGTGGCGTACACGGTCACCTTGTCCAGGCCCCGCGTCCACTCCACCAGCTCGTCCACGTCCGTGGTGTTGGGGAAGGACACCTCCTCACCCCGCAGCGAGGACACCCCGATCATCGGCCCCCGGCGGCCCCCCTCGCGCCACGCGGACTCGGTCTGGGCGAGCAGGTCCAGCGAGGGCACGAGCACCAGCACACGGCCCGCGTGGAGCTCCTCCGCGCTGCGGACCGCCACCCGCGTCTTCCCGGACCCGGTCGCCATGATCACCTGCGTTCGAAGCCCCCGTTCAGGCACCAGTGATCTTGCAGGCAATTCGAGGGCACGCACGACCGCGTCAATGGCTTCTCGCTGGGCTGCCTCGCGCTGGTCAACGCGGTCTGTGCTCGACATATCGCCTGCCTTCTCCTGGGATGCCGTCCGGTCGATTCGAGCGGCGGGAAACGGGAAACCTGCACGTAGAGGAGCTGCAAGGGCTACGGTTGGACTGACGCGATCGGGTGGTTGCTTTGCCTCACCGGAGCACCAGCAAGGCCGTGTGGTGGATCTCGATAACCCTTCGGGGCGGTCCGGGGTGGTGTGCTCTGAGTCCATAGCTTATCTCGGCTCCAAAAATGAAGCACACAGAATCGTGAGATTCCCTCTAACGTGGCCGAAAGCTGCTAGTCTTGCCTTATCGCAAGCCAATCAAGCGCCTTGACACCCCCTCAGTCCGCTCCCTTTCTGCGGGCGATCGGCCCCCGCGATGCGCCACTCGCCCGACCACCCGTCACCACCACCCCTCCTCCTTGCTGCTGCTTGGGCCGTAGGCCCGTGGGTGGGCCGCGCGGAGCGTGGCCCACCCACCCCCTGGCTGTACTGGGGCTGACAGGGGGTCTGGGGGGTGGCTGGAGCGCAGCGGAGGCCACGGGTCGGCCGGAGGCCGGCCCCGGCCCGCAACGCGGGCCGCCTGCCCTGCGGTTGGGTGGCGGGCGCGGAGCGCGTGCCACCTGGCGGTGAACGCAGTGAACCGCCTCCGCTCACGCGGAGCGGGAGCGGCCAGGCCCCGCAGGGGCCTGGCCCGCTGCTACGCGCGCAGCGCGTAGGGAC